>JANYDN010000087.1 GCA_025363585.1 Verrucomicrobiota bacterium | reverse complement strand
ACGATCGGCCTCGTCGACCGCGCCCGGACGAAGGCGGGTTCGCTTTCGCACGGGCAAAAGCAATGGCTCGAGATCGGGATGCTGCTGGCGCAGGAACCGCGGTTGTTGTTGGTCGACGAGCCCGCCGCGGGAATGACGGACAGCGAGACGGAACGGACCGGCGAGCTGCTGCTTTCCCTCGCGGGCAAACACAGCATCGTCGTGATCGAGCATGACATGGTGTTCGTCCGGCAGATCGCGCGGACCGTCACGGTGCTTCACCAGGGATCGATCCTTTGCGAGGGAACGGTCGACCAGGTGCAGGCGGACGAGCGCGTGAAGGAAGTCTATCTCGGTCGCAAAAAGAAAGGGCACGCCGCCGCCGCATGAAGCTCGAGCTTTCCGGAGTACAAGTTAGCTATGACGGCTCGCGCATCCTCCGCGAGGTCAGCCTCTCGGTGTCCCCCGGCGAGGTCGTCTGCCTCATGGGCCGCAACGGCGTGGGCAAGACCACCACGCTCCGCGCCATCACGGGCCTCGTCCGCGCCGAGTCGGGCTCCATCAAGCTGGGCGACGTCGAGTTGACGGGGATGCGCCCCGAGGAACGCGCGCGTGCCGGGCTTGGGTTCGTGCCGCAGGGCCGCGACATTTTCCCGAACCTTACCGTGTGGGAAAACCTCCGCATCGGGGCCGTCGCCCAGGGAAAGAAGATCCACGGCGAACTCGACCGCGTGCTCGCGCTGTTTCCCGTGCTCAAGCAAATGCTGCAGCGCAAGGGCGGCGTTCTCAGCGGGGGGCAGCAGCAGCAGTTGGCGATCGGGCGCGCCTTGCTCACCAACCCGCGCATCCTGCTCCTCGACGAACCCACCGAGGGAATCCAGCCGAACATCATCGACCAGATCGGCGACACCATCAAACGGCTGAGTACCCACGGCCTTTCCGGGGACGGGCCCGAGCGCGAGCAGGAGATCAACGACGCCATCCGCGCCATCCGCCGCGAGGGGCAAATCGGGATCCTGCTCGTCGAGCAATACCTCGACTTCTGCCTCGAGGTCGGCGATGCGTTCCACATCATGGATCGCGGATCGATCGTCGCCCACGGCCCGATTTCCGAACTGGGCGACGACATCGTCCGCAAGCACCTCACCGTATGAGAAAATACTTGGGCGTCGCCTTGGCGGCCATCGTTCTTTCCGCGCCCGCCGCATGGGCGCATCCCGGGCACGGGCCGATGGAACCAGGCCTCGGTCACTGGGCGACCAGTCCGTATCATCTGACCTTCACCGCGTTGTTCGGCCTCGCGTGCGTGTTCGCCTCGCGCGTGGTCTCGTCGCCGCGCGTGCGTCGCGCGTGCGCGATTGTCGGGGGCTGCGTCTTGGCGGTGGCTTTCCTCGCCGCGAACGGGCGCGCGTGATCGTGTGGCCCCGAACTTTCCAGCGGAGGGTGGCGTACAGCCCGAAAGGGAGTTTCAAGTTTCAAGTTTCAAGACCGGTGAAACGGGGACCCAGCGGGACGGGGCGATGTGCTCGGTGGGGACGGCCGCCCCAAGGCCAGCGGGCAGTTCCCGGCTCGAGGTGACGTGGGTGGACGGTGCCAGCGCGGTCACCGGGGCCTTCTCCACCAGTCCCATGAAGCTGCTCGTGCCGCGGCCCCGCGGCCAAAGCGCGTGGATCTACTCGAGCAGTTTCGGCGGCGGACTCGTCGCCGGCGACCGCACCTCGCTCGACCTAAGTCTCGCGGCCGGAACCCGGGCCTTCGTCGGCACGCAATCGTCCTCGAAGATATATAGGAACCCGTCCAAGCGCGCCTCGGGCCATTCGACCCGCGCGCGGCTCGGTGCCGGATCCCTCCTGGTCTTCGCGCCCGATCCCGCGCAGTTGTTCGCGGAGTCGACTTATACCCAGCGCCAGGAGTTCGATCTCGCGGCGGACGCGAGCCTGGTGTTGGTCGACGGATTCAGCCCCGGTCGCCTGGCGCGCGGCGAGCGATGGGCTTTCGATCACTATTCGAGCCGGAATCTAATTCGTGTGGACGCCAAGCCCGCGTTCCTCGATTCGCTTCGCCTCGATCCTTCAGATGGCCCCCTCGACTCGCCGTTCCGCGGCGGCAGGCACGGATGCCTCGCGATGCTGGTGCTGTGGGGGCCGATGCTGGCCGATGCCGCGAAGGCCGTGCTCGACGATGTGGGAGGGCGCGCGGTGGAACGTCGCGCGGCCTTGGTGGTGTCCGCGAGCCCGATCCGCGGGGGCGTCGTCGTGCGCGTCGCGGGGGAAGGCGCCGAGGTGGTGGGCCGCGAATTGCGCCGTTGGCTTCTTCCGGTGGCGCCGATGTTGGGAGACGATCCTTGGCAACGAAAGTGGTGAACCATGCACCTTAGTCCCAGAGACCTCGACAAACTCGTCCTGCACCAGGCGGGGTTCCTCGCGCAGAAGCGCCTCGCGCGCGGCGTGCGGCTGAATTATCCCGAGGCCGTCGCGCTGATCGCGACCGTGCTACTGGAATTCATACGCGACGGGAAAACCGTCGCCGAACTCATGGAGCTCGGCCGCAAACTGCTCGGCCGTCGCCAGGTGATGTCCGGCGTGCCCGAGATGATCGGCGAGGTGCAGGTCGAGGGAACGTTTCCCGACGGCACGAAACTCGTGACCGTGCACCATCCAATCGCCGCCGAGAACGGGGACCTTGCGTTGGCCTTATATGGTTCGTTCCTGCCCGTCCCCGCGTTGTCCGCCGCGACGACCGAGGAGGCAGGGCCGGAGCCCGGCGAGATCACGGCGATGGAAGGCGAGATCGAGTTGAACGCCGGCCGGCACAGCGTGGAACTCAAGGTCACCAATCTCGGCGACCGGCCGATCCAGGTTGGCAGCCACTATCATTTCATAGAGACCAACGCCGCGCTTCGTTTCGACCGCTCGACGGCGTACGGCAAACGGCTCGACATCCCGGCCGGCACCGCGGTTCGGTTCGAGCCCGGCGAAACCAAGACGGTGAGGTTGGTCGAGATCGCGGGGAAGCGGGTGATTCGCGGCGGCAACGGCTTGGCCTCCGGAAAGGTCACGCCCGCGGGCCACACGGCCGCGATGAAACGCGTCAAGAAGGCGGGATTCGGCAACCAAGGGAACTGACATGGGACACCGCATGCAACGGCGGCATTATGCCGAGATGTTCGGGCCGACCACCGGGGACACCGTCCGCCTCGGCGACACCAACCTGATACTCCAGGTCGAGCGCGACCACACGGTGCCCGGCGACGAATGCAAATTCGGCGGCGGGAAAGTCATCCGCGAGGGCATGGGTCAGGCCACGGGCATCGGCGCCGACGGCGCGCTCGACCTCGTCCTCACCAACGCCCTCATCGTGGATTATACCGGCATCTACAAGGCCGACATCGGGGTGAAGAACGGCGTCATCGCGGGAATCGGCAAGGCCGGCAATCCCGACGTCATGGCCGGCGTCACGCGCGGGATGATCGTCGGGGTCACCACCGAGGTGATCGCGGCCGAGGGCCTCATCGTGACCGCGGGCGGGCTCGACACGCACATCCATTTCATCTGCCCCCAGCAGGCGCACGAGGCGATCGCCGCCGGACTCACCACGATGGTCGGCGGCGGGACGGGCCCCGCGACGGGAACCAGCGCGACCACGTGCACGCCGTCGCCGACTTATATGAAGGCGATGCTGCGGGCGCTCGACGGGTTGCCGCTGAATTTTGGCCTGACTGGGAAAGGCAACACCGCGCATCCCGCGGGATTGGCCGACCAGATTCTCGCGGGCGCGGTCGGGCTCAAGCTGCACGAGGACTGGGGCACCACGCCCGCGGCGATCGATTGCTGCCTGGGCGTGGCGGACAAGCATGACATCCAGGTCACGATCCACACCGACACGTTGAACGAATCGACGTTCGTGGAGGGAAGCATCGCGGCGTTCAAGGGCCGGACGATCCATACCTATCATTCCGAGGGCGCGGGCGGCGGCCATGCGCCCGACATCATCAGGATCTGCGGCGAGCCCAACGTCCTTCCCAGCTCGACGAATCCCACGCGGCCTTATACCCGCAACACCATCGACGAACACCTCGACATGCTGATGGTTTGCCATCATCTCGACCCGGGATTGCCGGAGGAC
Organism: Verrucomicrobiota bacterium; assembly: GCA_025363585.1. GTDB lineage: Bacteria > Verrucomicrobiota > Verrucomicrobiia > Limisphaerales > UBA9464 > UBA6176. The sequence continues at coordinate 1,343 of JANYDN010000087.1, read as the reverse complement.
GTGGCGTTTGCGGAAAGCCGTATCCGCGGCGAGACGATCGCCGCGGAGGACATCCTGCACGATCTGGGCGCGATCAGCATGATGAGCAGCGACAGCCAGGCGATGGGTCGCATCGGCGAGGTGATCACGCGGACGTGGCAGACGGCGGACAAAATGAAGCGGCAGCGCGGGCGTTTGGTCGGGGAAACGGGCACGAACGACAACCTCCGCATCAAGCGCTATATATCGAAGTACACCATCAACCCGGCGATCGCCCACGGCATGTCGCACGTGATCGGGTCGGTCGAGCGCGGCAAGCTGGCGGACCTGGTCCTATGGCGCCCGGCGTTTTTCGGCGCGAAGCCCGAGATGGTGATCAAGGGCGGTTTCATCGCGTGGTCGCAGATGGGTGATCCCAACGCGAGCATCCCGACGCCGCAACCGGTGGTGATGCGCCCGATGTTCGGTGCGTTCGGGAGCGCGCCGGGTTCCTGTTCGCTGGCGTTTGTCAGCCAGCTTTGCAAGGAGCGCGGGGTCGCGGCCAAATACGGGCTGACGAAGCGCATCGAGGCGGTGAAAAACTGCCGCGACATCGGGAAGCGACATCTCAAATGGAACGACGCGATGCCAAAGATCACGGTAGATCCCGAGACCTATGCCGTGCATGCGGACGGGGAATTGCTGTCGTGCGAGCCGGCGACCGTGCTGCCGCTGGCCCAGCGCTACAGCCTGTTTTGAACCGTGGATCCCTGGACCTTCTGGCAATTCCTCGACTCGTCGTTCCCGACGGGCGGCTTCGCGCACTCGGGCGGGCTCGAGGCCGCGCGCCAGCACGGGGAAGTGACCGGACGCGCGGGGCTCGAGGGTTGGATCGACGCGAGCCTCGCGCAATTGGCGCACGCGGCGTTGCCGTGGACCTGCGCGGCGCACCGCGGGCAAGCGCGACTCGCCGAACTCGACGCGTGGTGCGAGGCGTTCCTCTCGAACCACGTGGCGAACCGCGCGAGCCGACTCCAGGGCCGCGCGTTGTGGCTGGCGGTGGAGCGCGGGTTCGGCACGTCGGTCATCGGGGCTTTGTCGGCGCCCGAATTCTTCCATGGCGCCCCCGTGTTCGGTGCGCTGTGCGCGCGGATGGGATTCGGCCTCGAGGATTCGGCGCGCGGCCATGTCTTCGTCCAGTTGCGGGGTTGGATTGCGGCGGCGGTGCGGCTCAACATCGTGGGTCCCATGGCGGGGCAGGCGGTGCAGGCCTCGATGGCCGCGCGGGCCGAGGAAACGGTCCGGCTCGGCTTGGAAATCCCGCCGGAGGACGCGGCGCAGACTGCGCCCATGCCGGACATGTGGCAGGGCGCGCAGGACCGGCT
>JANYDN010000308.1 GCA_025363585.1 Verrucomicrobiota bacterium | reverse complement strand
GGTGCGCGTGGACGACGAACACGCGAACGCCTTTGCCGCATGGAAGAAAATGGGATCGCCGCCCGCGCCCAACCGCTCCCAATACGACGCGTTGACGACGGCCAGCGCGCTCGCGCCGGACAAGGAGTTTTCGGCGTCGATCAAAGTCGAGGGCGGCATCGCGACGATCACCCTGACGCTGCCGCGCCAAGGAGTGGCGTTGGTGTCGTTGGATTGGGATTAATCAACGAACACGAATTCGTTCGAGCCGAGGAGCACGCGCGCGTAGCTCGCGAGCGCCCCGCGCGCGCGGCGTTCCTCGGGTTCGCCCGCCCTCGCCAATTCCGAAGCCACGGCGCGCAGGTGCTCGAGGCCGGCCTTGAGTTCGGTTGCCGTCGGGGATCTGCCCCACGCCAGTTCGTGCATCCGTCGCAACCGGTCCTCGTCCCCGCCGCGGGCCATGCCCACGCGCACCGCCAGCGCGTCCGCCGCCTCGTGGTTCAGCTTCGAATTCAATGCCGACAACGCCTGCAACGGCGAAGTCGCCGTGCCGCGCACCGGCGTCGTCGCGTTCGGATCCGGACCGTCGAACAATTCCAGATACGGGTTTCTCCGGAACCGTTGCTGGAACAAATACACGCTCCGCTTCGACGTCGGGTAATCCGCCACGAAGGGCGTGTGCTGGGTATAAGTGTATTCCGACTCGCGCGGAAACGGATGCGGCCCACCCGGCTCGGGATCCAGCGTGCCGGCCACGAACAACGTCGCGTCGCGCATTTCCTCCGCCGACAGACGACGACGCGGGAATCCCGACAGCAGGCTTCCCGTCGGATCCACCGTGGCCGCCCTCGCGCTCCTCGCGTTGCCCTGCCGGTACGCGCGCGACAACACGATCGCGCGGTGCAGCGACTTCACGCTCCAACCGGAGCGAACGAATTGGTTGGCGAGCCAATCGAGCAACTCGGGATGCGACGGCGCCGCGCCGCGTTTGCCTAAATCGTTCGGTGTCGCCACGAGGCCGCGACCGAAATGTCCCTGCCAGACGCGGTTCGCCATCACGCGCGCCGTCAGCGGGTTTTCCGCGCTCGCGATCCAGCCGGCCAATTCGAGGCGACCCGATCCCTTCTCGTCGTCCGGCAACTTCTGCCCGCCCAACACGCGGAGGAAACCGCGCCGGACCTCGTCGCCCGTCGTGCCAGGATCGCCCTTCTTCTGGATGCGCGCGTCGCCGGGCGTGGTGCCCTCGGCTACGGCATAGGCCTTCGTGAGCGCGGGATCGTACACTTTCCTCTCGAGCCGCTTCTGTTCGCCCTGCGCGTCGAAGAGCGCGCCCTTGATCTCGCCCATCGTCCATTCGTCGGGAATGCGGATGAAATCCTTGCGCTCGACCAGCCTTCCCGGTTGCGCCTTCGCATCGGCCGGCGCGCGGATCAACGCCGCCAGTTGCGGCGGCAAGCGATCGATCGCGGACGGTACCGCGCCGGGTTCGGCGGCGGGTTTGGACACGGGCACCGGGTTCGCGGCGATGGCATTGGTTGCGACGGGCGGCGGGTTCGCGCCGGGATTGGCGATGGCCGCCACGACGACCGGCGCGTTCGTCAATCGGTCGAGCGTGCGTTTGCGCTCAAGGAGTTTCTCCACCATGTCGTCGAGGTACGCGAGGGCCTCGGCGTTGCGCAGGTATTCCACCGACTGCGACGCCGTTCCCAGTGGGACATAATCTTTCGGATGTTTGTAGATCTCCGTTCCCGGGAACGCATAACGCGTCGAATTGAAGATGCCGTAGAGCGCGTAGTAATCCGCCGTGCCGATCGGGTCGAACTTGTGGTCGTGGCACCGCGCGCAACTGATGCTGAGCCCCAGCATCGACTTCCCGAGGTTGTCGATGGTGTCCTCGATGGTGAGATGGAATTCGCTGGCGCGGCTGCCGAACCGGCGGGCGATGGCGAGGTATCCGGTGGCGACGACCTGTTGTTTGCGCGCCGCCTCGTCCGGTGCCGGCAACAGATCCCCCGCGAGTTGCTCGGCGAGGAAACGGTCGAAGGGCTTGTCCGCGTTGAACGCGTCGATGACCCAATTGCGATATAGGTATGCCGTGGGAATCGGGTAATCCGAATTGCAACCGCTCGTGTCGGCATAGCGCACGACGTCGAGCCAAAGGCGTCCCCATTTCTCCCCGTAGCTTCGGCTCGCCAGC
>JANYDN010000269.1 GCA_025363585.1 Verrucomicrobiota bacterium | reverse complement strand
CCAAGGGCAAGGCCGGTGAACCCCATGCCGGTATCGGCGAGAAACGACCGGCGGGTGATGCCTTGGCAACGCATGGGACCGGGACGAAGGGTGCCGGAATCCGGGCGCGAGGAAAGCCGCGAGTGGTGACGAGGGTCCCGAGGGGCGCATCCGGACACTGCCCCCGATTTGTTCCAACACGACTTGGGACTTTTTACAAAAGGCAACGAAGGCTCGCTCTTCGGCCTCCACAAGTTGAACCGGGGCAGTGTCAAGATGTGCCCGGTCCCGAGGGGACCGAGGTGTTTTCATCGCCCTCATTTGCGAATGCGAAAGTCATTTTGTAGGGGTTTCCGCCACGAGCGAATCGTGCCGGGACCGACTGCGACAAGCGGCGCATTCAGGGAAATATCAATCGGTTGACGGAACCGAGGGAAGGTTCCGCGGCACAAGAGGGGTGTCTTCCCGAAGTCAGGAGCGGGAGGGCAATTGGGGAAAAAGCCGGCAATGACGGTCGCGTGCGGGGAATCGGGGAGCACGCGGCGTTGGGCCGGCTTTTTGTTTTTTCGGGCTTCTCCGCCCCATCCCGCGTCGGCACGCTTCGACTCCGGCTTATGCAGCAGGTCAAGATCGGCATCGTGGGCGGTGGAACCGTCGGCAGCGGGGTCGTCCGCGCGCTCGAACGCAACGGCGGCCTCATGGCCTCGCGCCTCGGCGTGCGGCTCGAGATCGTCCGGGTCGCGGTGCGCGACGCCCGCAAGCGGCGAGGCGCCGAATTGCCGTCGGCCATCGTTACCGGCGACTGGAAGACGGTCGTTCACAATCCCGACGTGCAGGTGGTCGTCGAGCTGATCGGCGGCACCACGACGGCGCGCGAGGTGGTCTTGGCGGCGCTGAGCCACGGCAAACCGGTGGTGACGGCGAACAAGGCGTTGCTCTCGGCGCACGGCGAGGAACTGTTCGCCGCGGCGCGCGCCAACAACGCGAACCTCTATTACGAGGGATCCGTCGCCGGCGGCATCCCGATCATCAAGGTCCTGCGCGAATCGCTCGTCGGAAACCGCATCCTGTCGATACGCGGCATCGTCAACGGCACCTGCAACTACATCCTGACGCGGATGAAGCTGGAGGGCATCGATTTCGCGGAGGCGCTGAAGGAAGCGCAGCGGCTGGGTTATGCGGAGGCGGATCCCACGCTGGACGTCGACGGACACGACGCGGCGCACAAGACCGGGATCCTCGCGTCGTTGGCGCACGGATTCTGGGTGCAGCCGCGCGAGATCCACACCGAGGGCATCCGCGGCATCACGCGCCTCGACATCCAGTTCGCGGCGCGGTTGGGCTACACGATCCGGCTGCTGGGCGTGGTCCGGACGATTTCCCCCGGGCGCGCGCCGGCGAAAGGCGCACGGAAGCGCGCGGCGGGACCCGGAATCCAGGTGGCGGTCTACCCGGCGTTGGTTCCCGACTCGCACGTATTGGCCAGCGTGAACCATGCGTTCAACGCGGTCGCGGTGCGCGGGGACATCGTGGGCGAGACGTTGTTTTACGGGCGTGGCGCGGGCGGCGACCCGACCTCGAGCGCGGTGTTGAGCGATCTGGCGGACGCGGCGCTGGACTTGAAACACGGATCGCACGACCGCGTGCCGGCATTCGTGCCGCACGATCGCGGGGGGCATGTGGTGCCGATGGACTCGGTTCCGTGCCGGTATTACGTGCGGCTGGCGGTGCTGGATCGGCCGGGGGTGTTCGCGAAAATCGCGGCGGTTTTGGCGAAGGCGGGGATCGGAATCTCGTCGATCATCCAGCCCGAGGGACACGAGGGCGAATCGGTCCCGGTGATCCTGATGATCCACGATGCGCCCGACGGAAAAGTGAAGGGGGCAATGGCGCGCATCGCGACGTTGGACAACGTGAAAGGACCGCCGGTGATGATCCGGGTCGAAGGCGCGGGCGAAGGGGCCTGAGCGGGAACGACGCCGATGCAACCCGTGGGTGGCGGCAGCCTGCCGCCACCGGAGCGAAACAAGCCGCAAGGGTTCGATGTGGGAACCCTACACCCACGGGTGAGTGCCAAGGGCATTCGAACGATACCGGCACGAGCTAATTGGAGGTGACGGCAGGGCCGCCGTCACCCACGCAGGTCGAGGCCCAGTCACGGTGGGTGGCACCGGCCCTGGTGCCACTGGGCAGCGGTCCTGCTGCGGGAAGCTCGGCCTGTTGGCTTCTCAAGGTTCCGGTGACGGCAGGGCCGCCGTCACCCACGACTATCCGGTCCGAGCCTCGGTCTCCGTCAGCGCGCGCCGAGCCGGAAAAAGCGGACGTTCTGGGTCCGGTCCAACACCGCGAAAAACTCGTCGCCGACGACGGACGGAGGCGTTGAGAGCGGCGTCCAGACGGCGCCCGGTGCCAGCGACGACGAGTACTGGAGCACGGACGACGGATGGGTGGCGGGCCACGTGACCACGATGGCGTCGCTGAGCAACTCGATCTTCAGCGGGAGCTTGGTGACGGGTCCGATGGCCTGCGGCGCGAACAACTCGACCGCACCGGCGCGGCACGTGAAGCGCTGGCCGGACGCAAAGCCCGCGACCGCCTCACCGAGCGAGGCGTCCACCCCGAACCTCGTCGAGCCGGCGTGGGCGATCGTCGGGCCGGCCGTCGCGTACTCGAGCGTAAAACGGTCGACCGCCAGCGACGGCGCGATGCCCGCGAAGGCAAAAACCAAACCGAGGGAAAGGCGCTTCACGGCTCGTTGCCTTTCAGGAAGGAAAAGAGGGTGTCGGCGATCTGGTAATAGCCCACGGGCGCGGGGTGCACCCCGTTGTCGGGCACCTGGAAGGTGACGCCCGGATTGCGGGCATTCACCGGGACATTGATCAACGGGTAGTTGTTGAACGTGTCGAGGTTCGCGTTGATCGGGATCAACGAGACCTGCGGGACGGCGCCGCCGTCGAAGCCCTGCAGTATCTTGGCGATCCAGACATCCTGGACTCCCCGGTACTCGGGGACGGTGCGGAGGTCGCCGTAGACGTAGCCGAATCCATCCTGCAACGCGGGCGGCGGGATGGTGAGGCACACGCCGATGCGGGCGGTGGGCACGACCGATTTGATTCCGGAGACCAACGTCGTGAGGTTCGAGTAGACGTTTGCGACCGCCGCGCCGCTCGCGGGTCCGCCGGGGATCGCGAAGATGTCGTTGATGCCGAGGTTGACCATGACCCAGTCGTTGGGTGCGAGGGTGATCTTGTTCGTCGCGAGGTACTGGGCGAAGTCGAAGGTGCCATTGAAAACGAACGGGCTGGCGGGCGAGGTGAGGAAGTTCGCGAAGGTCCAGCCGGTGATGCCCTCGTGGAGGGCGGGCGGCGTGCCCTTGGTCCCGACGAAGGTCACCTTCATGTTGTTCGTCGAGAACAACCGGGCCAATTCACCCATCATGATGCCGTTGGCGGTGGTGGAGTCGCCGATCATCAGGAGACGGCGGTTGACCCCGTTTCCGGCGGCACTGGGGGCCACCGAGAGGGTGACGGTCTTGGACGTGATGTGATGGCCCTTGTAACCGACGTCGATGGTCAGGCTGGTGACGCCGGGAACCGAGGCGGAGGCGGCCAGGCGCCAGAACCTCTGGAACTGCGCGCCCACGGAAGAGGTCACCTTGACGTCCAGTTGGTCGACCGGCAGGTCGGAACGGATGACGTTGTCGAAGTAGATGTTGAACTCGGTGCCTTGGACCGCTTCGAGCGTCGATGGGAGGTCGATGGCCACGTCGCGGGAGGCAACCAAGCCAAGTTCGTTGCGGAAATTATCGGTGATCTCGCTGGTATTGAGCGAGACGCTGCTCTTGAGGAAACCGACGTAGAAAACGATGTTGGTGACCGCGACCGTCATGCTGGTGTCGCTCACCGAACGGCCCGTGGTATAGCGTTCCCGGGGAGTGTTGCCGTTTGCCGGAAGTCCCACGGAAGTCTGTCCGGTGACACCATCCGTGAAATACTCGATCCACACGGTCGCGCCCGGCACCGTCACGGAAGAACCGAAATCGAAGTTCACCATTTTCGCCACGCCCGTCTGGGTATCGACGGCGATGGTGCGGTCGGCAAGGAGGACGCCGTTGAAGTCGCCGTCCTTGATCCGGCAACGGACGTTGTGGATGGGCTTGTTGGTGTCCCACGCCCTGATCAGGAACCGGACGCGCGAGAAATCACCGGGGTTGGCAACGCCCTGGCCCCATCCGGAGATCGTGGGGCTTTCGCGGATCCACACGACGGTGTCGGCATTGCCGGTCTCGGTGATCGAGTCCTGCGTGCCGGTTTCCGCAAAGATGGATCCAAGGTAGTCGCTGAGGTTGGAGACGTCGGTCGGGATGTGGGTGACGCCGGTCCAAGAGACGGTTTGGGCGGTTACGGCGGACGTCGCGAGGGTGGCTTGGGCTGCGACGCCGGCGTTGGCGGATTTGATGGCGTAAGGCGCGGTACCAATCTTGAAACGGGGCGAGAGCACCTCGTAACCGGCGGGATCATCGGTCTGGCGGATCGAGAGTTCGATCCACCGGGGGTCACCGGTGAAGGCGGCCGATCCGAAGTCGAGGCTCAGGTTCACGACGCCGTCCGCGAGCGTGGCCGCGGGAAACACGATGGGCGTGCCGAGCTTGTTGCCGTTGGTGACGGCGTCGCAAAGGCTGAACGACAGGTCGTAGGTCGCGCCGGGGACCGCGGAGTGATCCGAGATGCGGGCTTGGAACGAGAACGCCGTCTCTTGGGCAAGCGCGCGCGAGAAGAGGAGAACGAGGACTCCACAGAGTGCGGGGCGGAAGGCCCATGTGCGGAGGAAGGTCCGGATGCTATCGCTCATCGATTTTGGTATGCGTTCAATTCGCCGGGCGGCCCGATTGGTTGGCGGTGCCGGGCTCATTGTGCCGCGATCGCGGCGGTTGATTATAAGGCCGGAGGACCAGCATTTTGCAAGCCAGTTCTCGGCACCGCGAAGGAGTGGAGCGGCCCGATGGACCGACTGGGATGGCCGCATCGCGTTTCGCAACGATGGAAGCAAAACGCGCCCGACTTCGTCGGGCGCGTTGCCGAATTGATCTTCGAACGAACGGACTTCAACGATCCCCGGTTCGATACAGCATCCAGCGGATGTCGGTCTTGTCCTGGGGCGTGTTGAGGGTCGGGCCATTGAAGCCCATGCCGTTCTTGGCATTGACGCCCACCCGCGAGGTCTTCCCGAGCCACTTGTGGACTTCGGAATGCCCGTCGGCGAAGGCGAAACCCGCCGCGCCGTTGTGATAGGACGACGGAAGATCGCCCCAACCGGCGGGCACCTGGCTGATGTTGTCGGTCGCGGGATTGTAGACGCCGGGGTTGTTGAGGTAGTAGCCGTCGTTGATCGAATCGGGATGCTCGTCGAGCATGACAAAGATTTCCGACGGACGGCTCACTTGGGTTTCCTTCAACATCTGGCGGTAATCGACGTAACGATTGTGGCCGGCGGTTTCGGCGGCGCCGCTCTGCACGGGGTCCGAGTATTGGCCAAAGCAGGCGTTCATCGAGAGGCTGCGGGTACGCTTGGTCCAACCCACCCCGCGTTGTTCCTTGCTGAGATAGCGGTCGGCCGGACAGAGGTAGGCTCCGACGGAATTGCCGACGTACCGCGCGTAGGGCCCCTTGCTGAGATAAACGTGGTTGGTGATGTCCTCGGTGGTGGTCCATTCCATCACGTTGTTCACCCAATTCCGGTAGCCATTGATGTTTCCGGCCTTGCCGAGGGCGATGGTTGCCTGGGTGGTGTCGATGCCGAAGTTGTTGACGACCCTGTCGTCGTTGTCGGTGTTGTAGGACTTCCAGGCGAGCATGAGTTGGCGGCAATTGTTCATGCAGCCGATGCCCTGGGCCTTGGTTTTGGCTTTCGCCAACGCGGGCAAAAGCATGCCGGCGAGGATGGCGATGATGGCGATGACGACGAGAAGTTCGATCAGGGTGAACCCTCGGCGATCGACGCGACGAGATGTAGGATTCATGGCACAGCAGTGAGAGCGTGGGAGTGGTAGGAACCTGCTCCCGGTGGGAACCCACCGCAAGCGGGGAATCTCAGCCGCCTATTGCCACCGGAAGCCGCGTCGTCGCAGGGTCGACGCGGAGAACGTCAATGACCACCGCCGTCCATTCGCCGACCATCCGTCCCGCCCGGCGCGACGATTGCCCGGGAATCCTCGCGATCTACAACCACGCGGTGGCGCACACCACGGCGTCGTACGACTACGAACCGCGGACCCTGGAGCAACGGCAGGAATGGTTCGACGCGCACCAGCGGGACGATTTCGCGATCTTCGTCGCCGAGGCGGCCACGGGCGACGTGGCGGGATGGAGCGCGCTCAATCGTTACCACGATCGGTTCGGATACCGGTTCACATCGGAGAACTCGGTGTACGTGGCGGAGTCGTGGCGGGGGCAGGGCATCGGGAAAATGCTGATGGCGCCGTTGATCCCGGCGGCCGAGGCCCGGGGATTGCACTCCATCATCGCCGCGATCGACGCCGCGAACAGCGCGAGCATCCGGTTGCACGCCGGTTTCGGCTTCGAACACGTCGGCCTCTTCCGGCAAGTGGGCTACAAGTTCGACCGGTGGCTCGACGTGGCGTACATGGAACGGATCCTCCGGGGGTATCCGCCCGGCACGACTCCGGCTTGAACGCGGAAACCACCATCGCTTGGCCGGAAAGATTCGTTCGAAAAACGGGAATCTCTCACGCCAAGGCCCGACCCCCCACTGAAGGGGTGCCATGCCGCAATGAACCGCCGAGGAAGCATTGTCCGCAGATGACGCAGATTCCGCAGATGCACGTTGGGTGAGGAATGTCTCGAACCGTGGGGGTTTTTGGGCCGGTGCCGGCCTACATCTGCGTCATCCGTGTCATCTGCGGATGAGTGGATGGCCTTGGTCCGGCTTGGCGTGAAATTATTCCGCCGACGCGACTGCCTCCGTGCTCACGGGATCGTGAGATAGGTGTAGTCCTTCAGGCCGCGTTCGTAATCGTCGAGGAGGCTCATGCCTTCCTTCGGCTTCAGGCGGTCGGATTTGATGGCGGCATCCACCTGGGCCTTCATCAACCGCTTGAGCTCGTTGATGTCGTACTGAACCTCGGCGAGCGAACAACTGATGGTGTCGCCCTCGACGACCTCCTCGATGTAGTAGCCCGCGGGTTCGTCGGGCTCGAGGAACACGTGGACCTCGTTGACGCGTCCGAAAAGGTTGTGGAGGTCGCCCATGATGTCCTGGTAGGCGCCCATGATGAAAAAGCCGAGGACGTAGGGTTCGCCCGGGCGCAGCGGATGGAGCGGGAGCGTGTCGCGGACGTCGCGCAGATCGATGAACTTGTTGATCTGGCCGTCGGAGTCGCAGGTGATGTCGACGAGCGTGCCTTCGCGGACGGGGCGTTCGTCCAGCCGATGGACGGGCATGATGGGGAAGAGCTGGCCGAGGGCCCAATGGTCGAGGAGCGACTGGAAGAGGCTGAAATTGCAGAGGTACTGGTCTCCGAGCGCGTCCTCGAGGCCGCGGATTTCCTCGGGGATGTAGGCTTGGCCGCGGAAGGAATCGACGACGGACCGGCTGATCTCCCAGTAGAGCGACTCGATCATCGCCTTTTCGGGAAGCTCGAGGACGCCGAGCGTGAACATCTGGTGGGCGTCCTCCTTGCGTTCGAGGGCATCATGAAACGCCTCGAGCTTGTTGAGGCGGCCGAGGTTGTCCCGGATGTAGAGCAGTTCCTTGACGAGACGATGCTCGTTGGTGGCGAACTGCAGGTTGGCTTCCTGGCGGGTCTTGTCGATGGATCCAAAGACCTCGACCAAAAGGACGGAATGGTGCGCGACGAGGGCGCGGCCGGATTCGCTGACGATGTCGGGGTGGGGAACGGCCTCCGCGTTGCAGACGTCGCCGAGGTAATAGACGATGTCGTTGGTGTATTCCTGGAGGGAGTAGTTGGTGGAGGAATCGAAGGCGGAACGGGAGCCGTCGTAGTCGACGCCGAGTCCGCCGCCGACGTCCACGTACTCGATGGGGAAGCCCATTTTTTGGAGCTTCGCGTAGAACCTTGCGGCTTCCTGGACGGCCTTCTTGACGGTGAGGATATCCGGGACCTGGGAGCCGATATGGAAATGGAGGAGGCGGAAGCAGTGGGTGAGATTCTCGGCCCTGAGGATCTCCGTGGCGGCGAGGAGGTCGCTGGTGGAAAGGCCGAACTTGGCGTTTTCGCCGCCGCTTTCGGCCCACTTGCCGGCGCCCTTGCTCATGAGGCGGGCGCGGATCCCGATCAGGGGTTCGGCGCCGATCTGTTTGGAAACGGCGATGATCTGCCGAAGCTCCTCGAGCTTCTCGACGACCATGATGACTTTTTTCCCGAGCTTGATGCCCTGGAGCGCGAGCTTGATGAAAGGAACGTCCTTGTAACCGTTGCAGATGATGAGGGCGCCGGGTTGGTCCTGCATGGCCATGCCGGCATAGAGCTCGGGCTTGCTGCCGACCTCGAGGCCGAACTGGTAGGGTTTGCCGGCGTCGAGGATCTTCTCCACGACCTCGCGGAGCTGGTTGACCTTGATGGGAAAGACGCCGCGGTAGGAACCCTTGTAGGCGAACTCGGCGATGGAGGCGCGGAAGGCCTCGTTGAGGGCGACGACCCTGTGGCGGAGGATGTCCTGGCAACGGACGAGGAGCGGGAACTTGAGACCGCGCGCGCGCGCTTCCTCGGCGAGATCGACGAGATCGACCTCGACCCCGTTTTGCAGGGGTTTGGCGACGACGTGTCCCTCGGAATTGATGTCGAAGTATCCGGCGCCCCAACGGTCGATGTTGTAGAGGGTGCGGGCCTCCTGGATGTCCCAAGGGCGAACGACGGGGCCGGCCGGCGCGGCGGAGGAGGAATCGCTCATTTCTCGTTGATCAAAGGCCGAACTCTAGGAACAGACGCGCCGGATTCAAGCGGGGCGTTGCGGCATGTTTTCCAAACGGGGGCATCGAGGGCCTCCGTACTTGAGGGGGCGAGCACCCCGGAGCGTTGTGGGCAACGTCTGGATTTGATTGGAGGTGTACATCCACGGCTGTTTCCGCATCGCCGAAGAATGTGCCATCGGAAGCGACGCGAGAAGCGGGGCGTGCGCTCGAAAGCCGGGAGCGCCGAGCAAGGCGGCCTTTGTAGGCCGTGGAGGTCGCGCGGGAGCGGCATTGCCTTCACGTCGATCGTTTGAGGGAGCTCGCATTGATCACCAGCCCTCCCTCCCGAGGAGCTCGACGCCGAACAGCGCCTCAAGCTCAACCGCCGGGGGCGGAGGCCAACGCGATCACAAAGCCACCGTGTACCTGCACTCCCGTTGGGGAACATCATCACCGTGGTCACCGCTTTCGTCGTTCCCCGGCAGCCGATGCAGTGGTTGTGCTCCGCGAGGGGTTCTGCAAGTTCGGGATGGACGCACTGCGCGGGGAAATGTTCCCATCATTTTTTCGCTGGCGGCGCGGCAAAAACCAATCCGCGAGACAACGCCGGTACCGTGGAATCTAACCCGCTCCTAGGACAACTTCCCATCCGGCCATGAGGCTTTCGAGCCGCACGAAACCCAATGCGTGCGGCGGTTTGCATTTATCCCCACATTTGACCCGACGATGCTCTTCAACTCCATCGATTTCGTCCTCTTCTTCGTCGTGGTGTCGGGCCTTTATTTCGCGCTACCCCACCGGCTGCGCTGGCCCTTGTTGCTGCTCGCAAGCTGCCTTTTCTACATGGCATTTGTGCCGGTCTACCTGCTGATCCTGTTTGCAACGATCGGCATAGATTATTTTGCGGGGATTTGGATCGAGGATGCCGACGATCCACGCAAGAAGCGGCGTTACATGTTGGCCAGTGTCCTCTCGGTCTGCGGCGTTTTGTTTGCCTTCAAATATTTCAATTTCTTCAACCGGAACGTCGCTTGGATTGCCGGGGCCCTTCACTTGCACTACCCGATAGAGGCCCTCCGCATCATTCTGCCGATCGGACTTTCGTTCCACACGTTCCAGAGCCTCAGCTACGTCATGGAGGTCTACCGCGGCAGGCAGCGCGCCGAGCGTCACTTCGGGATCTATGCGCTCTATGTCATGTATTTCCCGCAGTTGGTCGCCGGCCCGATAGAACGCCCGCAG
>JANYDN010000253.1 GCA_025363585.1 Verrucomicrobiota bacterium | reverse complement strand
CACGACGTAGCTGGCGGCGGTGAGATTCAGCCCGAATCCGCCGGCCTTGAGCGAGATGAGGAACACGGCGTTGCCTTCGGCGGCCTGGAACTCGCGGACCAACGTGCCGCGGTCCTCGGTCTCGCCCGCGAGGAAAAACACCGGCCACCCGCGCGTGCGGAGCTCGTCGCGGAGCAGGTCGAGCAGCGACACGAACTGCGAGAAGACGAGGACTTTCTGGCCTTCCTCCATCAGCGGCTCGAGCTGTTCCAGCAGGGCCTCCAGCTTCGCGCCCTGCATCGTGCACGTCGGCTGCACGAGCTTCGGATGGCAGCAGATTTGCCGGAGCCGCAGCAACGAGGTGAGCAGGTTGAAGCGTTCCTGGTTGAGCTGTTTGGGACTGCCGACGCGCAGGAGCACCTGCTGGGCGCGTTTCAACTCCGCGCGGTAAAGCACCTGTTGCTCGCCCTCGAGCTCGCAGTACAGGTCTTCCTCGATCCGGTCCGGAAGATCGCGCGCCACCTGCGACTTGGTACGTCGCAGCAGGAAAGGACGGACGCGTGCCGTCAGGCGGCGCCGCGCGAAGGGATCGTCCTTGGTGTCGAACAGCCGCTGGAAACCCGCGCGCGAACCGAGCACACCGGGCATCGCGAACGCCATCAGGCTCCACAGGTCGAGCAGGCGGTTCTCGATCGGCGTGCCGCTGAGCAGCAGCCGGTGACGCGCCTTGAGCGTGCGCGCGATCATCGCGGTGACGCTCGACGGGTTCTTGATGTACTGGCCCTCGTCGAGGATCACGCACAGCAACGGCAGGTCCGCGAGGTTTTCCCCGACGGCGCGGAGCTGGTTGTAGTTGAGGACGTGGAGATCCGCCGAAGCCAGTTCGGCGGGAAGGTGCTCGATCTCGTTCGAACCCCAGACGCGTACCCGGAGCGTGGGCGTGAAGCGTGCGGCCTCCGCGCGCCAGTTGTCGGAGACGGATTTCGGGCACACGACCAGCGACGGCGGGACCGCGGACGACGGCGCCTCGGCCGCCTTCTTCCGGCCCTTGGCCGTTGGGCTCGCGGGCGCGGCCGGGGAAAACGCCGGGGCGATCCCGAGTCGGCCCGCGGCCGATTCCGCGCGGACCCACTCGAGCCATGTCAGTGTCTGCAGCGTCTTGCCGAGACCCATGTCGTCGGCCAGCACGCCGCCGAAACGGTTCGTGCTCAGGTATGCGAGGAAGTGGAAACCCTCGAGCTGGTACGGTCGCAGCTCGGCGTGGACCGTCGCGGGCAACGGCGGGTTGACGCGCGACTTGAGCTCGCATGCCCGCGCGCGGATCCGCACCAGCGCGTCGTCCGGGATCAATCCGGCCGCGGCGTCGTCGGCGAGCTGGAGCACGTGCATGCGCTGCGGCTCCGCGCTCAGTTCGTGCGGGCTCAGGCCGAGGCGGGCGAGTTGTTCGTCCTCCTCCTTCGAAAGCTGGAAATCCAAACGCCGCCAACCCTTGCCCGCCAGCCGTACCCACCGCCCGCGCGCCTCGAGCAACGCCTTGAGCTCCTCGTTCGTCAGCGTCGTGTCGCTCACGTCCAGCACGACGCGGAGGTCGAACCAATCGATCGCTTCCGACGGTTCCACCGACAGCCGCACGCGTCCCGCGACCTCGGCGTTCAGGAACGAGCCGAGCTCGCCGCGCAGTTCCACGCGGATGTTCGGCGGGATCGACTTCAACCACGGCACGAATTTCTCGGGGAACCCGCGCGTGACGCGAAGCGACCACTGGAGCCGCGCGTAGTCCCATCGGTAGCCGCCGCGCTCCACGAGCTCGGGAATGCCGGAGAGCGGCGCGCGGTCGACCGACACGATGGGCTCGTTCGGATCCTGCGGCACGACCGGCGCCGGGACCGCCGCCGGCGGGGCATCGGCGCGCGTGGGGGATTGCCATTGGAGGCCGTTCCATCGCTCGACCATCTCGGCGTCCGACGAAACCCCCAGTACTTCCATCGTGCAGTGTTCGGCGTCGGAACCGTGCGTGAGCTTCCGCAACTCGAGCCGGAAGACGGGATGCAACGGGATGAGCCGGACGCGCTCGGCAAGAAGCGCGGGCAGCGGCGCGCCGAGGTTGCGGAGGAAGCGCACGCCGCCATGCGACTCGATCGCCGCGGCGGGAATGGGAGTCGGCCGGTTGATGGCCAGGACGCGGTCGTCGACGGTCGGTCCGTCGAAAACGGCGTCCGCGGAAAGGTACAGCGTCGGGGAACCGGGGAAGGTCGACCGGATCTCGGGGATTTCGGAACCGTCGGCCTGGACGAGCCGGAGGATGTAGTCGCCGGCGGGTTGCGCCGGTTCCTGGAGTTGCCAACGCAACGGTTCGACGGGACGCGAGAGCGGTTCGCCATCCGCATTCACCAAACGCGTGGTGACCGATGCCTGGCGGAGGAGGAATCCGAGGACGCGCCGAGCGGTGGGCTCCGTGGGGCTGAGCGCGGGCTTCCGGTAACCGGTGACGGTCAGGCCCTGCTGGAAGCATTGCCAGATCAGCGTCGACGCGGTGTCGACGAGTCCCCGCTCGAGATGCGTCTGGACGAAGCGCTCGAACTGGTGGGCCTTGATGGCCTCGTAGTCGTCGGAGGTTCCGCGTCGCCACTCGAGCACGACCTCGTTCTCGCCGAATTTCGCGCGGAGATCGGTCGGCGCGTGGTCGGGCGACTCCACCTCGGCCGCGGTGCCCCATTGGCCGAGCAGTTGGCGCCAATGGCCGATCTCGTGGCGACGGCGCTCGATGGCGAGCTTTTGCCGCAGCGGTTCCAGCGGCGAGACCGGCTGGAGGAATGCCGGGATGCCGGTGCCTTTTTCCTCCGCGTACTGCGCGAGATAGAGCCAGAACTCGTGCTCGTCCTCGGGCAGGGAACGCCAGAGCTGGACGCCGTCGAACGACGATCCGCCGGCGGAAGGTTTGGCAAGGCCGAGCCGTTCCAACTCGGGACGCGGAATCGAGGGCCGTTTGCCGAAACGACGGAAGAGATCGCCGATCTGGACGAGGAACTTGCTCTCGGACTCGCTGGGTTCATGTCCCGAGGCGATGAGGCGGCGCTCGACGGGACCGGGCTCGGGCTTCGTCGTCGCGGTGGCCGGGGCCATCGCGGCGGACCTTGGCGGCGGCAGGGATGGCGCGGACGCGGAGGCCCCATTCGACGCGACCGGGGCGGAAGCCACCGGCTTGGGATTGGCCTTCGGTTTTGCGGCGGCGCGTTTCGTGGGGGTCTTCGGTTGGTTGCCGGCGACGAGATGATGCCGGGTCAAGAGATGGCGTGCCAACGCGTACGAATGCTCGCACGCGGGGCCGGCGCTGCAGGTGCATTCGACCCGCGCTTTGGTATTCCCGGATTCGCCGTCGATCCGGAATCCGATCTCGATCGGCACCGGCACGCCGATCGAGCCGGCGAACTCGCGGTTCGCATCGAGGCAACGGATCGACTGCACCACGCCCCTTCGGAAAGCTTCCTCGCCCTTCTCGCGCACCTCCGGCGCGAACGAGCCGAGGAGCCGTTCCGCGGCGTCGGGGTCAGATAGGGCGAAGTCACGCCAGTCCATGTCGTCCTAGCTTAAGGCTTCGACCCCGCGCGACAAGGCATCCCCGGAGAAACCACGATAGATCGTTCGGCGCGTCATGGTTTGGGCGAGAGTTCGAGGATGCGTCCCGGCAACCAGCCGCGTCCGCCCAGAAAGTCCGTGGGCCGCGTGTATTCGAGCACGTACAGCCGGCCGCCCGAGAGATGCAGGTCGATCGGGCGTCCCAACGGCGCGAGAAACGTTTTCGTCCCGGCATCCCAGCCGGTCCCCTCCGCATTCTTTCGAAGCGCCATCGAGACCACGTCGAAGCCGACGTCGCGCCCGTCGCCCGTGCGGATCAGGTTTCCGAAACGACCGACGAGGAACGTGCCGCGCCACGGCGCCGGCCAACGGCCATCGAGCCAAACCATGCCGGCGGGCGACGAGTGCGGTTCAAACGTCCGTCCGTCGCGGTCGGACGGCTTCGCGGCCGGCCCGAGGTTGCGCACGGGCAGCGCGAATGCGAGGCCGTCCGGCGCGGCGGGCGTGTACGGATACGCCTTCCGCGACGCGGGCCAATCCTCGAATTGGTACGGGAAACCGTGGTGTTCCTTGAGCTCCGGACGGATCCAATCCATCTCCTCGCACGCGTGGGCGTCCGGGCCGTTGGCGACGGTGAAAAGATTGCCGCTTCCATCCCACGCGAAACTCCAGGCGTTGCGGATGCCGCGCGCCACGATTTCGATCGATGGTTCCTTCGCATCGGGATCCAGGCGCCAGAGGCACGCCGTGAGATCGGTCTCGCCCATTTTCCCGAGTCGCGGGTCGGTGCCGGCCTCGCCGCCGTCGGTGCGGGAGCCGCTGGCGACGTAGAGTTTTCCGTCCGGCCCCATCGAGATCTGTGACACGCCGTGGTTGTAGGGCCCGATGCCGTACGGATACCCGGTGCGGAACCACGGCTTGGGAACGATCGGCTCCTTGGAGCGTCCGATCGGTTCGGTGCGGAAGATCGTGACCTCGTTCGTCACCAGCGGTCGCGTCGAGTCGTTGCGTTGGTTGCAGGTGATCCAGAGGCGCCGGGAGGCATCGAGGAACATGCCGAGGGTACCGGGATCGCCGTGCGAACGGTCGATGTAGGCGTCGGCGTTGAAGAGCGGTTCCACCTTGCGCGTCGCGCAGTCGAGCCGCCACACGGCGCCGCTTTGCCCGAGCACCAGCACGCTTTCGCCCTTGCCGTCCCCGGCAAGACGCACGGCGAAATCGGGAAGGCGCGCCGTTTCGCGGATCTCCAGTCCTTCCGGCGGGATGGGCACCGACGGGTACGCATTCGCCTCGACCAACGCGGCGTAGGTCTTGAAGGCCGAGGTGCGTCGCACCGCCCCGACTTCGTCGGCATCGAAGTGGCCGCCGGGATTTTCCCACGCGTTGAAAACGTAGGTCAGGAGATCGGCCGTCCGGGCGTCGTCGAGGACGACCGCGGGCATCTGGTTGTCGTAGGTCGCGCCGTTGACCGCCAGTTTCCCGCGGAGACCCTGGACGACGGCGAGGATGGCTTCCTTGCGGCCGTCGGGTTTGGCGAGGAAATCTGACGCCGCGAGCGGAGGATAAACGCCCGGCGTCCCGCGCCCCGTGACCTGGTGGCAGAGAATGCAGTTCGCGACGAACAGCGACTGGCCCCGCTTGGCCTGGGCCGCGATCTCCGCGGGAACCGCGGCGAGCGAGGCGGCGCAAGGACCGAGAATCATCGCCATCAAAAGGGGCATCCACGTCCCACCCGGACGTCTGGGGAATTGCATGGGGCGCACCCTAGAAAGGAACCGGGGGAGGCGGAACGAATTTTTGCGGAGGGGATTTTTAACAAAAGCAAACGAAGGGAACGAAGGTCCGGGCCGCACGCGAGGAATCTTAGAGCAAGATCCGTCGGGCTTCGTTCCCTTCCGTAAAATTCCTTCCCCTCCCCGCCTCACGCTTCTTGTCGCAGGATTTCCAACGGGGGTGCGTTCGCGATTCCCCGGCTGGTCGACAACCCGACCGCCACCGTCAGCGCGGGCACGGCGAGCAAGGCGACGACGGCGTCGAGCCACGGGATCTGGAAACCGGATTTGAAAACGAAGTGCGCGAGGGCCCATCCGCCGCCCGCCGCCAGCACGAGTCCCGTGAGGGCCGCGAGGAACCCCAGGCTCGCGTACTCGACGAAGAGGATCGCGCGGACCTGGGCGCGCGACGCTCCGAGCGTGCGGAGCAGGATGCTTTCGCGCGAGCGTTGCCATCGGCCGGTGACGATCGCGCCGACCAACACGACGACGCCCGTCATCACCGTGAACAACGCCATGAACCGGATCGCGAAGCCGACCTTCGACACCAGGTTGCCGACCGTCTCGAGGACCAGGGTCAGGTCGAGCGCGGACACGTTGGGAAAGGATTTCACGAGCTCGCGCTGGAGACGTGACGAGGATTTCGCGTCGGCGACGCGCGTGGCGACGACGTGCATCGCGGGCGCGGCCTCCAACGCGCCGGCGGGAAACACGACGAAGAAGTTCGGCCGTACCTGGCGCCAATCCACCTCGCGGATGCCGGAGACCTCGCACTCGAGCGCGAGCCCCTGGACGTCGAAGGACAACCGGTCGCCGACGCCGACGCCGAGGTCGCGCGCGATGCCTTGCTCCAGCGTGACGGGAATGCGCGCGGCGCCGGCCTCGACCCTTGGAACGAGGCGTCCGGCGACGAGCTTCTCCGAATCGACGAGGTTGGTGCGCCACGTGGAGCGGTACTCGCGTTGCAGGACCCATCCGGGAATCCGCGCCGCGCGGTTGGTGGCGAGATCCTTCACCGGCCGGTCCTTCAGCGTGCGGATGCGCATGGTGACGATCGGCGCCTCGTCGAGCACGGGATAGCCAAGGCCTTTCAACAACGCGACGACGCCGTCGAGTTGATCGGGCTGGACGTCGAAGAGGATGGCGTTGGGCTGCCGGTCGTTGCCGGGAGGGAAGAGTCGGTTCAGCAACGTCGAGCGCGTGAACTGCAATGTCAGCAACAGGAACGTGCCGAGGCCGAGCGAGACGATCAGCGTGCCGGTGCGGTTTTGCGGGCGATGGAGCGAGGCGAGTCCCTGCCTCCACGCGAAGGGCAGCCGCGCGGGCGTGAAACGGCGTGCAGCCCACACCAAGGCCCGTGCCGCTGCGGCGAGGAGGAGGAACGCGATGCCGAGTCCGGCGGCGAATCCGGCGCCTTGCTGCCAGCGCCGCGTCTGCAGCAGCGCGAACCCGAAGACCGTCGCCGCGATCGACGCGAACACGGCGACGCGGGCCCAGTCGATGCCCGCGGCGGCCGATTCGTAGGCGGCGCGGATCGCGACCAACGGCGAGACCCGTCGGACGGCGAGCAACGGCAGGAGCGCGAACACCAGCGAGATGCCGATGCCCGCCGCCGCCGCGCGCGCGGCCACGACGAACGAGAACTCGACGTGGATCGGGAATGGGAGAAGTCCCCGGAACACCACGGGAAGCGCGAACTGGACGGCGGACCCGAGGATCACGCCGGCGAGCGATCCCACGGCCCCGAGCGCGAGCGCCTGCACGAGGTAGATCGAGAACGTCGAGGCCATCGAGGCGCCGAGGCAGCGCAGCACGGCGACGTGCCCGAGTCGTTGCTGGACGTGGACCTGGATCGCGCTCGCGATTCCCACCGCGCCGAGAAGCAACGCGACGAAGGCGACCAGATTGAGGAACGCGTTGAGATCCTCGAGGGCCTTGCCGAGGTCTTCCCGCCGCTTCTCCGCGGTGTCGAAATCGAGGCGGAGCCGGCGGAATTCCTCCTTGTTGTCGCGCACGATGTCCCCGACTGGCGGCACGTCGGGAAGCTTGAGCATCGTGCGGTACCGGACGATCGCGCCGCGCCGAAGCAAGCCGGTGTCGGGCAGTTTCGAACCCGCGATGTAGACGCGCGGCGCGAGCGAGGCGAACGCGACGGAATCGCCGGGGACGCGGCGGAGCGTGCCGGCAAGGCGCGTGGTCCACGTGCCGAGTTTCACGGGATCGCCCGGCTTCAGCTCGAATTGCTGCGCCATGCTTTCCTCGACCAGCACGCCTTCGCCGCGGCGGAATTCTTCGGACGCCGAGGGCGGTTCGGTCTCGATGCGGCCATAGAATGGAAAGCCGCCGGTGAGCGCGCGGACATTGGCGAGGCGCGTGGCGTCGCGTCCGGGAAACGAAACCATCGAGGCAAAGCTGATCTCGGACGCGCGTTCGCCGCCGAGCCGTTGCAGGAGATTCGTCTCGTCGGGACCCGCCGCCTGGCGGCTGGAAAGCACGAGATCGGCGCCGAGCAGGGCTTTCGATTGCTCGTCGATCGTGGAACGCAAGGTCCGTCCCATCGAGCCGAGCGCTACCAACGCGGCGATGCCCAGCGTGATGCTCAGCGAGAACAGCAGGAGCCGCGGCCGGCTGCGCCGGGAATCGCGCCACGCCATCCGCCAGGTCCACGGCTCGAGCACTGCGGCGATCGGGTTCACGCGGGAAGGCTTTCGCTCACTCGACGCGCCGGCCGTTGCGCAGCCGCGCGATCTGGCCGCATCGCGCGGCGAGATCGAGGTCGTGGGTGACGAGCACGAGCGCGGTTCCCGCGGTGCGGTTCAATTCGAACAGCATGTCCACGATGTGGCCCGCGGTGTCGCCGTCGAGGTTGCCCGTGGGTTCGTCCGCGAAGAGCAGTTGCGGTCGGTTGACGAAGGCCCGCGCGAGCGCCACGCGCTGTTGCTCGCCGCCCGAGAGTTGGACCGGATAGTGGTCGAGCCGATCCGCGAGGCCGACCCGCCCGAGCAAATCCACGGCGTCGCCGCGGCGTCCCGATTCGCCGCGCAGTTCCACCGGCACGAGGACGTTCTCGAGCGCGGTGAGGGTCGGCAGCAGTTGGAAATTCTGGAAAACGAAGCCGACGTGCTGGTTGCGGACCCGGGCCCGGGCGTCCTCGTCGAGCGACCCGAGATCGTGTCCCGCGAGTCGCACGGTGCCGGAGGTGGGGACGTCGAGTCCCGCGCTGAGGCCGAGCAGCGTGGTTTTGCCGCTGCCGGAAGGCCCGACGATCGCGCAGGTCTCGCCCGCGCCGACCGAGAGCGAGACGCCGGCGAGGACGGTGAGGTCGGTCGCGCCGCTGCGGTACGTCTTGGTCAGGTTCTCGAGCGCGAGCAGGGCTTGCACGCGCGGTCTGTTCCATGCGGAGCGTTCGGCGTCAACCTTTCCCCTGTATCTCGGGGCTTTCCCTCGCGGGCGCGACGGGGCAGGGTCCGGTCGATTCCCCGAAAGACGACGGACAATTCTTCCCATCCCGGAGCATCCATGAAAACGAGCGCGGCGGGTTCAAAGAGCAAACGGAAGATCGCACCGAAGCCACCGGTCCGCGCCGTCGCGGGCGCACGGATCCATCCGGTGGTGATCTATCCGTTCCGCCAGCCGGACGAGATGGCGGATCTCGAGCAACTGTACGAACTCGTCGCGTGGCTCGACTCCGAGCGCGGGCTCTACGCGCGGCCGATCACGGTGATCGACCGCAAGACCCACCTCGCGAACGCCGCCAACCCGCGCTACGCCGCGTTCCGGGAGGAGGTCGTCGCCCGCCACTCCGAGATCGTCGACGCGTGGTGCGTGGACACGTGCCAGATGTGGTACGCGGGGATGGGATTGTCGTACGAGCGCGGCGGACCCGACGACGTCCATTGGCTGGTTCCCGGCGACTTCGACTACGCCACGCCGAACGGGCACGAGGTCCTCGCGAAACTGCACGACCTTCCCGAGATCTGCGTCGATCTCAAGCAGGACGTCTGCGTCGGCGAGATCACGACGGACCACAACCACTCGAAGCAACTCATCGACACCTACGGGACGTTCGCGCTGCTCTACAATTGGTTCCCCGCGGAGGCGCAGGAGATCCGGCAGTACACGGAACGGCCGCGGTCGGAATTCTTCGCCATCCGCCACGCGTTCCTCGGCGAGGTGCTTCGGCGCCGCTGGTACGCGTACGAACAGACCTTGGTGATCCTTCTCCATGCGGTGTCCGCGAACCAGCGGTTGAGCCGTTTCAATGTCGGCGCGGTCACGGACCTGCCGGAGGGACGCGACTCGCTGGAGTCGGCGATCCAGCAGGTGGAACGCACCGAGCGCGTGCTCCGGAATCTTTGGCGGGAGCAGCATCACGGCGAGGAAGGTTGGCTCGACCGATACGGCGCGTTGGAATCGAAGTCCGCGGAAATCCGGCGCACCGCCGTCGGTATCCTCCGCAACGTGTTGGGCTGATCGGGACCGTCCGCGCCGGCATCCGTGGCTAGCGTTCGCTGACGGCCCGCTTCCAACACCAATCGAGGCGCCGCCGTGTCCGCCCGGTGACGCGAGCCTCGTGGCCGGGAGGAAGTCCCTCGACCCAGAAGATTTGTCCGTCTCCATCCATCGCGACGATGCGATCGCGTCGCTCGGCGGCGGGAACGCGACGGTTCACGAAGAGATCCTGGAGTTTCGATGGCGCGGGCAAACCGAGCGGGCGGAAGCGGTCGCCGGGCTTCCAGTGCCGCAGCGTCGCGGTGCCGCCGATGGCGTCGAGGTCGAACGATTCTCGGCCGGCCAGCGGTTCCGGTCTGTCCGCTGCGTCCGTGCCCGCGAAGATTTTCCACCGCGCCTCGAGTCCGTGCCAGCGCGCGCGACGCGTCGGTCCGTCGAGCGGAAGCACGCGTTGGCCCGCGCGGAATCCAGATGGAACCGGCGCATCCGCGACGATGCCGTCGGCTTGACGCCATGACCGCGCGCGGCCCGAGGACGCGCGGCGCGTCGGTTGGCGACGGAGGCGCTCGACCAATTCGAAGGTGGGTTCCTGGCCGAGCGCGAAGAGTTGGTCGCGGATCACTGCGCGCTGCACGGCCGGATGCAGCGCGGCGAACGGTTCCGCGCCATCCCATGCCGCGGCGATCGCGGCGACGAAATCGGCATCGGCCGAAGTCAGTTCGGCGACGCGGAGCAGGACTTTGTCGACGTGGAGTCCCTCGAACTCGCGGAGGAACGGGAGCAGGCGGTGGCGGACATCGTTGCGCGCGAATGCCCGGTCGGCATTCGACGGATCCTCGCGGAAGCCAATGCCGCGCGCCGCAAGCCACGCGCGGAGGGCAGATCGCGGGATGTCGAGCAGCGGCCGGCACAATCGCACTCCGGAATCCGCGGGCGAGTGCGAGTTCCACCGCATGCCGCCGAGTCCGGATCCACCGGAGCCCCGGAGCAACCGCAGCAGGAACGTCTCGGTCTGGTCGTCGGCATGATGCGCGAGCACCACGGCATCGGCGTTGGCCTCGCGGGCGGTCCGCGCGAGGAAGGCGTGTCGCAGGCGGCGCGCGGCCATCTCGGTCGATTCGACTCCCGGCGTCTTCGGCACGCGATGCGCCGCGGCGCCGCCGTGGAAGGGGAAGCCGAGGCGCGCGGCCTCCGCGGCGACGAACTCGGCGTCGGCCGCGCTCCCGGCACCGCGCAACCGGTGGTCGAAATGCGCGACCGCGAGGCGCCACGGGTAACGCGGCGCGGCGATCGCGAGGGCGTGGAGCAACGCGATGGAATCGGCACCGCCGGAGACCGCGACGAGCAGGGACGCCCCTCGGGGCAGGAGGCAGAGCTCGCGGAGGTTGCGGTCGAGGTGGGCCGGCAGTTCGCGCACGAGGTGCAACGTATGTCGGCAGGGACAGGGACGGAAGGACGGGGTCGCGCGACCGAAGCCGTTCCGAATCGCGGATACGATGGCGTCCTTGTGGCAGCGCGCCGAGGTCCGTTAGCGTCGCGCCGCATGAGTGACGCCGGAAGCCATCGACACCTTGGCACGCTTTCGATCCGCGAGCGTTGGCGCCGAGGGTTGGATTGGATGGTTTCCTGGGAAGGAGTGACCACGTGGGGTCGATGGATCCCGCGATTGCGGCGTTTGCAGTCCCGGGCGCCGTTGGTCGACGTCACCCAGGTGCGTCGGCTGGCGATATTGCGTTACGACGGGATGGGCGACATCGTGATGTGTTCCGGCATGCTCCGGGAACTGCGGCGACAATTGCCGCGGGCTCGGATCA
>JANYDN010000246.1 GCA_025363585.1 Verrucomicrobiota bacterium | reverse complement strand
CGCCAAGAATCCAAGCATTCCCGACCGAGCCGGGAGGGAACCCTGCGGTCGCGGAATGGGAATTCTCTCACGCCAAGGGGGACCAAGGCCGGCCAAGAAGGCGGGAACGTGTATCGGGAACCAGAGATTGGATCCCACCGTTCGGTGAACCGACACGCCGGCGGTCTTTGCCCCCTTGGATGGCCTTGGCCCGGCTTGGCGTGAGATAATTCCTCCACCGCTACTGCATGGATCCCGGCCAAGCCCACCTCCCTTTCCTCCGTTACCTCCCGTTAAAACTTTCGGTTTTCCCGTCGGAACAATCGGGGCTTTCTCACGATGCGCCTCGCGGCGTCATCCACGTTCCCGCGGCTTGGCGCGCTGGGATTCCTCGCTATGGTTCGTCCATGCGCCTCATGCCGTGCCTTCCGGTGGCCCTCGTTGCCTTGGTGCCCGCCGTTTCCAACGCGGCCAATTGGCCGTCGTGGCGCGGTCCCAACCAAAACCAGGTCTCCACGGACAAGGGTTTCCCGCTCGAATGGAGTTGGTCAAAGGACGGCGCGGTGGGGAACAAAAACATCCTCTGGCGCGCGCCGCTTCCCGAAGCCGGCAATTCGTCCCCCATCGTGTGGGGCAATCGCGTCTTCGTGACGCAGGCCTTCGACGACGGCAAACGTCGCGGCGTGCTGTGTTTCGA
Organism: Verrucomicrobiota bacterium; assembly: GCA_025363585.1. Taxonomy (GTDB): domain Bacteria; phylum Verrucomicrobiota; class Verrucomicrobiia; order Limisphaerales; family UBA9464; genus UBA6176. Next base: position 2,958 of record JANYDN010000246.1, on the reverse strand, counting down.
TCGCGCGGGCGGACGCAAACTTTGGGAGAGCGCGGTCGCTTACGAGGGCGCGGACACGCGGCACGACACCAATCCGCATTGCTCGGCATCGCCCGTCACCGACGGCGAGCGCGTCGTCGCCAGTTTCGCGTCGGCGGGCATCCATGCGTACGACTTCGATGGCAAGGAACTCTGGAAGGCCGATCTCGGGCCGCAAAAACACACGTGGGGCCAGGGTTCCTCGCCGGTGATCCACGGCGATCTCGTGATCGTCTACCACGGTCCCGGCAACGGTTCGTCGCTGCACGCCCTCGACAAGCGCACGGGCGCGAAACGCTGGAGCGTGCCGTTGCCCGAGGAGCCGCCGTCGGAACGGTTCGACGGGTTCGCGGGACAATCCGACGGAAGGCTCGGGAATTTCGGGACCCCGCTGGTGGTGGCATCGGGCGGCCGTTCCGAGATCGTGCTTCCGGTGGCGAACAAGCTCCGCGCGTTCGCGGCCGACGACGGCCACGCGCTGTGGACCTGCGACGGCATGAACCCGCTGATCTACACGTCGCCGAGCGTGGGCGAGGGACGCATCGTGTCGATGGGCGGTTTCTTTGGGTCGACGATCTGCATTGAACCCGGCGGCAAAGGGGATGTCACCGGCAAGCGGTTGTTCTACGAGCAACGCCACAAGAAGCATCGCATCGGCTCGCCGATCATCCGCGACGGCCATATCTACCTGTCCGCGACCGAGGGGTTCGCGCAGTGCCTGCGGCTGTCGACCGGCGAGCTGCTTTGGGAGGAACGGCTGAAGGCGAGTGGTTCCGATCCCGCGACGTGGGGCTCGATGGTCCTCGCGGGCGACCGCTTGTACGTGTCGAACCATTCAGGCGACACGCTGGTGCTCCGGGCCGCGCCGAAATTCGAGATGTTGTCCTCGAACCCGGTGGGCGAGCTTTCCAACTCCACGCCCGCGTTGAGCGACGGACAGGTGTTCCTCCGGACCCAGTCCGCTTTGTACTGCATCGCGGAAGGCGCGAAGCAGCCGTGAACATGGCGCCGGTGCCCGAAACGAAACGGTCGGTTCCCCTCGCGGCGATCGCGTTGGTTTTCGGCATTCTCGCGCTGTTGCTCCTCGGCGCGCTGGTGGGCATCGCGGGTTTCGCCTGGCTTCGCATCGGTTCGTCGGGTCCCACGTTGGCGAACACGCCGACCGTCGTCCGCGAGGTCCAGGGCTTGAACCAACTCGTGAGCGTCAAATACGTGCTCGAGAAGGTCGTGATCCTCGAGGACGTGAAATGGTACGGCGGGAACCGCCTGCTGCTGATCGCCCATGGGATCGCGAAGGCGGGCGTGGATCTTTCCAAGCTGTCGGCGAGGGACGTGGAGACGTCGGGCGACCGCATCCACGTGCGCCTCCCCAAGGCGCAGTTGTTCGACGTGTATCTCGACGACCGCCGCACGCAGGTGGTGGAGCGTTCCACCGGATTGTTGCGGGAGTTCGACAAGGATCTCGAACAGGACGCGCGTCGCATGGCCGTCGACCAGATCCGCGTGGCGGCGCGCGAGGCGGGGATCCTGAAGGACGCCGAGGAACGGGCGCGGCTGCAGTTGACGGACCTTTTCCGGCGCTCGGGATTCAACGCGGTCGAGATCGAGTTCCGCTAGGCCGTATCCATGCAGTAAGAACTCGATTGGGTATCACGCCAAGGCGCCAAGACGCCTAGAATCCAAGCATTCCCGACTGAGCCGGGAGGGAACCATGCAGTCGCGGCAGGGGAATTATATCACGCCAAGGGGGACCAAGGCCGGCCAAGAAGGCGGGAACGTGTATCGGGAACCAGAGATCGGATCCCACCGTTCGGTGAAATGACACGCCGGCGGTCTTTGCCCCCTTGGATGGCCTTGGCCCGGCTTGGCGTGAGATAATTCCTCGGCCGCTACTGCATGGATACGGCTAGGAGCGTCCGTGTTCCCGCTTGACGGTCCACCGCCCGCGCCCGGATTTGTTCCGCATGTCGCGACCGTCCATCTCAGTCCTGATCCACACCCGCAACGAGGAGCGGTGGATCGCCGGTTGCATCGGGTCGTGCCAATGGGCGGACGAGGTGGTGATCGCGGACATGGGAAGCACCGACCGAACGCGGGAGATCGCGACCGGACTCGGAGCGAGGATCGTGGACGTGCCGTTGGTGAAATACGTCGACGAGGTCCGCAACCAGGCGATGGAAGCGTGCCGAAGCGAATGGTTGCTGGTGGTCGACGCCGACGAGTTGGTGTCGCCCGGACTGCGCGCGCGGATCGAGGCGACGGTCGGTTCGGCGGCCACGGCGGACGCCTATTGGTTGCCGCGCCGGAATTATCTTTTCGACACGTGGATCCAAAGCGGGATGTGGCCCGACGCGCAGTTGCGTTTGTTCCGGCGCGGCGCGGCGAAGTGGACGGGAATCGTCCACGAGGCGGCCGTGGTGACGGGAACGGTCGGGAATTTTCCGGAGGAACCCGAGGCGGCGCTGGAGCACCCGGGTTGGTGCCATGACATGGGGAAATTCCTCGCGAAACACGAGCGGTACGCGGCGCTCGAGGTGGCGCGCATGGACTATGTCGGCGACGCGGACGTGGTGATCCAGTTGCTGCGCCGGCCGGCGAGCGAGTTTCTCGGACGCTATCTCGGCGGCGCGTGGCGACACGGTCTTGCGGGTCTGGTGTTCTCGCTGCTGATGACGGCGTACCAGTTGATGATCGTGCTTCACCTCTGGGCCGCGCGGCGGCAACGGGTCGGCGAAGTGGCGCCGGCCGTGATGCGACGGAAGGTGCGGATGGAATTCCTGCGGACGGCGGTGAAGGCGTGGCGGTGGTAGTCGCGGGCGTCCCGCCTGCGCAAAAAGCACCGTCCTCGGTGCGGCTTGCCGTGACATGCGGGGCACGGGCGGGCTTGCTCCGCCGAAGCTTGGCGAAGGCGAGGACGCCCTTGTTTGCGCAGGCGAGGAC
>JANYDN010000205.1 GCA_025363585.1 Verrucomicrobiota bacterium | reverse complement strand
CACGATCCTCGAGCCCGCGTGGCCCGAGGAGGCGCTCGAACGCGAGCGCGAGATCCAACTGGCGAGCCTCCGCGGCCAACGCGACCACCTGCTCCAGTGCGCCTTCAAGGCGATGCGCCGGGGCCTGTTCGGCGATGCCGGGTACGGGCTCGACGGTCTCGGCACCGAGGCGTCCGTCCGCGGCCTGGGCACCGCGGAGATCGCGGCGTTCCACGAGCGATGGACCGTGCCCAACAACTGCGTGCTCGCAGTCTATGGCGACGTCAACGCCGAGGCGACGCGCGGCGCGATCGAGGCCGTCTTTGGATCCTGGAAACCCGGTGCCGTCGGCGGCCCGCCGTCCACCGCCGCAGTCCGTGGCCCGCGGCGTTCGGAGGAATCGCGCGACAAGGAACAGGCGGTGCTCGCGCTCGGGTTTCCCGGGACCACGTTCGACGCGCCGGACCGGCACGCCCTCGAACTGATCGGCGAGGCGTGCAGCGACATGGGCTCGCGGCTCTTCATGCGCATCCGCGACGAACTCGGACTCGCGTACTACGTCGGCGCGTCGAATTTCCTCGGGCGCGTTCCCGGATACTTCGCCTTCTACTGCGGGACCGATCCCGCGAAGGTCGAGCTCGTCGAGACCGAGCTCCGCGCGCAGGCGGACTTGCTCGCGCGCGAAGGCCTGACCGACGAGGAATTGGCGCGCGCGAAGGCGAAGGTCATCGGCCAGAAAAAAATCGCGCGGCAGGATCTCGGCCAGCAGGCGATGAGCGCCGCGCTCGACGAGTTGTTCGGCTTGGGATACGGCAACTCGGACCTCGACAACGCGCGCTACGAGGCCGTCACCTCGGACGACATCCGCGCCGCTGCCCGACGGTATTTCGTGCCCGACGAGTCCGTGCTGGCCGTGATCCGCGGCCAATAGCGAATAGCCTGGGTGGGTGGCGGCAGCCTGCCGCCACTGGTGCGAGGGGAAGGAATTCTGCAGCCAATCGTCGGAAAGTGGCGGCGGGCCGCCGTCACCCACCCAGGTTGGGGGATCGGTTCAACGAAACTGGAACGGTTCGTTCGTCCGGCCGCATCCCGGGCAACGGCTGCGCTCGACTTCCGGATCGTCGGTGTAGACCAGCGCGCATTTGTCGCAACGGAACACCTGGTCGGGATCGCGCGCCGGTTCGAAACTCCGCCGCCGATGCTCGCCCCACAGCGCCAACCCGCCGACCACGGCCAGCCCGGCGATCACGTACACGAGGATGAGCGTCTCGGGCGACATCTTCAGCGCAGGGTTGTCCGCGTGCTCCAACGCACCGTCACGATCCCGCCGGTCAGGTCGCCGGGACCGAATCCAGGACGCCGCGGCGCGCCCGGCAACGCCCGCAATCGCGCCTCCAGCACCGCCCGCCGCGCCGCCTCGTCGGCCGCGCGCAACCCGCTCGACTCCACGACGCGCGCCACGTGGATCCATCCCTGCGGGTTGACCAGGATCTCCACCCGCGTCGAACCGAGCAGTTCCACCCCGTCCCACGTCCCGATTTCCGGCGCCTTGTCCCAGGCGCGCGCGGCCATCGGGCCCTCCACCGCCACGGCGGTCCGGTCGGCGACGATCGGCAGCGTGGGACGCGTCGGTAACGTCGGGCGGACGCCCTCCGCCGGGCGCGTCGCGATCGTCGCCGGCACCGCGGTCACGCCGGGGACCGTCGGCGGGTTCGTCAGCCACCGCGCCGGTGCCGTCCATTCGGCGAACCGATAGGTCGGGCGCGGAAGGGCCGAACGCGCCACCGATTGGAACGGGTCCGTCGGATCGTCGGCGAACGCGTCCGGATGCGCGCCGAACCCGCCGGCGAGCACGGCGGAGGACGACGACGAATCCCACGCCCAGCCCGATCGGTAGGCCTCGCCGAGGCTCCCGCGAACGGTTTTCGGCACGCGACCCAACCGGACCACGACCAGCAACTGGACCGCGGTGCAGGCGACGGCGAACCACAGGAGTTTGCCGCCGGTCCAAGCGCCGGCCGGACGCGGTGGAAAACCCGCGCGTTCCCCCGTGGCCTCGGCGGGTCCCGCGTTCATGGCTGGGGACGCCCGACGAAGAACACGCGGTTGAGCCCGGCCTGGCGGGCGATTTCGCCGACGCGGACCATCGCGCCGTAGGCCACGCGGCGGTCCGCCTGGATGACGACGACCGGCAACTCGCGCGATTGCGCGCGGCGCTCGGCGAACCGTTTCGCGAGGTCGCCTTCGCCGACAAATTGGTTCTCGAAAAACATCCGGCCGAGCGCGTCGACCGCAACCACCACGCGCGGCAGGGCCGGGTCGAGCGGCGCGCCCTCGCCCACGGGCAACTCGACGAGGGTCCCGCGCGGGAGGACGAGGTACTGGTGAAACAGCAGGAAGAACGCGAGCGGGAACAGCACGCACAGGAACGGGATCGCGTCCCATTGTCCGCGGATGACGCGGGCGGTGCGCGGGAATCTCATGGCTTGCGGGAGTTCGCCGGGTCCACGACCAGCCGGAGTGCCTCGGCGCTGGCCTTCTCCATGTCGAGCACGATGGCGTTCACGCGGCCGACCAGGAAGTTGTACGACGCGTGGCTGAGGATCGCCACGCCGAGTCCGCCCGCGGCCGAGTACAGCGATTGCCAGAGATGGCGGAACAAGTGCGCGGGCGCCGCGAACCCGCCGCCGGCCTGCAGGTCGTGGAACACGCCGATGAACCCGAACAAGGTCCCGAGCAACCCGATCAAGGGCGCGATCTGGCCGATGGTCGCGAGCACGTTCAGGCGCGCCTCGAGGCGCGGGACTTCGACCAACCCGACTTCCTCGATCGCCTCGTCGACCCGTTCCCGGCCGCCGTCGCGCGCGAGGATCGCCGCTTTCACCAAGCGCGAGACAGGGCCGGGCGTCGCGTCGCAGATCGAGATGGCCTCCACCACGTTGTCGCGACGCAGCACGTTGCGCACGCCCGCGAGGAACTCCACCGCGTTGATTTGCTCGCGGTGGTAGAAGAGGTAGCGATCCACCGCGATCGCGATCATCGATCCGCTGACGACCAGCAGCGGGACCAACATCACGCCGAAACGCGCGAGGAATCCCGGCTCGGCCAAAGGCACGGCGGCATCGAGCGCGGGCGCGGCTTGGGCAAGCATCGAGCCGAACAACATGCCCGCTTTATAGGCCCGCGACTCGCTGGACCCCAACAAAAAGACGAGTCCGCAAGACAAGTGTTCAGTGGTCAGTGGTCAGTTTTCAGAGTCGGCGTCGTGCGTCGGGCGTGGCGGGAGCCCAATCTCGCACGGGGTTTTCCGGCGCCGACGACTGACCACTGACGACTGACCACTGAATACTGCAATTTTTCTTTGTCCACCCCGCCCACTTCCGACGACTAAGCCCATGCAAGCCATGATTGATCCCTCGTCAACCCATCTGGAAGCCGCGCGGCGCGGCGACACCGAGGCCGCCGGGCGCCTCGTCGGCGAGTTTCATGCACGCATCTACGGGTTCCTCCGCCGCCTCAGCGGATCGGATGCCGATGCCGTGGAACTGACGCAACGCACGTTCTGCCGCGTCTGGACATCGCTCCCGGCATTCGCGGGCCGATCCAGCGTGTCCTCGTGGATGCACGGGATCGCCTACCGCACGTACGTCGATTGGCTCCGCGCCGAGCGACGCGGCGTGCAGGTGCCCGATGCCTGGTGGCTCGCGCTGCCGGATGCATCGCGCGGACCCGATCTCGTCGTCGCCGATGCCGACGATGCCGCCGCGGCCTACGCGGCGGTCGACCGCCTCGAACCGGCGCTACGCGAGACGATCCACCTCCACTACTACCAGGGCCTCACGCTCGACGAGACGGCCACCTCGCTGGAGATCGCCACGAGCACGGTCAAGTACCGCGTGCGCCAGGCGCTCGCCGAATTGCAACGCGGCCTTGCGGCCGGCCAGCCCCGCTCGAACGGCACGCCCCCTTCCCTCGCAGCCAACCGCCGAACCACGTAGAACCGATGAACCAAAACCAAGACGAATTGGAGAACCACCTGCGACGCGCGCCCGCGCCGCGGCCACCGCGGGAACTCGAGGGCGAGATCCGCGCGCGCATCAACCTCGCGACATCGACGGACGCCACGCGCAATCGACCGGGCGGCGAACGGCCGTCGTTCTGGAACCGCTGGTGGCCGGTGCTGGTTCCCGGCCTGGCCACCGTCGCGCTCGCCGCGGTCGTGGGCGTGCAGCAACTGCAACTCGACAAGGCCTCCTCTTCTCAGGGACGGATCGATGCGGAAAACACGTCCCTCCCGCCCGCGACGGCCAACGGCAGGACCGCGTCGTCGATCGCGACGACCCTCGACGGCGAGGGACGCGGCGAACTCGAACGCCTCCGGGCCAAGGTCCGCGAACTCGCGGCATCGCTGGCAACCGTGGATGCGCTGGTCGCGGACAACGCCCGGCTCCAGGCCGAGCTCGCGGCGATCAAGGGATCGCGCACCGATGACCAGAAGGAGATGGAAGAGACCGTCGACCGCGCGAACCGGATCAAGTGCGTCAACAACATGAAGCAGCTCGGCCTCGCCGTCCGGATCTTTGCCAACGACAACCACGACGACTTCCCGCCGGACCTGAAATCGATCCTGACTTTCCTCGGGTCGCCGGAACACCCGTTGAACGTCATGGTTTGCCCCGACGACACCGGCCGACAACCCGCGCCGAACGCCGCCGCGTTCACGGATGCCAACTGCTCGTACGAGTTCCTCGCGCCGGGTCCCGGCAAATTCGAGACCGAACCCCAGCGCGTCATGTTCAAATGCCGGGTGCACGGCAACGTCACGCTCTGCGACGGCTCGGTGCAGCAATTGACTCCCGAACGCCTCGGGGCTCTCGTCACCCGGGACGGGAAGTTGTATCTGGAATAGAGGGATTCCAACGCCCCGACATCGTGAAACCGATTCCCATCGTCGGACTGGCGCTCGTCGCGATCGCGGCGGGCGCTCTTTCGTTGGCCGTCCACCAACGCCATCGTCTCGCCGAACTTCGTCCCGCGCATCCCGCCGCGGCCGACGTCCCGGAGCCCGCGAGTGCTCCCCGCGTCGCCGCGGGGGACCCGACGGCGCCGTTGTCCGAGGCGGAACACCTCGAACTCCTCAAGCTGCGCGGACAGGTGAAACCCTTGGTCGAGCAACTCGCCCGCTCGGCGGTCCTCTCGAACCAAAATGCCCGCCTGCAGGCGAAGCTCGCGGCCGCCCGCAAGCCCGCGCCGCAGCCCGGGCCCGGGTATATCCGTCGAGCCGAGGCGAGGAATCTCGGCAACGCGACGCCCGAGACGGCGCTCGAGACTTTCCTGTACGCCGCGCAGAACCGCGACACCAACGCGCTGTTCCTGGTGATGGGCGAACGGATGCGCGAGATCATGGCGCCGGAACTTGCCCGGCAAGGCGTCGAAGGGTTTTTCAAATCGCAGGGGACCGTCCCGGGCGCGCGCGTGGCTTCCCGAAAAGAGGTGGGCCCGGACCGCGTCGAGCTGTTGGTCGAGTTCATTCCCGGTGCCCCCAACATGCCCTTGAACTTCGTGCGGTCGGCGGCGGGCTGGGAATTGGAACCTTGATCGGATTCCCGCTTTCCTCGCCGCACGCCTCGCCTAGGCTCGGCCCGTGGCTGACCGACCGCCCGCCGGCGAAAGAGTGTACCACGGTGTCCCCGTCTCGGGCGGCGTCGCCCACGGCCGTGTCATCGTCCTCGGCCATTCCGCCCGCAACATCCTCCGGCGCGAGATCCCCCCGGAGGAAGTCGGCGCGGAATTGGCGCGCGTCCAGACCGCACTGACCCAGACCCGGCGCGACTTGCTCGAGGTCCAGCGCCAGGTCAGCGAGGCGCTCGGCCACCAGGAAGCCTCGGTATTCGACGCGCATCTTTTGGTCCTCGAGGACCCGATGCTGCTGGACGAGGTCAACCGCATGGTGCGCGACCAGCGGGTCAACGCCGAGGCGGCGTACCAACAGGTGTCCGAGAAATTCGCCGCCGCGCTCGGCGCGCTCGAGGACGACTATCTCCGCGAACGCGCGGCCGACATCCGCGACATTTCCGGCCGCGTCCTCGACCACCTGCTCGGCCATCGATCGGAACGCGACCTCCGGTCGTTGCCCGAGCCGTGCATCATCCTCGCGCCCGATCTCGCGCCGAGCACGACCGCGACGCTCGACCGCGCCATGGTGCTTGGCTTCGGCACCGACGGGGGCGGCACCACGAGCCACACCGCCATCATGGCGCGGAAGCTGGGCATCCCCGCGGTGGTGGGCCTCGGCGACATCACCGCGCGCGTCCGCAACGGCGAGTACGTCCTGCTCGACGGCCACGGCGGCACGGTGACGGTCAACCCCACCGACCAGACCCTCTTCGAATACGGGCAACTGAAACAACGCCGCGCGGCGTTCGAGGAACGCCTCGGCGCCCTCCGCGAACAACCCGCCGTCACGCTCGACGGCGTCGGCATCCGGATCGCGGCGAACATCGACCACCCCGACGATTCCCCCCGAGTGCGCGCGTCCGGAGCGGAGGGCGTGGGACTTTTCCGCAGCGAATTCCTGTTTCTCAACCGCAAGGAATTGCCCTCGGAGGACGAGCAGTACGAGGCCTACCGCCGCGTCGCGGAGTCGGTCGCGCCGCATCCGGCGATCATCCGCACGCTGGATTTGGGCGGCGACAAACTCCCGGCGGCGTGGGCGCGTCTCGGCGAGCAGAACCCGTTTCTGGGTTGGCGCGCGATCCGGATCTGCCTCGACCAACCGGAACTTTTCCGCACGCAGTTGCGCGCGATCCTCCGCGCGAGCGCGCACGGCACCGTGAAGATCATGTTCCCCATGATCAGCGGCATCGCCGAATTCCGTTCCGCCAACGCCGCGCTCGAGCGTTGCCGCGAGGAACTCCGCGAGGAGAACATACCGTTCGATCCCGCGCTCGAGGTCGGCGTGATGATCGAGGTGCCCGGGGCGGCGCTGGTCGCGGACGTCCTCGCCCGCGAGGCGCGGTTTTTCAGCATCGGCACCAACGATCTCACCGGCTACACGCTCGCGGTCGACCGCATGAACGAACGCGTCGCGCCGCTTTTCGCGCCGACCCATCCGGGCGTGCTCCGCTTGATCGAGATGACCATCGCCGCCGCGCGCAGGCACGACCGCTGGGTCGGCGTTTGCGGCGAGATGGCGGGCGAACCGGCGTTGGTCCCGTTGCTGGTCGGGCTCGGCGTGGACGAACTTTCGGCGACGCCCGCGTCCGTTCCCTCCGTGAAGTTCCTCATCCGTCGGTTGCGTCTCTCCGAGGCCAAGGCCCTGGCGGCATTCGCGCTCGGCGCCGAGGACGCCGAGGACGTGCGCCAACGCTCGCGCGCCCTGGCCGCGCAGGTCGCGCCCGAATTGTTCGCCACGAGTTGAGCACTGTCCGCGCCGGACCGGCATGGCCGCGATGCCCGCGTGTCCGAAGTTCCGATTTGCACACTTCCCACCCGCCGCCGGATCGCTACGTTTTCCCCGCCCACATGAAAGTCATCGTTCTGGCCGCCGGTTACGCGACCCGTCTGTATCCCCTCACGTTGACCCAGGCCAAGCCGCTCCTGCCGGTTGCCGGAAAGGCGATGATCGACTACGTCGTCGAAAGCCTGGCCCCCATTCCCGACATCGACCGCGTCTACATCGTTTCCAACTCGCGGTTTGCCGGCGCGTTCCAGAAATGGGCCGACCACCACCACGCCACGAAATCGCGGTTTGATTTCACCGTCATCAACGATGGCTCGACCGACGACGCCAACAAGCTCGGTGCCCTGGGCGACCTGAATCTCGTGCTGGAACGGGAGAAGATCGAGGACGACGTCATCGTCGTGGCCGGCGACAACCTCTTCAACCACTCGCTCGAGCGCTTCGGGGCGTATTGCCGGTCCAAGAACCAAGTCGTCCTGGGCACCTACGACGTGGGGAATTTCGACCAGGCCAAGAAGTACGGCGTGGTGGAGGTGGATGCCGAGGGACGCATTCTTAGCTTCATCGAGAAGCCGCCGCACCCGGCCAGCACGCAGGTGGGGATCGCCCTTTACTACTACCCGAGGCAAATCCTCCCCCGGATCCGGGAGTACATCGCGGCCGGGAACAATCCCGACCAACCCGGTTTTCTGATCCAGTGGCTTTACAGCCGGGTTCCCGTCCTGACGTGGTCGGTACCGGGGATTTGGTACGACATTGGGTCGAAGGAAACCCTCGAGGAAGCGAACCGCATCTTCGCGCGTCGTTGAACGCTGGGGCGCCGAACCAACCGCCGGGAGTGCCGGCGGCGGGGTTGGTTTTGCCCCGTGCCGGGGGTGCACGCGTCCAAATGCAACCTTGACGCTCCAATCCACAAAAACGTAGGTTTGGGCACACAAGAGCTTCCTTGGCCGGATTGACCGGCACGCGCAAGTCGGAGGTGAAAACACCCGACTTTTTTTTGTCCGCGCGGAGGGGCCTTTAGCGCGTATGAACGCAGAGTTTCTTGCGGTTCTCGAATACTGGGAGAAGGAAAAAGGCATCCCCAAGGATCGCCTTCTGAACGCCGTTCAGGAGGCGCTTCTCGCGGCGGCCAAGAAGGCCGTCGGCCCGGCCCGCGAACTTCGCGTTTCCATCGATTCCAAGTCCGGCGACATCAAGGCCTATGCCAAGTTGATGGTCGCCGAACGCGTGATTTCCAAGCACGACCAGCTCTCCGTTTTCGATGCCCGCCGCGCCGGTTTTGCCGACGCCAAACAAGGCGACGAGATCGAGGTCGAGGTCACGCCCGCCGGCTTCGGCCGCATCGCCGCGCAGTACGCCAAGCAGGCGCTCATGCAGCAGGTCCGCCGCGCGGAAAAAGAGCTGATCTTCGCGGAGTTCAAGGACCGGGTCGGCGACATCGTCAGTGGCACGGTCCGCCGCTTCGAGCGCTCCGACGTCATCCTGGATCTCGGCAAGTTCGAGGCGCTCATGCCCAACCGGGAGCGCGTGCCCACGGAGGAATACCAGATCGGCGAACGCATCCGTTGCTTCGTCAAGGACGTCGAGCAGACTCCCCGCGGCCCCGAGGTCATCCTCTCCCGCGCCGATCCCCAGTTCGTCCTCAAGCTCTTCCGGCTCGAGGTCAGCGAGATCAACGACAACACCATCGAGGTCAAGGCCATCGCCCGCGAACCCGGCTTCCGCACCAAGCTGGCCGTGTATTCGCGCGATTCGAAGGTCGACCCCGTCGGCGCCTGCGTCGGGCTCCGCGGGCAGCGCGTCAAAAACATCGTCCGCGAGCTCAACAACGAGAAGGTCGACATCATCCCGTGGTCGCCCGACGTGAAGACGTTCGTCGGCAACGCGCTGGCCCCGGCCAAGCTCAAGAGCCTTCAACTCGACGAGCCCAATCGCCGCGTCTACATCCGCTGCGCCATGGACCAACTGTCGCTCGCCATCGGCAAGCGCGGCCAGAACACGCGGTTGACCGAGCGCATCACCGGATGGCGCATCACCATCGAGCCCGAGGCCGATGCCATCTCCGGCTTCGCCGACAAGGTCGAGCATGCCGTGAAGGAACTCTCCGGAATCCCCGGGATTTCCCGCGAGCACGCGCAGGTGCTCGTCAATGCCGGTTTCCATTCCATCGAGGATCTTTCACAAGTGGAGGTCGTCGACCTCCAGGCATTGCCGGAGATCGGCGATGCCGCCGCGTCCGTCCTCGAGGCTGCCCGCGGCGAGATGACCCGTCGCAATACCGGAGGAAGCGGCACGCCCGCCTGACCTGTAGTTCCTCCCCCCGCCCCGCCCGCGCGCCCTCGAGGCCCGGTCGGGGCGCTCGGATTAAAAACAATACTGTATGCCCGTCCGTATCTACGAAATCGCCAAGAAGCTGAACCTGGAGAGCAAAGCCGTGCTCTCCAAGGCGAAGGAGCTGGGCATCAACGCCGCCAAAGTCCCGTCGAGCTCGCTCGACAAAATCACCGCCGAATACCTCGAACAGCAGCTCACGCCGGCAGGCGGTGCCGCTCCGGTCCACCACGAGCCCATCGCACCCGGGCCCGTCGTCCTAATCCCTTCCCACGATCACCAGGCGGAACAGGAGCAGGCCGAGCAAGAGCATTTCCACGCCCAGGAGGATTCGGTATCCGACGACCAGGGACAGGGACAAGCCCATTCCCATTCCCACGGCCAAGCCGAACACCCTGGGCACGCGCCCGAGGGCGAGGCAACCCACGCCGCCCCCGCGCCGGAACCCTCGCATTCGCCGGCCGCCCACGAGCCCGCCCCGGCCCTCGTCTCGGAGTCCCGCGCCCACGCCCACGAGCACGCGCAGACCCCGCCCGCAGTCTCCCAGCCCGCGTCTCCTTCCGCTCCCGCCGCCACGCCCACGGGCGCGACCGGCACCCCGCCGCCCGCCCCTTCCCCGGCCCCGACCGCTCCCGCGGGTCCCCGCCCCGGCCTCGGTGAAAAAATCGGTTCGATCGATCTTGCCAAGATGGGCTACCGCCGCCCCGGCACGCCGTCCCCGGCCGACAGCCGCGGACGCGCTCCCGCGGCCCCGACGCCGACGCAGCAGCCGCAGCAACAGCAACCGCCGCGTCCCGGCCAACCGCCGCAACGCCCGGGCGCCCCGATGGGCCAGCAGCGTCCCGGGGGTTACCAGGGCAATCGCCCGAACAGCAACTACCAGGGCAATCGCCCGGGCGGGGGCTACCAACAATTCGGACGTCAGGGTGGCCCCGGCCAGCGCGGTCCATCGCCCGCGCCGCAGCGCCCCGCCGGTCCCCCGAAGTCCACGCTTTCCGCCGACGCGCCTTCCATCCAGATCCGCCCGCCCATCGTGGTCCGCGAGCTCGCGGAAAAGATGGGACGCAAGCCCTTCCAGCTCATCGCCGACCTGATGCAGATGGGCGTCTTCGCCACCGTCACGCAATCCATCGATTCGGAGGTTGCCGTGAAGGTATGCGCGAAGAACGGCTTCCGCTTCGAAACCGAGAAGCGCGACAAGGCCGCCCACGCGGTGAATGTCCCCCGCGAGCAAAAGGTGGAGCTCGACCAGGAAGACAAGACCGAGGATCTCGCGCCCCGCCCGCCCGTGGTCACCATCATGGGCCACGTCGACCACGGAAAAACCTCGCTGCTCGACGTCATCCGCAAGTCCAACGTCGTTTCCGGCGAGGCCGGCGGCATCACCCAGCACATCGGTGCCTACACGATCGCGTACCCGCATCCCGAGCGGAAGGACGAGATCATGCAGCTCACCTTCCTCGACACGCCGGGCCACGCCGCCTTCAGCGCCATGCGCGCCCGCGGCGCCAACGTCACGGACATCGTCATCCTCGTCGTCGCCGCCAACGATGGCGTGATGCCCCAGACCCTCGAGGCACTCTCCCACGCCCAGGCCGCGAAGGTCCCGATCATCGTCGCCGTCAACAAGTGCGACCATCCGGCGTCCAACCCGATGCGCGTGAAGCAGCAGCTCCAGGACAAGGGGCTCGTGCCCGACGACTGGGGCGGCGACACGCTCTACGTCGAGTGTTCCGCGCTCACCAAGCAGGGCGTCGACAAGCTCATCGAGAGCATCCTTCTCCAGGCCGAGCTCATGGAGCTCAAGGCCAATCCGAAGCGCAACGCCAAGGGCAACGTCATCGAATCCGGCGTCGAGGCCGGCGGTCCCGTCGCCACCGTGCTCGTCCGCAAGGGCACGCTCCACATCGGCGACGTCATCCTCTGCGGCGAACGTTATGGCCGCGTCCGCGCCATGATGAACGAGGACGGCCAACGCCTGAAGGAAGCCGGCCCGTCCAATGCCGTCCGCGTCCTCGGACTCAACGGCGTTCCCGAGGCTGGATCCGACTTCAGCGCCGTCGACAACGAGAAGGCCGCGCGCGACCTCGCGGAGGAACGCACCGAGGAACGCAAGAAACTCGAGCTCGACGGCGACCGCCCCCGCCGCACCACGCTCGAGGACATCTTCAGCAACATCACCCAGATGTCCGCGAAGGTCCTCAAAGTGATCGTCAAGGCCGACACCCAGGGCTCCGTGGAGGCCATCTGCGAGGCCCTCCGCAAGATCGACGGCGACAAGGTCCAGCTCGAGATCATCCACGGCGCCGTCGGTGCCATCAAGGAGTCGGACGTCCACCTCGCGTCGTCGGCCGACGCCGTCATCCTCGGCTTCCATTCCCGCATCGATCCCACCGCCGCCGAGACGGCCAAGCGCGAGGGCGTGCAGATCAAGCTTTACGCGATCATCTACGAGTTGATCGACCACGTGAAGGAGGCCATGGCCGGTCTTCTCGATCCGCTCCTCAAGGAGGCGGTCATCGGGCAGGCCGAGGTCCGCAAGGTGTTCGAGCTTTCCAAGGGCGGCAACGTCGCCGGATGCGCCGTCACCAACGGGCGCATCGTCCGCGGCAAGATGCGTGTCCGACGCCGGGGCAATCTCCTGTACGAGGGCGTTTCGACCACGCTCAAGCGCTTTCAGGAAGACGTCAACGAGGTCCGCACCGGCCTCGAGTGCGGCATCAAACTCGAGGGTTTCGACGAATTCCAGGAAGGCGACGTCATCGAGTGCTACGTCATCGAGAAGGTCGCCCAGAAACTCGCCTAGCGTCCGCCCGCGGTCCGGCCGACCCCGGTGGGTCCGCCGGTCGCGGGGGCGTTTCTCCATGTCCACCCCGCCGCCCCCCACCCCGAACCGCCGCATCCAGCGCGTCTCGGAACAGATCCGCCGCGAGCTCAGCGAGATCGTCCGCCGCGAGTTCAACGTCGGGCAGACCGGCCTGCTCACCGTCAACGAGGTCCGTACCGCGCACGACCTGAAGACCGCCACCGCGTACATCGGGTTCGTCGGCAATTCCCACCAACGGCGGGCCCTTCCCGACAAGCTCAACGCCGCGGCACCCCGCCTTCAGATCCTCCTCGGCGCCGCGCTCCGGTTGAAGTGGACCCCCGTCTTCGCCTTCGTCGTCGACGAATCCATCGAGCGCGGCAACCGCGTCCTCGCCGTCCTCGAGGATCTCGAACGCAACGCCGTGCCTCCGGCCGCGACGCCTCCCCCGCCCCAGTCCCCTCCCGGACCTCCCGCGGCCTGACCCCATGAAGGACTGCCCCAAGGTCGTCGAGAACATCCTCGAAGCGCTGCGCGGCGCCTCGTCCGTGTGCATCGTCGGACACGTCCGTCCCGACGGCGATTGCATCGGCAGCCAACTCGGCCTCGCGCTCGCGCTCGAGAACGCCGGCAAGGACGTCACCGTCTGGAACGAGGACGCCGTGCCGCCGAAGCTGAAGTTCCTCGATCCCGAGCGCCGCTTCCAGAAACCCGTCGCCGGCCGGAAATTCGACGCCGTCGTCGCCACCGATTGCGCCGCCCACGAACGCCTCGGACGCGCCGCCGACCACATCGGCAACCGCGGCGTGTTCGTGAACATCGACCACCACGCGTCGAACACGAAGTACGCCGACCTGAACTGGGTCTCGCCCCGCGAACCGAGCACCGGCGAGCTCATCTTCGACCTTTGCAAGTGGGCGGGCTGGAAGATCACGCGACCCATCGCGGACTGCCTCTTCACCGCGGTCTCCACCGACACCGGCAGCTTCCAGTACCCGAGCACCACCCCGGACACCCTCCAGACCGCCGCCGAACTCGTCGAGCGCGGCGCAAACCTCGGCCGCATCTGCCAGGAGGTCTACCAGTCGTACCCGCTCACGCGGATCAAGCTGCTGCGCCACGTCTACAGCACGTTCCGGCTGACGCACGGCGATCGCACCGCCTACTTCTGGCTCCGCAAGCGCGACTACGCGCGCGCCGGCGCCGCCACCGACGAGGCCGAGGGTCTCATCGACCACATCCGCTCGATCGAGGGCGTCGTCGTCGCGCTGGTCTTCGAGGAAATGGAGGGCGAACTCACGCGCGTCTCGTGGCGTTCCAAAAGCGGCGACATCAACGTCGCCACCCTCGCCGAAGCCTTCGGGGGCGGCGGACACAAGGCCGCCGCCGGTGCCCGCATCGAGGGACGTCCCCTCGGCGTCCAGCGCCGGGTCCTCGCCGCCATCCGCCGGGCACTCGACGCCGCCCGCTGAATCTTTCCCATCGCATGCTCCAGTTTTCCGCCTTCGACGGCGCGTTGCTCGTCGACAAACCCTCCGGCTGCACCTCCCACGACGTCGTCGACCGCGTCCGTCGGCACTTCGGCATCAAGAAGGTCGGCCATTGCGGGACGCTCGATCCCGCCGCCACCGGGCTTCTCATCCTGCTGCTGGGCCAGGCCACGCGGCTCTCCGACAAGTTCATGGCCGCGGACAAGGTCTACGAGGGCGACCTCAAGCTCGGCGAGGCCACCGATTCGTACGACGCCGACGGGGAGATCACGTCGTCGTCGCCGGTCCCTCCGGTCACGCTCGAGCAACTGAACGGCGAGGCCGCGGCGTTCCTCGGCGACCAACAGCAAATGCCCCCGATGGTCAGCGCCGTCAAAATCAAGGGCGTGCCGCTCTACAAAATGGCGCGCAAGGGACAGGAGGTCGAACGCACGCCGCGGTTCGTCCACATCTATAGTTTCAAGTTCGACGCCTACGCCGAACCCATCGGGCATTTCCGGCTCGCGTGCACGAAGGGCACCTACGTGCGCACCATCGCCCACGAGATCGGGCAGAAGCTCGGCTGCGGCGGGCACCTCGTGGGGTTGCGCCGGCTCGCCAGCGGCAAGTTCGACGTCGCCGACGCCCATTCGCTCGACGTGATCCGGACCTGGGACGAAGCCGCGCTCACCCGCGCCGTGATCCCGTTCCTCAAGCTCAAGACGTACGAGTGAACCCGCCCGCGCGCGTCCTCCATGATCCGGCCGAGCTCGGCCGGCCCGCGGGCGGCGTGTGCCTCGCCCTCGGCATGTTCGACGGCGTCCACGTCGGCCACCGTCACCTCGTCGGCGTCGCCCTCGACGACGCCCGCCGCCTCGGCGTGCCCGCCATCGTCGTCACCTTCGATCCGCATCCGCTCCGCGTCGTACGTCCGGAACGCGCGCCGCGGCTTCTCCAGACGGTTGCCGAACGCATCCGCAGCCTCGCCGCGCTCGGACCCGACGCGGTGTATCTGGTTCGTTTCGACGCCGCGTTGAGCCGCGTCGGCGGCGCCGACTACATCCGGTCGTTGGCCGACGCCTTCGGGTGCCTCCGTTCCATCACCGTCGGGAAGGGATTCCAATTCGGCCACGACCGCAGCGGCGACGTGCCATTGCTTCGCCACCTCGGGACCGACCTTGGATTCTCCGTGAACGGCGTGGAACCCGTCCAGATCGACGGCGAACCCGTCAGCAGCACGCGCGTCCGCACCGCGCTCCGCGACGGCCGGATCGACGACGTCGCGCGCCTCCTCGGCCGCCCCTACTCGATCTCGGGAACCGTCGTGCACGGCGACCACCGCGGACGCACGCTGGGATTCCCCACCGCGAACGTCGGTGTCGCCGACCGCGAGCTGCCGCCGTTCGGCGTCTATCCCGCGCGCGTCGTTCTCGATGGCATCCGGCACGAGGCCGTCCTCAATCTCGGCAGCCGCCCGACCCTCGACGCGAACGCGACGACGCCCCGCCTCGAGGTGCATCTCATCGGCTTCGACGGCGATCTGTACGGCCGCGGGATCGAGGTCGAATTCGGGGCGCGACTCCGGCCCGAACAGCGGTTTGAATCGCTGGATGCGTTGCGCGCGCGGATCGCCCGGGACGTCGCGGACGCCCTCGCGGCCCTCGCGGCCGGCGATCGTTGACCGCCGTTGCCGGCGGACGCGACGCGGGACCCCATGACGCAGCATCCGCACGAACAGATCACGTTCCGCCAGGAACGCTGGCGATCCGCGTGCGCGGGCGTCCTCGAGACGGCGGGCAACACGTTCCTGCTTCTGGTCGCGACGCGTTATTTCTCCGCCGGACCCGTCGCGAAATCGCTCGTGGCTGCCGGCGGATCCACCGGGCTCCTCCTCTCGCCGATCGTGGTCAACGCGGCGCAACGATTCGCGTTTCCCCCGACGCGCGCGGTGTCGACGCTGCTCGGCCTCGGTGCCGTCGCCGCGCTCGCCGCGGCGCTGGCGCCCACGGGTTGGCCGGTGTTCTACGCCGTCGCCTGCGTCCTTGCCATGGCGTCCAGCGCCGCGTCGATCCCGCTGATGACGCAGGTCTACCAGGACAACTATCCGGCCGAACGCCGCGGCAAGCTCTACTCGCGCACGTTCATGTTGCGCATCGCGGCCGCGATCGTGTTCGCCTTTCTTGCCGGGCAATGGCTCGAGCCCGGCCTCGCCCGGATGTTCCCGGATGGGTCGATCGCGCTCCGGGTCGACCGATGGCTCGACACGATCCCGGGACGTTTCCGATGGCTGGTGCTTTCGTTCGGCGCCGCGCTCGCCGTCGCCGCCGTCGCCGTGCGGCGGATCCCCTCGAAGCCGTTGCTGCCCGCGGCCGGGACGCATCCGCTCCACGCGATGAAATACGTGCGCGAGGACCGCCTGTTCCGGCAGGCCCTGCTCGCGTGGATGCTCATGGGCTTCGCCAACCTCGCGATGATCCCGATGCGCGTCGAGTACCTCGGCAACCCGCGCTACGGCCTGTCGAAGACGGCGGGCGAGATCGCCCTCCTGACGCTGGTGATTCCCAACGTCGCGCGCCTCGTGATGAGCCCGGTGTGGGGACTGCTTTTCGACCGCATGAATTTTTTCGCGCTGCGCGTGACGCTGAACGTCGGGTTCGCGCTCGGCATCGCGGCGTTTTTCACGAGCGACCATCCGTGGGGACTCGTGTTGGGCTCGGTCATCTACGGGGTTTCCAATGCCGGCGGCGACGTCGCGTGGGGACTCTGGGTGACGAAGTTCGCCCCGCCCGCGCGCGTTGCCGACTACATGGCGGTGCACACCGCGTTCACCGGACTGCGCGGCGTCCTTGCGCCGTTCGTGGCGTTCCAACTCGTCCAACGCTTCACGCCCGCGACGATGGGCATGGTTTGCGGCACGCTGATCCTGGTGGCGTCGGCGATCCTCGTGCCGGAAATCCGCGCGTGGCGCCTGCGGCAAGCCGCCGCCGAACCCCCGGCCGAACCGCCCGCGGAATAGCTTGGGTGGGTGACGGCGAGCCGCATCGTGTGGTTTTCGTGGGTGACGGCGGCCCGCCGTCACTGGAGGAGGGGGCTAGTTTCCCGTGCAAGGATCCGAAGTGGCACCCGGGCCGGTGCCACCCACCGTGGTCAGGTCTCAACCTGCGTGGGTGACGGCGGCCCTGCCGTCACCGCTGCGAGCCGAGGGGAGTTCATGACTGCGCAGCACGTCGAGCGGTGACGGC
>JANYDN010000192.1 GCA_025363585.1 Verrucomicrobiota bacterium | reverse complement strand
CCGGACGCCCGAGGGCATCGGGAGAGCGCCCGTGAAACCCGGCGACGTCCGCGACCCAAGTGATATAGGTTTCGACGGTGCGCGCGGCGAGTTGGCGGAGGGTGATCCGCCTTCGCCCGAGGCTTCGGCGGACTTGAGAGTCCACTTTCGCCCGAGGCTTCGGCGGACTTGAGGGAGTGATCGATGAATTTGTGCCGTAGTGGCTTAATGGTGTTCATACACCCGGAGCGTGTGCCCCGGAGCCCCATTGTCGTCCACTACGGCGAAGCCCCCCCGCGCAGCGGCTTCGTTCAACTGGACGCTGCAGGGAACGCCGGTATTGCACTTCGGTTCCATTTCCACGTCTGGGGTCCGGCGTCCCAGAGCTGATCGTTAGGCGTTGCTCGCGCATCGTGAAAACCAAACCGTCAAACCAACACACCCATGACTGAATCCATCCTCAAGAACCAGCCCGACCACAAATGGGAGATGATGCTTCCCGAGCTAGGCAAGGACTCGCCTCTTTTCACGTTGCTTCGCGTGGACCCCCAGACCAACGCCACGACGCTGATGATTGACTTTCCGACCGCGCTGCACATTCCCAAGCACACTCACGAAAAGAGTGAGACGCATTTCCTTCTGCGCGGGTCGCACCTTTTCGAGAACAACGACACGGGCGAACGCTTCGAGGTGCGTGAGGGCGGTTACTTCTATTTGCCTGGCCATGTCGTGCATGAGGCTTGGGTTCCCGCTGGCGCGCGTGCCATCATCATCCTCGAAGACGGCTGGAAGGTGAACTGGCTGGAGGGCGCGCCCACTGCCAAAGACGTTGGCCGCAGCACACCATGAATCCGCCATTAACTATCGTGGCGATTGCCACGGCTGCGCCCGGACAGGAAGCAGCGCTTCGCGCTGCTCAGGAGCAGCTCGTGGCCGAAACAATCAAAGAACCCGGATGCCTTCGCTACGAGCTGCATCAATCGCGGGAGGACGGCCGGGTATTGGTTTTCGTGGAGTCTTGGGCCAGCGAGGCGCAGTGGCGTGCGCACATGGAGGGCGCAGCCATCCAGCGTTTCCATGCCACCGGCGCGAGTAGGCTCATAGTAGATTTCTCGCTTCTCCAGATGAGTCTGGTTGCGGATGGCAGTCCGAATCCCAAATGACCGCAACGCCTAACACCTAAGCCGTATCCATGCAGTGGCGGCCGAGGAATCTTCTCACGCCAAGCCGGGCCAAGGCCATCCAAGGGGGCAAAGACCGCCGGCGGGACCGCCAGGGTCAGGCCTCACTTTCGACACTCGAGCGACGCCGGAGGGCGGCATTCGCCGGAGGGTGGACACGATGGTTCAATGGCCCATCGGCAACGGACGTCCGCTCCTCGCTTCTGCCCCGCGGGCGACCGAGAGGGTTCGTCCCAGACGCCTGTCTCGTATGTCCTGGCGATGCTCATCGAAAAGCTTGCCTTCATGATTTCAAGCCCGGTTGACCCGATCTCGTTCCTCCGGGGTCTGCAGTCGTCGCGCCTCCTCCGCGGTGGCCAAAGGTTCCGGACCCCGACCGTGCCCTTGGCAAACCAATCCTTGCCCTTTAGCCGGCGCTGCACCTTCTCTCGCTCGTGTCAAAAGTGAGGCCTGACCCCGAGGCGACCCCGGACCCGGGGAGGATGTTGGGGCGGACCGGTGTATGTTTTGGCTCGTGTTCCGCGGACCCGACGGTTGGAACGCCATAAGGTGATAACAGTCTTGCGGAGGGCAGCGGGAATCGGAATGGAGGATGCCGGCGGTTGCCTGTCGGGAAGTGGCGGCCGGGCCGCCGCCACCACCCAGCCCGTCGTCCCCGCTCAGAACACCGGACCCAGGGTCCACGGGGCGAATTCCTCGTCGCCGATTCCCAGCAGCTCGCTCTTGGTCTTCTTGCCGCCCGCCACCGCGATGATCTCCTCGTAGATGCGGCGGCCGACTTCCTCCACGGTCTCCGTGCCATCCAGGATCGTGCCGGCGTTGAGGTCCATGTCGTCCTTCATCCAATCGTATAGCGTCGTGTTGGTCGCGACCTTGATGCAGGGCATCGGCTTGCAGCCATACACGCTGCCGCGTCCCGTGGTGAAGACGCCCACGTTGCATCCGCCGCACATCAGGCCCGTCATGCTCACCGGGTCGTAGCCGGGCGTGTCCATGAAGGCGAATCCCGGCTTCGAAACGGCCTCGGCGTATTGATACACGGCAGACAACGGCGCGCGTCCGCCCTTGGCCACGGCGCCGAGGCTCTTTTCGAAGATCGTCGTCAATCCGCCGGCTTTGTTTCCGACGCTCGGGTTGTTGTCGATCGAGGCCCCGTTGTGCCGCGCATAGTCTTCCCACCATTTGATCAGCGCCATCAGCTTGGCACCGACCTCGGGACTTATAGCCCGACGGGTGAGCAGGTGCTCGGCGCCATAGATCTCCGGGGTTTCGGCAAGCACGCTGGCCGCGCCGCGCCGGACCAATTCGTCGCTGGCGACGCCCAGCGCGGGATTCGCGGTGATGCCGCTCGCGCCGTCGGACCCGCCGCAGTTCAGCGCGAGCGCGATGCGGGAAAGGGGCAGGGGAACGCGGCGCATAGCGGACGCGGCGGGAAGCAACCCGCGCACGGCGGCCGAGGCGGCTTCGATGGTCCGCGCGACGCCGCCCTGGGTCTGGATGTTCATCACGGCGGGGGGCGGGCCGTCCTTTCCGAGGTTTTGGTCGCGGACGAGACGGTCCACCTGGTTGACCTCGCACCCGAGCCCGAGCAGCACCCAGCCGGAGATGTTGGGATGGCGCGCCACGCCGGCGAGGACGCGCTGGAGCAGGCGCGTGGGCTCGTCGTCGGGCATCGCGCACCCGCTCTTGTGGGTGAAAGCCACGACGCCGTCGACGCCCGGGAAATCGCGCGCGAAATCGGGCCCGCGGAAACGTTCGGCGACGTATTTGGAAACCGACGCCGAACAATTCACGCTCGAGATGACGGCGATATAATTGCGGGTCCCGGCGATGCTTCCTGGCTTCTCATAGCCATCGAACGTGCGGGCTTCGTCGGGCGGCGGCGGGGAAAGCGGTTGGACGTCGGTGCCGAACTCCGCGCTGCGCTCAAAGTCGCGGGCCTCGACGTTGTGGACGTGGACGAGTTCGCCGGCGCGGATCGGGCCGCGGGCGAAACCGATCGTCTGGCCGTATTTGCGAATGGGCGCGCCGTCGGCGAGCGGGCGCACGGCGAGTTTGTGACCCCGGCCGATCTCGGAACGGACAACGAGCGAGGCGCCGTCGAAGTCGAGTTCGGTGCCTTCCTTGAGGGGAGACTTCGCGACGACGACGTCGTCCTCGGGCGCGAGCCTCACGGAGACCCGCGAGATGGGAGTGCGTTCCACGGGGCGAGGATGGCACTTTGCGATGCGGGGAAAACAGCAATCGCGCCCGGCTTCGGAACCGATCCGAGGGCCGCCCGGCTATTTGGATGTTCCGGCCGTCGGGTCCCGTGCAAACTCCGCGCGTGTCCGTTCCACCGCCGATCCGGAGGTCGTCCAAATACCGGCCGCATTGGATCCTGTTGGCCCTGTTCGTCCCACCGCTGGTCCTTCTCGTTTTGTTCTCGGGTTTCCGGCTCTCCAATGCCCGCGCGGTGAACCGGCTTGAGGCACGGATTCGGGAACGCGGCGAGCCCCTATCGACCGCGGACATTCAGGCCAGGTACCCGCCGATACCGGACGGGGAAAACGCGGCGGTGGCGCTGATGGATATTTGGGAACGAGGCGATCCCGAGTTCTGGAAGGCGTTCCGGCGCGGCGAGAGACATTTGCCCGAGAAAAAAGCGAGGCCGCGTGTTGATCCGAACATCCCCTTCGTGGGCGACTCGAAGCTTCGCGTCCCAAGGCACGGCCCGTTGCCGGAGGAAATTCGGATCGCGGCCGAACGTTATCTGTCCGCGAATCTGGAGCGCATGCAGGCGGTGCGGGAGGCATTGCGACGCCCCCGCTGCCGGTTTCAGGAAAGATTCGCCGACGGTTTCGACATGCTCATGCCGCATCTGACCGCGATGAAGGGAGCGGCCGTGGACTCCAGATTGGAGGCTCTCCTGGCCTCGGACCGCGGGGACGTCGCGGGAAGCCTCGCCGCGCTGCGCGATGTGGTTCGAGTGGGCGACCTGTTGGCCGATGACCCCACGCTGATCGGCCAATTGGTGCGTATTGCCTGCCACACGATGGCGATCGACGGCGGGTCTCGATTGTTGTCCCGGCAAAATCTCCGGAAACCCGACTTGGACGCGCTGCAAGCAATGCTCGACGGAATGGCGGGTACCAATCTTTGCGGTTTCGCCCTACGGGGTGAACGGGTGTTCGATTTGCAGTTGTTCGATCTTCCGACCGAGAGATTGATGCATCTCGGGTCCGACTCGACCGATGATTCCGGCTCCACCGGAGACGACAAAATGAAGTCTAAGATCGGGTTCGAAATGATGCGGGCGGGCGGTTTGATGACCGCCGACCGGCGCTTGATGCTGGAGACACTGGAGGAAGCGATTCGCCTCGCGGATACGGACTCGCCGGAAGCCCTGGTGGAATTCCGGCGGTTGTTCGAAGACGCGAAAAAACGCGCCAAATCCGGCATTCCGAGAGTCTTCTCGGGCATGACGCTTCCCGCATTGGGCAGAGTGGCCGAGAAGTTCGCGACGCTGGAAGCGATGCGTCGTTCGGCGACCGTGGCGGTGGCGGTGGAGCGGTATCGGTCGGCGAATGGGGGAAACCTACCGGATGATCTCGGTGCCTTGGTGCCCGCATACCTGCGCGCGGTTCCTTCCGACCCCTTCGATGGCCGGCCGATACGGTTCAAGAAGCGCCCGACGGGTTACGTGGTGTATTCGATCGGCGCGGACAGCGTCGACAACGGCGGCATCGAAAAGACGGGCTTAATGCAGGCCATGTCCGACGTCGTCATTATCGTGGAACGATAGGGTTCGATCTGGGGCTGGAACGATTCGTTCGGAAATTGGGAATTGTTCACGCCAAGGGGGACCAAGGCCGGCGAAGGCGCCATAAAAGCGCCCACATGAATCCGGCACTTCCGTGAAATGACATCCGGCGGTCTTTGACCCATCGGTTGGCCTTGGTCTGCCTTGGCGTGAGATTATTCCTCCACTGCTACTGCATGCTTCCGGGTCCTGCCAATTCCGCGACGCGCTCGAGGATCACGTCGGGGATGTGGGGCTCGTCGCCGATGCTCCGCGTGTACCAGACGCGGCGATCGCGGAGGCGGGTGGGGTTTTGCCATGTTGGTTCGCCCGCGTTCATCCGGGCGCGCACGACGGACGCGGACTCGCCCAAAAGCACCGGGATGTCCTCGTGGCTATGGAGTCCGTCGCTGACGAAGAAGGGGACGACGACGACGTTGTCGGTCCGCGCGAGGCGATCCCAATCGGCAATGCGCGGATCTTCTTCCATGAACACCGCGTGGACATCGTGGAATCGATTGGCGGCACGGAGGCGTTCGACGTGGCGTTCGATGGCACGGCGCGAATTCTCGTTCTTTCCCGTTCCATGGCCCGCAACGAACAAGCTGGTTTCCGACGGCACGGGAGGCGCGGTGCCCTCGGGATTTCGGCGGACGATCTCCGTGGCGCGCTGCTCCACGATGGCGGTCATGGAGTCGTGCGTGCCGATGGGCGCGCAGTAGTGGACGCGGTGGGAACCGACGGTCTGGACGCGTTCGAGGACTTGGTCGGATCCGATGTTGAGGCCGAGTTCGCGCGGCACGACCTGTTCGGTGAAATAGCCTTCGCCGACGAAGATGGGGACGACGAAAACGCGCGGCAGCCAGGCGCTGCGAAGCACGGCGGCGATGGAAGGTTCTTCTTTCCAGAAGCACGCGAGGACCTGCGCGAACGCCCCGCGACGGCGCAACTCGTCGGCATGCCGGAGCGTGGGCAGAGCGGATTCGGCATTGAGCGTCGATCCGTGGCCGACCAACACCAGCGTGGCGTCGGGATAGGTGGCGGTCACCGGACCACGATGCCGGGAAAGCCGCGGCGGTGCAATGTGACGCGATGTGGATTGCTCGGAGCGACAACGCGGGTTCGGCGAGCACCGATATTTTTACAGGAGGAAAGGGAGGGAAGGGAGAAGGGGGATCTTGCCGACGAAGCAGATCGCAAGAAGATGCTTTGCATTGATATGCGCCCCGAGACCTGCGTGGGCGGCGGCGGCCCCGCCGCCACTTTCCGATGCGTCCTTGATGCAACCATTGCACCGGTGACGGCAGGGCCGCCGTCACCCACGCAGGTCTCGGCGGATGCCGCGTTAGTTGGACGCGGGCTCGGGCAAGGGAACGACGCGCCACTTCCCGGACTCGAGGTCGCCGAGTTCGAACTCGCCGAAGCGAACCCGATGCAGCGCCATCACCTGCCAGCCCTGGCCGGCAAACATGCGCTTCACCTGGTGGTAACGACCCTCGGTGAGTTCGACGCGCGCGGTGCATTCGCCGGTGAGTTCGAGTTTTGCCGGACGGCAGGGTTCGGCATCGCCGGGCAGGGGAAGGCTGCCGTCGGCGAAGCGCGGGACCAACGACGCGTCGAGGGCTTTGTCCACGATCACCTCGTACACGCGCGGCACGTGGTTCCGCGGCGAGGTCCAGCGGTGGATGAGATCGCCTTGGTCGGTGAGGACGATCAAGCCGGTGGCGTCTTTGTCGAGGCGGCCCACCGAGGCGACGACGGGATTGCGCGCGATCCATCGTTCGGGCACAAGCTGGTAGATGATGGGGTCGCCGGTCTCCTCGTGGGTGCACACGTGGCCGAAGGGTTTGTTGAGGAGCGCGACGATGCCGTCGGGGGAATCGACGGATTCGCCGTCGATGAGGACGCGGGCGGGATCGACGCGTTGATCCGGATCAACGGTCGGTTTGCCGTCGACGGTGACGCGGCCACCGCGGAGCCAGAAGCGGGCGTCGGCGCGGCTGCAATAGCCACAAGCGGACAACAAATGATCGAGGCGCCTGGGGCGCGGGGAAGCGGGCACGGCTGACCTTGATGGAAATCCGCGCGCATGGGAATCACGCGGTTTGCGGATCGCGTCCGGGCATGGGCGGGCAATGGCAACGCCGAGAGGAGGATCCTATTTTTTTCCGCAGATTGGGGGGCCATTTCCGCAGATGTTTTTGTCTTTGAATTGAGTTGTCGGGTGATGGGGAGTTCGAGGGATCCGATTCTTTTTGGGGTGCACTAGCCCGGTCCTCCGTCTCGAAAAGCAAATCCGCGAAAATGGGTTCCAATCTGTGGATCCGACTTCCTGGCTCGGCATCCGGACGGTGGGTTCTTTTCGGTGCCATGATCCTTCCAGTCCGCTTGAACCACGGATCGTGGCGTTGATATCGGGCGCTCGCGCGCTAGCGTGGCGGCCGGATGAAGGAAGCGTACATCGCGGCGAAGGAAAGGTGGGCGCGCAAGATGGCGGGGCACGAACGACCGGCGGTGCGATCGGTGGACCGGTTGCCGCCGGGGCAACGGCAGGTGAACAATTTCCCCGTGCTGGATCTCGGCGTGAAGCCGGAGATCGCCGCCGAGCGTTGGCAATTGAAGATCGGTGGGCACGTGGAAAACCCGGTGACGCTCGACTGGGACGCCTTCCGCGCGCTGCCGCAGTTCAAGGACACGTCGGACTTCCATTGCGTGACGACGTGGAGCCAGTTCGACATGGAATGGGAAGGCGTGGCGTTTTTCACGCTGGCCGATCTGGTGCGACCCAAGGCGTCGGCGACCCACGTGTTCTTCAAGAGCCACGACGGGTACAGCACCAACAACCCGATCGCCGCGTGCCTCGACGACGACGTGTTGGTCGCGCATTCGTGGAACGGGACGCCGTTGCCGGTGGAACACGGCGGTCCCGCGCGGGTGATCCTTCCCAAGCGCTACGCGTGGAAGGGCGCGAAATGGATCCGCGAGATCACGTTCCTCGATCACGACATCCTCGGATTCTGGGAAGTGCGCGGGTATTCGAACACCGCGGATCCGTGGACCGACGACCGGTTTTCCTGAGAGTGAGGAACCGTGCGGTGGAAGCCGTGGGTGGCGGCGGCCCGCCGCCACCGGAAGGTGAAACGACGCCCGGGGGAACCCGGGGAGTGACGGCGGGCCGCCGTCACCCACCCACGATGAGCCATGCCGATCGACGGCGGTCTGCGGGGAAGTGACGGCAGGCTGCCGTCACCCACCTATGCCGAAAAGTGACGGCAGGGCCGCCGCCACCCACCCGGGTTGCGGTTGGCTCGCGGGCGTTACTTCACCTGCTTGACCTTGGTCCAGCGGCCCGACTTCGCGGAACCCAGCACGGCGTCGACGACATAATCCGTGGCGAGTCCGTCGCGGAAATTCGGGCGCGCGGGTTTGTTCGAGTCGAGGCCCGCGAGGAAGTCCGCGACCTGGTGCACGAAGCTGTGCTCGTAGCCGATCTGGAGGCCGGGCACCCACCAGTTCTTGATGTACGGATGGTCGCCGTCGGAGACGTGGATCGAGTTCCATCCGCGGAGACGGCCCTCTTCCTTGTGGTCGAACCACTGCAGGCGATGGAGATCATGAAGATCCCAGCGGAACGAGGCGTTCTCGCCGTTGACCTCGAGCGTGTAGAGCGCCTTGTGCCCGCGCGCGTATCGGGTGGATTCGAAGAGGCCGAGCGAGCCGTTGTTGAAATGGCAGAGGAACGCGCAGGCGTCGTCGATGGACACCTTCTCGACCTTGCCGGTGAGGGTGTGTTTGCGCTCCTTGATGAAGGTCTCGGTCATGGCGGTGACGTCCTTGATGCCGCCGTTGAGCCAGAGCGCGGTGTCGATGCAATGCGCGAGGAGATCGCCGGTGACGCCGGAGCCGGCGGACTTGGCATCGAGGCGCCAGAGCCCGGCGCCGCCCTGGGGCAACTCGGGGCTGATGGTCCAGTCCTGGAGGAAATTGGCGCGGTAATGGAACACGCGGCCGAGGCGACCCTCGTCGATGAGTTGTTTGCCGAGGACGACGGCGGGGCAACGGCGGTAGTTGTACCAAACCATGTTGGGGACCTTGGCCTTCTCGACCGCGGCCACCATTTTCTCGGCTTCCTTCGGGGTCATCGCGAGCGGCTTCTCGCAGAGGATCATCTTGCCGGCCTTGGCCGCGGCGATCGCGATCTCGGCGTGGAGATTGTTCGGGACGGCGATGTCGACGAGGTCGATGTCGTCGCGCGCGATGAGTTTGCGCCAGTCGGTCTCGACGGATTTGTAACCCCACTGGGCGGCGAACGCCTGGGCCTTGGCGAGGTCGCGGGCGCAGACGGCCTGGAGGACGACCTCGTGGCCGGAGTCGAAGAAGTGACCGACCTTGGCGTAGGCGTTCGAGTGGGCGCGGCCCATGAAGCCGTAACCGATGAGACCGACGCGGAGCTGTTTCTTGGCCATAGAAATTCTGGCAATGATGCTGCGTTGAATTGAAAGCGAACTGTCCGAGGGACCGCGGAGTGTAGGGAGTAGGAAGGCCGGCTGACAAGGGCGCGGGTGTCACGAGGCCGAGCAGCCGGTCGTGGCGGAATTCACGGAGACCGACACCGCCGTCTCTTCTCCGTAATTTCAATGCCGATTCCGTTGGAAATATCCCATTCCGATCATTGTCACCAGTCCGCCGATGCCCAACAGCCATTCGCTTGGTTCGGGCACCAAGACGATTCCTTCGAAGCGGGCGAGGCGCGCCGGCGAGCTCGGAACGCCGCCACCGCAACTTCCCAAAACGTCGACATCGAACGTCGCGGATCCGCGAATGGATGCCGTCGCATAGGAAGCCCCGGAATTGGAGTCCCAAGCCAAGATGCGGACGGTGGCGGTATTGCAGGGCGCGAGGAAATCGATTTGGATAGTGCCACCGGCGAACGTCCCGGGTCGTCCGGGGTAGGGCGACACCGGATGGAGGGGGACGGGGCCCGGAGTTGTCAGCCGCTGCAATCCCGATTGCGTGAACTCGCTGGTTGCCGGATTGCGAACCAGGATATCGATCAGGTAGTTGTCCCCGGTGATTGGCGTTCCGTCCCACAGTGTGATCAGCGGGCGGGGCTTGGACTGGAACGTGGAGAAATCCACGGTGCCCTGTCCGAAAACGGACGTTGTCGCGAGAAGTGCCAAGCCGAGCGGCGGAAGGTGCGAAGGTTTCATGGACGGTGCACGAAGTGTCGAGGTGTTGAGCAGGGCCTTGAGCATGCATCGCGGCCAGGCGCTCGTCGAACGCCAAGACATCGGTACCGTCCCGGATTATTTCCGGTTTCGAAGCGTTGCCGACACTGCCGGAATCGGGGATTGCCAGTGCCCGATGGCGTGCGAGTGTCGCACGGCTTTCGGGGCACCCGTTCTCCACAGGGCATGAAGAGGGAAACGTGCCGGCACGTCGCGGGGTCGCCCCGGGGGTTAGTTGGCGGCGTGCCGAATAAAGAGGGGCTGTGGTGGACAGTCTCCTTTCTCTCGTCCACCCGGGCGCCGGTGCAAACCGGCGCCCGTGCTGTTTTTCCCGCCGCGCCTTGCTACCGCTGCTTCCAACTGCCGTCGAGGAAAGCGGTGTGGCGTCGCTAACGCTCCTTCCCGCCGCAAGTCCGAAAGCGCTTCGCGCGGCGGGCGACTTGCTGCGGCAAGTTGTGGCGCGGGCATCCTCGCCTGCGGTAGTCGCGGGCGTCTCGCTTGCGCTGTGATGGCGGCGAGGGTGAGGCTCAGGTCCACCGTCTCACGACGTCGGCCACGCTTGCAGGGACTTGCTTCACTGCGGTGTGGCGCCTTCCGAAGGCTTCCCACCGCCGCCGAAGGCGCTTCGCGCGGGTAACATTTGCTTCCGCGGGTCCGGGTCGCTCGCGGACTGCATGCACCTGGTTCAGGCTCGCAGACGCGCGAGCAACTTGTCATGGATCCCGCCGAATCCCCCGTTGCTGAAAACACAGACGACGTCGCCCGGTCTTCCGCCGTCGGCCACGTGCTCGACGATCGCGTCGACCGTGGGAAGATACGACGCGGGTTTTCCGGTCGCGCGGAGATCCTGCATGAGCCGCGCGGGATCGAGCCTTTCCTCGGGTTTCAATTGGTCCAACCGGGCGACCTCGGCAACGACGATGACGTCGGCGGTCTCGAGGGCGTCGACCAACTCCGACTGGAACACGTTTCGTCGCGTGGTGTTGGAACGGGGCTCGAACACCGCCCAGAGGCGGCGCCCCGGAAAACGCACGCGAAGCGCCCGCACGGTTTCCCGGATCGCGGTCGGATGATGGCCGAAGTCGTCGACGACGGTGATCCCGCCGGCGTCGCCACGGACGTCCATGCGTCGGGCCACGCCGCGGAACGACGCGAACGCCTCGCGGATCCGCGCGTCGGGAATGCCGCAATGGCGCGCGCAGGCGGCGACGGCGAGGGCGTTGCGAACGTTGAGCTCGCCCACCAGCGGGACCTCGAAACGCGCGTCCTCCAAAACGAATTCCGACGACTCGGGCTTGAGCACGATGCCGGTGGCGCGGAGTTCGTTCGACTCGCCGAGTCCGAAGCGCCGGACCGGACAGTGACGAACGTCGAGCAACGGGGCGAGATTCGCCTCGTCGCCGTTCGCGAGGAGAAGTCCGTTGCGCGGGACCAGATTCACGAACCGCCGGAAAGCGATCTGGACGTCCTCGAGCGAGCGAAAGATGTCGGCGTGGTCGAACTCGAGGTTGTTGATGATCGCCACTTCCGGGAGGTAGTGGACGAACTTCGACCGCTTGTCGAAGAACGCGGTGTCGTACTCGTCGCCCTCGACGATGAACCACTCGCCGCCGCCGAACCGCGCGCCCTGCCCGAGGTTGCGGGGGATGCCGCCGATGAGGAACGACGGCTCCATGCCGGCGCTCTCGAACGTCCAGGCGAGGAGCGAGGTGGTGGTGGTCTTGCCGTGGGTGCCGGTGACGACGAGCGAGCGTTTGCCGCGGATGAAAAACTCCTTGAGCAACTCG
Source organism: Verrucomicrobiota bacterium (assembly GCA_025363585.1). GTDB lineage: Bacteria > Verrucomicrobiota > Verrucomicrobiia > Limisphaerales > UBA9464 > UBA6176. The sequence goes on along the minus strand of JANYDN010000192.1, from coordinate 5,262 downwards.
GGCAGCGAACAATAGCGAAGGCGGCGATCGAGGACGGCCTCGATCTCGGGATTGCCGCGGGAGAGGGCGTTGCCGACGACGACGAGGTCGGGTTGGCGCGCGAGGTTGGCCTCGGCATAGCCGGCGGTGACGTCGATGCCGCGCTCGACGAGGAACGTCGACATCGGCGGGTACATGTTCTGGTCGGAACCGGAGACGGTGAAGCCGCGTTCCTTCATGGCGGCGGCGGCGCTGGCCATCGCCGTGCCGCAAATGCCGATGAAATGGACGCTCTGGATGTCGCTGCGCACGGGTCCGGAGAGTGGGGGAACGGACGGGCGGGGGAAGACGGAAGTTTGGATCGGCAGGAGATTTGCTGCATGCTCGGGGTTTCCCCACATTCACGTCATGACGTCCCGCGCATTACCGAAGTTCCTCGTTTGGATGGCCGTCCTCGCGACTTTTTCCGCGGCGCGTGCGGCGATCGTCTTCAACGAGGTCCACCCTTCGCCGGACGTCAAACAAGAGCGGGTCCAATTCCTGGAACTCGCGAACACCGGTGTCGCGGCCGTGGCGCTTGATGGCTGGTACGTGACCGGTGGCGTCGAATATCGGTTTCCCGCCGGCGCGTCGATCGCGGCCGGCGGCTACGCGGTGATCGCGCAGGATCCCGCGGCCTTGGCGGCGAAGTTCGGTGCGACGGGCGCGTTCGGACCGTGGACCGGCAATCTGACGGGTCGCTCGGACGTAGTCGTGCTGCACGACGCGACGGGCACCGCGATCGACAAGTTGTCGTACCAACTGGGTTTCCCGTGGCCGACGGTCGGCGATGCGCCGGGCAATTCGGTCGAGTTGATCAATCCCTCGTTGGACCGCGATCTCGGTGGCAATTGGCGCGCCTCGACCGCCGGCGGTGGGGCCCAGGCCCCGACCGTGTTGGTCGATCCGGGTTCCGTGTGGGCCTATGCAAAGGGAACCGCCGAACCGTCTGCGGTTGCCGGCGACTGGCGCAAACCGGGGTTCGACGACTCATCGTGGGCGACGGGTCCGGCGCCGATCGGGTACGACCCCGACGTGCTGGGGCCGACGACCACGGGCGGCACGCCGCTGGCGGACATGCGGGGCGCGTACTCGACCTTGTATTATCGAAAGCGGATCCACGTGGTGGGCGCGGCGGCGGTGCGGACGCTCCGGATCGAGGCGTTGTACGACGACGGGTACAAACTTTGGGTGAACGGGTCGTTGGTGGCGCTCGCGAACCTTTCGTCGGCCGAGGTCGCCTTCAACGGATTGGCGTCGGCGACCCGCGAGAACAATTCCTACGAGACCCAGGAAATCCCGTTGGGGAACGGGGTGTTGGTGGAGGGCGACAACGAGATCGCGGTGCAGGTCGCGAACATCAGTCTTGGCGCGAGTTCCGACTGTTTCTTCGACTGCCGGCTGACGGCGTTGTACGCGGCGGTCAAGGCCGGGCCGACCCCGGGACGGCGCAACAACGCCTACGCGGAGAATGCCCCGCCCGCGATCCGGCAGGTGGCGCACCTACCCGAGCGTCCGCGCACGGGCGACCGCGTGGTGGTGACGGCGAAGGTGACGGATCCCGACGACGTGGCGACGGTGACGTTGGAATACCAGGAAGTGAAACCCGGCGCGTACGTGCGGTTCGACACGCCGCAGTACGCGTCGAACTGGATCGCGGTGCCGATGACCGACGACGGTGCCGGGGAAGACTCGGTGGCGCACGACGGCGTCTACAGCGCGGCGATCCCGGAGTCGGTTCAGGCGCACCGGACCTTGGTGCGGTACCGGATCCGCGCGAAGGACGCGATCGGCGCGGAGGTGCGGGTGCCGTACGCGGACGACGCGGGACGGAACTTCGCCTACTTCGTCCACGACGGCGTGCCCGCTTGGACGGGCGCGGTGAAACCGGGAGCGGCGGGCGCGTTGGGCGCGGGCTTCACGGTCGACACGAACGAGATGTCGCGTCTCCCGGTGTACCACCTGATCGCGACCAAGACCGACGTGGAGGCGGCGACGTGGCGGGACCGTTCGCACGGCGACCAGTATTTCTGGACGGGCACGCTGGTGTACGACGGCGTGGTGTACGACCACGTCCGGTTCCGTCCGCGCGGCGGGGTCTGGCGCTACGCGATGGGGAAGAACATGTGGAAGTTCGACTTCAACCGCGGCCGTGATTTCGAGGCGCGCGACAACTGGGGTCGGAAGTACGGGACGACGTGGACGAAACTCAACCTGGGCGCGTGCATCCAGCAGGGAGACTTCAATCACCGCGGCGAGCAGGGCATGTTCGAGAGCCTGGGTTTCCGGTTGTTCCAATTGGCCGGCGTACCGGCAGAGAACACCGCGTACGTGCAGTTCCGGATCGTGGACGAGGGATCGGAAGCGAAGGTGGCCGACCAATATAGCGGCGACTTCTGGGGACTTTATCTGGCGGCGGAGCAGCCGGACTCGCGGTTCCTGAAGGAACATGCATTGCCGGACGGAAACTTCTACAAGATGGAAGGCGGGTTCGGCGATCCGAACAATCTGTCCGCCGACGGGCCGGTGGATTCGTCGGATCTCAGCGCGTTCCTGAACACCTACAATGGCAGCGTGCCCAGCGAGGCGTGGTGGCGGACGAATCTCAACCTCCGGGCGTACTTCGACTATCAGTGCGTGGTCCAGTCGATCCATCACTACGACATCGCGGACGGGAAGAATTACTATTACTTCCACGATCCGGTCGCGGGGCAATGGACGGTGGTGCCCTGGGATCTCGATCTCACGTGGGCGGACGTCATGTATCGATCGGGCCAGACGGGTGGCGACGAGCCGTTCAAGAGCAAGGTGCTGGCGAATTTCTCCACCACGTCGCCGAGGTATCCGGCGATCTCTATGGAGTTCCGGAACCGCGTGCGGGAGTTTCGCGACCTGCTGTGGAACACCGACGAGGCGTACCGCCTGATTGATGAGCAGACGCGGCTGCTGCGGGGCACCAACCAATTTTCGATCCTCGATGCCGACCGCGCGCAGTGGGATTACAACCCGGTGATGGTCGACGGGAACATCACGCTCTCGTCGAAGGCCGGGCAGGGGCGTTTCTACCAATCGGGCGTGGGCACCAAGGATTTCGCGGGAATGGTCCTTGGCATGAAACAGTACGTCACGTACCGCGCTGCGAACGCCGCGTTCTCGCTCGACACGATGTCGAAGGAGCCGGCTCGTCCGACGAAACCGTCGGTGGTCTACACGGGCGCGGCCGGGTTCGCGCTCAACGCGCTGAAGTTCAAGCCGGCCGCGTTCTCGGGCTCGGCGGCGTTCGCGTCCGCGAAGTGGCGCATCGCGGAAATCACGCGGGCCGATCACCCGGCGTACAACCCGGCCAAACCGCTGCCTTATGAAATCCAAGCCGACTGGGAATCCGCGGAGCTTGCGGATGGCGACGGAAAGGAAATGCAGATCCCTGCCGTCGATTTGCGGGTCGGCCGGTTGTATCGCGTCCGGGTGCGGTACACCGACGTGGTGGGACGCACGAGCAACTGGAGCGATCCGGTGGAATTCACCACGACGGAACCCGACACCGGCGCCGGGGCCTTCGCGGATCTGGAGATCAGCGAGGTGATGTACAATCCACCGCCCGACGGCTACGAGTTCGTCGAGTTGAGGAACCGCAACACGACGCAGAGCTTTCCGTTGGGCGGCGCGAAATTCACGGCGGGCATCCAGTTCGTCTTCCCGCCGGACGCGGTATTGGCGCCCGGCCAGTACGGGTTGCTGATCCGCAGCACCAACATCGCGGGATTCCGTTCCGCGAACGGACTCGGGGCCGGGGTCCCCGTCTTTGGGACCTACGACGGCAGCCTTTCGAATTCGGGCGAGACGGTGACGGTCCGCGCGGCGAGTGGCTCGACGAACGAACTGAGCTTCAAGTATTCGGCAGCCGCGCCTTGGCCGACGGCGCCCGACGGCGGCGGGAATTCACTGGTGCCTTCGGAGGGTGGTCCGGCGGATCCGAACGATCCCGCGCATTGGCGTGCGAGCACGTTGTCCGGGGGTTCGCCCGGGCGCGCGGATTCGCCTCCGACGATCCGGTTGGTGACGGCATCGCCGAAGCCGGACGGGATCGAGATCGTTTATGAAATGCCCGCGGGGGCGATGGTGCAAATCGAACGATCGACGGACCTCAAGGCGTGGACGGGGCTTGGGGCGGCGCCGCCGGGTGGGCGGGCGACCATCGCGTTGGATGCGGGTGCCGCGCATGGATTCATCCGGCTTCGACAGGGCGCGCCTTAGCCGTATCCATGCAGTAGCGGCCGAGGAATTATCTCACGCCAAGCCGGGCCAAGGCCATCCAAGGGGGCAAAGACCGCCGGCGTGTCGTTTCACCGAACGGTGGGATCCGATGTCTGGTTCCCGATGCACGTTCCCGCCTTCTTGGCCGGCCTTGGTCCCCCTTGGCGTGAGAGAATTCCCATGCCGCGACCGCAGGGTTCCGTCCCGGCTCGCTCGGGAATGCTTGGATTCTTGGATTCTTGGATTCTTGGCGCCTTGGCGTGATACCCGATCGAGTTCTTACTGCATGGATACGGCTAAGGCGGACTTCAAACTTGAATCTTGAATCTTGAAACCTGAAACTCCGTCGCCCGCTACAATCCCAATCTTTCCCGGAGTTCGCGCGCCACCGTCCGATCCGGACGTGCGGCCGTCAACGCGTCCAGCAATCGTCGCGCGGCGACCGGATCCGACCGCGCCTGCTGCGTCGCCCGCGCCAGCAACTGCGAGTAGCCGCTCGGGAAATCCGCGCTCGCCCGCACGCTCTCGAGGAACGCCGCCTCGGCTTCCGCCTTTTGTCCCGACGCATCAGCGATCAATCCGCGTAGATAATAATCCCGCGCCGTCATGAACGCCTCCAACCGATCCATCCACGCGCGCCCCGTCCCGGGTACGAACAACCCGTCGGGCACGGGCCGCGGACGATCGAGCAGTTGCTCCAGCAATGCGAATCCCGGCGCCGGGCGCCCGGCCAACGTCCGCGCCGCGCCGAACACCACCACCGGACGGTCGTCGGTATTCACGGGCGCGTCCGCGGCCAATCGACCGAGCCACGCCGCATCGCCGAACCACGTTCCGAACAATTGCCATTCGTCGCCCAGCACCAGCGGCCGCAACGCCGCGGCCACCGACGACTCCGCGGTCCGGCGCGAGTGCCATCCCTCGTCGAATCGCAGCCGTCGCGTCCCGCCGACCAACCCCAACACCGGCGTGTCGGCGTTGAACCGCAAC
>JANYDN010000073.1 GCA_025363585.1 Verrucomicrobiota bacterium | reverse complement strand
CGAAACGAAGGGGGAACGACGCCCCAGCGCCGTCCCCCCAATACCCACTTCACTTCGATCGCATCCCGTCCCGCGCCGAATTACTGCGCGTCGCTTCCGCCCTGCGGACCCTTCGGACCACCAGGGCCGCCGCGACGTCCGCCAGGACCCTTGCCGCCCGGGCCGCCGGGACCACGACCACCGGCAGGACGCAGCTCATCCTGCGTCAATTGTCCGTCGCCATTCTTGTCGAGGGTCTTGAGCGCGGCCGGCGCGTTCGCGATCTCGGCGGCATCGATCACCCCGTCGTTGTTGACGTCCAGGGCCGCGACGAGCGGCGGATGCGGACGCTTGCCGGAAGCGTCGTCACCCGGCGGCTTCGGCGGCTGTTGACCGTCGGGACCCGTCCCCTCGGGGCCGTGATGCGGCGGGCGGAGCTCGTCGGCGGACAACTTGCCGTCGTGATTGGCGTCCAGCGTCAACAGCGCGGCGCTGGCTCCGGCGATTTCCGAGGCATCGATGACACCGTCGTGGTTCACATCGAGTGCCTTGACCAGCGGACTGCCGCCCCCGCGGCGCGGTCCGCCCTCGTGTCCCGGCGGGTGGGGCGGGCCGCCTGCGGGCGGGCCATCCTGGGCCGTGGCGGCGAGGTTGATTGCCCCCGCGAGCGCGAGGGCGAGGAGGGAGATATTGGCTTTCATGGAACGTTCCTTGGTGAAACTGGTTTTTGTTGCCTTGCCCGGAGGACATCGCCCCCGGTGTTGCGACCAGTGAAGTCCCGTCGTGTAAGCCCCGTGTGTGGACCGAGGGGGAAAGTTGTTAAGGGAAGGTAAACGCCGGCGGGACCCGGGTAGGGGTCGCGTTCGGGCTCCGAGAATGGGAACGGACATTCCCGGGTCTGGCCGGGATCCCGGCATGGCAGGAACGATCCCGATGGGGTCGTTCTCGCGGCGTTTGGGTAGGCGGGCAACCGGAGTAACTGCCGGGATAACGCGGACGCCGAACCACATCTTACAGCACGCTTCAAAAGACCTCCGCTTGGCCGTATCCATGCAGTAGCGGCCGAGGAATTATCTCACGCCAAGACGGGCCAAGGCCATCCAAGGGGGCAAAGACCGCCGGCGTGTCATTTCACCGAATGGTGGGATCCGATGTCTAGTTCCCAATACACGTTCCCGCCTTCTTGGCCGGCGTTGGTCCCCCTTGGCGTGAGATGATTCCCCTGCCGCGACTGCAGGGTTCCGTCCCGGCTCGGTCGGGAATGTTTGGATTCTTGGCGTCTTGGCGCCTTGGCGAGATACCCAATTGATTTCTTACTGCATGGATACGGCTGGGGGCCGCTGGTGCGAAATGCACCCGCCCGGCCTCCGATTCATCCAAGACGCCGGGCATCGTCAAACTCCACGATTCGACAGGGCGGAATTCACCCCCCGTTTCATCCTCGTGGCCCACATCGCGATCATCGGCGGCGGCATCATCGGTCTCTGCTCCGCCCACTACTGCCGCCGGGCCGGCCACACGGTGACGGTCATCGACCGCAATCCGGCACGGCGCGACGGATGTTCCTTCGGCAACGCGGGCATGGTGGTGCCGAGCCACTTTGTTCCGTTGGCCGCGCCGGGAATGGTCGCGTTGGGCCTGAAGTGGATGTGGAACCCGCGTTCTCCGTTCTACATCAAACCCAGGATCGATGCCGATCTGGCCGCGTGGGCGATGCGCTTCTGGAAAGCCTCCACGCCGGACCACGTCGCTCGCTGCGCCCCGGTCATCCGCGATCTCAGCCTTGCCAGCCGCGCGTGCTTCGAGGAACTCGCCGCCGAAACGGGAAACGAATTCGGCCTCGTCCAACGCGGTTTGGTCATGCTTTGCAAATCCCAGCAAGCCCTCGACCACGAGGCGACAACGGCCACGGAGGCACGCCGACTCGGCATTCCCGCCGAGATTCTCGACGCGCAAGCCACCGCCAAACTGGATCCCGACGTCACCATGGACGTCGCCGGCTCGGTTTATTTTCCCAAGGATTGCCATCTTTCCCCCGGTCTGTTGATGGACGCCATGCAACGGCGCCTTGGCGTGGCGGGCGTTCGTTTCGAGTGGGACACGAGCATCGAGGGTTGGAACGTGGAGAAAGGGAGACTTCGGTCCGCGAAGACTTCGCGCGGTGCCATCGAAGCCGACGAATTCGTGTTGGCCGGCGGCTCGTGGTCGCCCGGCATCGCGCGGGATCTCCGTCTGAACCTGCCCATGCAGGCGGGAAAGGGCTACAGCCTGACCGTTGCGAATCCCCGCGAGCTCCCACGCCTTTGCTCGATCTTCACCGAGGCCCGCGTCGCGGTCACCCCGATGGGATCGACGCTGCGATTTGGCGGCACGATGGAAATCGCCGGCCTCGACGAATCGATCAATCCCGTGCGGGTGCAAGGCATCGTCGATTCGGTGGCGAAGTACTTCCCGCGATTTGGTCCCAAGGATTTCGAGGGGATCCAGCCATGGCGGGGTTTGCGCCCGTGTTCGCCCGATGGAATGCCGTATCTGGGTCGTTGTGCGCACCATCCCAACCTTGTGGTGGCCACCGCCCACGCGATGATGGGCCTGAGCCTCGGCCCGATCACGGGTCGCATCGTCGCCGATCTGCTTTCGGGGCGGCCTTCGCCGATCGACATCGGCCTGTTATCGCCCGAGCGCTACTCCTGACGGACCTTGGTGGATCGGTCGCGCAGCATCCGGTACTTCAGCCACGTTTCGCGGGCCGAGATCGCCGAGATCCTCCACCCCGCCTGCCCGTCGAGGAATCCCGCCCTCAACAGGTAGCTCCGTACCCAACGGAACGCCGCGTGGGACAATGGCGACAACGGCCCCGACCTACGCCCCGATTCCCACGCCGACTCCGCCCAAAGCCCCGCGTATTTCTCGCCGCGCGCGCGATGGTCGTCCACATCCCGAAACGAGTAGTGGTGCAGATCGCCCGAAAAGGCGCCGATCTCGCCTTGGACCTCGAGGCGTTCATGGACCCTTCCACCCGCAAACTTGGCGGCATCTTTCCGGAACAAGCGGACCAAACGGTCCGGGTACCAGTCGCCGTGCCGGATCCATCGATCCCCATATCGAACGCAGCGCGGCATGCTGAAACCCTTCTCCCGCGTCACCGCATCGCGTTCGTTCCAATGGCGGATCTCTTCCCGCAACGTCCCGGACAACTCTTCGTCCGCGTCCAACGAGAACACCCAGTCATTGCGTGCGAGCGAAAGGGCGAGGTTTTTTTGACCGACATAGCCCAGCCAATCCTGACGGTGCAATCGGGCTCCGTGGCGTCGGGCAATCGCCTCGGTTCCGTCGGTGCTGCCCGAATCGACGATCACGATCTCGTCGGCCAGATCCGCGATGCTGGCCAAGGCGCGCCCGAGATTCGCCTCCTCGTTCAGGGTGATGATGCAGGCGCTGAATTTCATGGGGTGCGCTCGCGCGCGGCGCGTTCGAGGATCGCAACCGTCTCGCTCACGTTGCGCGCGATATCGAACTCGGCGGGATCGCGTAGGATGCGCCGTGCACCCCGGTCGCGCCACTTCGCAAGGGTCGCAACGACCGATCCCGTGTCGTTGGGATCGCGAACGACGTCACCGTCGACGTCCGGCTCCAGCCATTCCGACGCACCGTTCCAAGAGGACGTGACGACGGGAAGGCCGCTGGCGAGTGCTTCGGGAACGACGTTCGCGGAGGGTTCGTAGATCGGCAAAAAGGCGAGGAGATCCGCGGCGGCGTAAGCCTGCTCGATGTCCGGCACGATGCCCGCGAGGGTGACGTTGGGAGGCAGGTTCGCGATGCGTCCCTTGCCGACGACGAGGAGGCGGGTTCGTCCGTCGGACAGTTCCGGGCTGCGCATCGCGGCGATGAGTTGGGGAAGGCCTTTTCGTTCCCAACCGGAGCCCACGAAGAGCAACACGAATTCGTCCTGCCGCAGCCCGAACCGCGCGCGGGCCGCGGAACGGTCGACCCCGAGAAACCGGGTGGTCGAAATTCCGTTCCGGACCCTATGGATCCGGTCGTCGGGGAACGCCGAGTGCCGCTGGATTTCGCCCGCGACCATGCGGCTGTTGACGATGATCCGTCCCGTGTTGCGGGGATCGAACGCCGCGGCCTCGAGCGCGAGGACATTGCGATGGAAGCCGCCAAGGCCGACGAACGGGCGTTTCCACCACGGCGCATTCGCGGCACGTCGTTCGAGCCAGACGCGATGGACACCGTCGCCGGCTCGGTAGACGTCCTGCCGGCGGGTGCGCTCGAGGCTGAAAACGCAGTCGAATCGATGCCGCGCCAGTTCCGCCTCCACGGCGTCGGCGAACGCGACGGGTCGGGACGCCCGTCGCGAGTGAACGGGTAGCCTGTGGATGACCACGCCCGATGGCGGTGATTGCCAAGACTCGCAGACCAGATGGACCTCGTGTCCCTCGCCATCCAGGGCTTCCACCAACCGCTGCACGTACAGCTCCGCACCTCCCGTGGGGCTGCTTTGGCGGCGGATGACGGCGAGTCGCATTACCGGAACGGAAAGTACCGTCGGTGCCGCGATGGACCGACAAAAATGTCGCCGTTGCCATCGTCGGATTCTCCGGGAGTGCCAATCGGGTTGCGGCCCGATACCCTTCCCCGAACCCTCCGAAGAGAGGTCAACCGATGCCTGACTTCGCCAACCAGTTGCGCAGATGATTTCGCCCCGGACCATTCTGCATACCGAGGCCTCCGTTGGCTGGGGGGGGCAGGAAATCCGCATTTACACCGAGATGTTGGCGATGCGGGAACGCGGCCACCGGATGCTCCTGTCGGCACCCAAGGCCAGCCGGATTCTGGCCAAGGCCACCCAGGCCGGATTCGAGGTCCGGCCGCTCGACGATCGTCGTCTGGCGTATCCCGCGTCGATTCTCGGCATGCGTCGTTGGATCCGGAAGACCCGGATCAACGTGGTGAATCCACATAGTTCCCGGGACGGATGGATCGCCGGGATCGCCGGCCGCATGGCCGGGGTTCCATTGGTGCTCCGGTCGCGTCACATCGAGGTCGACTATCCGAACCGATTCTCGAGTCGAATCGTGTTCGGTCGCCTTCCCCATCACGTCCTTACCACGAGCGAACGGATCTCGTCGCGATTGGCTTCCGAATTGGGATTGGAACCATCGCGGGTCACGTGCGTGCCGACCGGGATCGATTTGCGGAAATTCCATCCCACGATCGAAGGCGTCCTGCATCGGGAGCTAGGCCTTTCTCCGGAGGTCCAGGTGATCGGAATGATCTCGGTTCTTCGGAGTTGGAAGGGCCATGAATACTTCCTGCGCGCGGCCGCGTCCTTGGCCCAATCGGATCGCGGATTGCGATTCGTGATCGCCGGCGACGGTCCCATCCGCGCTCAGGTCGAGGCGTGGATCGACGAATTTGGATTGCGGGATCGCGTGCATTTGCTGGGACACCGGGATGACGTCGAATCGGTATTGGCGTCGCTCGACGTCCTGGTCTTGCCCTCGTACGCCCACGAGGGCGTTCCGCAAATCATCCTCCAGGCACAAGCGGTGGGACGCGCGGTGGTCGGAACTCGCATCGGTGGGATCCCCGAAGTGATCCGGGACGGCGAGACGGGTTTGCTGGTGCCACCGCGCGATCCGGAGGCGTTGGCGGGGGCTATCGGTCGTCTGATATCCGACGGCTCGCAGCGAGCCCGGATGGGAAACGCGGCTGCCACGATTGCCGCGTCGGAGTATGGACTCGACGTGATGTGCGCGAGATTGGAAGCGATCTACGATCGATATCTTGGGTCCACGTCCCGCTGAACCCGTCGCCACCGGATTGAGGCTCAGGTGACCCCGGAAAGGATTCGTTCCATTGCCTCCAGAACGGTGCCGACGGTTATTTCTGAAACCGTCCCCGTTCCCGGCGCGGTGATCGCGTATTCAGGATGGCGATGGGGAAACGCATTCTTGTAACGGCGCAGGTCAAGCACACGCGCGCCTGCCGCATGGGCCAGATGGATCAGGCCGGTGTCCGGTCCGACGCTGAGGATGCATCGCGTCATGAGGGCGGTCATCGCGAGCAGATCGAGTCCCGCCGCGATGGGAAAACCCGCATCGACTACGGGTTGGAGTTGGCCCAATTCGGCAACGGTGCCGCCAAAGACCACGTCGTATCCGCGATCTTTCCAATGACGCGCCACGACGAGTTGGTTGGCAACGGGCCAGTCCTTCGGCGTTGAACTCGAGAACGGTTGGAAAAACAGGGCCCGGGAGCCGTCGACGATTCCGACTCTCGCGAGGAAGGCCGCCGCCTTGGCCCGCGGCTCGTCACTCAACCGAAGTACGGACGGCGGATTGCCGGCCTTCACCCCACATCGTCGGAGGAACTCCAGATGCCAGTCCGCGGGGTGCATCTCATCGACGTTTGCTCCATTGCGGGCACGGATCACGCCGGGACGCGACTCGACGGATTCATGATGCGTGTACCAGCGCCGATATTCCCGTCCCACGCTCCATCCCCAACGTTCCGGAACACCAGCGAACCAAGGGGCCGCGGCACTCTCGGAATTTCCATGGAGATCGATGCTCAAGTCGAAACGCGCGGCCCGCATCCGGCGCCAGAGTCCGACGGCGGCGGAAACCGTGGACCAAGGTCGGTCCCAACCCACGGAACGACGGTCCAGAACGAGGGTTTCATCCACTTCCTCGAACGTACGGACCAGGGGAGCCGTGACGACTCCCGTGAGATACGCGATATGGGCCTGGGGAAACTCGGCGCGCAACGCAGCCAGCGCCGGGCGCGTGAACATCACGTCGCCGATCGCCTTCATCCGGATCAGGAGAATTCGCCGTGCCACTGGGATACAGGCTACCGAGAGAAGGCGTTTGGACGGAAGGAAGCTCTGCTGCAGGGAGACCCATCAAAACGGAGCGGCCTTGGGGGTGACACACGGATTACACCGCCCAAGGCCGCCAACGCACCCACTCGAGTGCGTTCAGTTTTGTGGAGACCGGACACGTTTATCGGGGGCGCCGCCTATTGACAAGCCCCAAGGCGAGCGTCGTTTCGAGGCACCACAACCTCTTCCGTGGACGGAGCTTGACCCGGAAACGGATTGCTGGGTGAAGGGTCGTGGCGATACTCCGAACTATTCCCCGCACGACGGGGATTCATCGTGCCCACCACCATCTTTCGCGAGGTTCGCGGCTCTCTTGAGGCCAACCATCAGCAGGCTCACATCGGCGGGGGTCACACCGGATATTCGGCCGGCTTGCCCCAAAGTCCGCGGCCGAATTTTTGCCAGCTTCTGGCGAGCCTCCGTTCGCAGGCTGGGAACTCCCTCGAAATCGAAGTGCTCCGGGATCTCACGGTCTTCAAGCGATCGGAATCGCTTGGCCTCCGATTCTTGCCGGTCGATGTATCCTGCGTATTTCAAAACGATCTCGACCTGTTGGATGACCCCTTCGTCGAGATCGGTTCGCGCGTCCGGCAAGTCGCGGTAGGTCACTTCGGGACGCTTCAAAAGGTGGGCCAACGAATGTTGTCCGGTTCGGCGGTTCTGAAGCCGAATAATTTCGTTATCGATAGCGTTTTGCTTTTCTTTGACTGTTTCATCATTTTTATCGGAGATAAGGCCGACTTTATGCCCCAGGCTCGACAATCGTAGATCGGCGTTGTCCTGACGAAGCAACAGTCGGTATTCCGCGCGACTGGTGAACATCCTGTAAGGCTCTTGCGTGCCTTTGGTGATCAAATCGTCGATGAGCACTCCGATGTAAGCCTGATCCCGGCCCAAGACCAAGGGAGGTTGGCTTTGCACTCTGAGGGCAGCGTTAATGCCAGCGATCAAGCCCTGGGCTCCGGCTTCCTCGTACCCGGAGGTTCCATTGATCTGTCCCGCCAAAAACAAATTCGCGCACGCTTTGGTCTCTAGGGATGGATGGAGTTGCATCGGATCCGCAAAGTCATACTCAACCGCATACGCAGGTCTCAGAATTTCGGCGTTCTCACATCCAACGATCGATCGAACCATCTGAATCTGCACTTCGAACGGAAGACAGGTTGAAAAGCCGTTGATGTAGATTTCGTCGGTCTCGATCCCTTCGGGTTCCAAGAAAATCTGATGGACTGGCTTCTCGGCAAAACGAACGAACTTATCCTCGATGCTGGGACAATACCGCGGGCCGACTCCCTCGATGACTCCTGAATACATCGGGGATCGATGGAGATTCGCGAGAATCAGTTCGCGAGTTTGATCGGTGGTATGGGTCAAATAGCAGGGAACTTGACCGCCATTTTTGGACAACATCGAGCCCGGCGGATAATGAGGCCGAGACCCCTGGTCGACCGCTTCGGATCGATGTTCCACGTGGAACATCCGATCCCAATGGGAAAACCACGGGACTGGTTCGTCGCCTCTTTGAATCTCGCAGCGTCCCAGATCGATCGACTTCCGATTCAGTCGAGGAGGCGTTCCGGTTTTCAACCGTCCCAACTCCAAGCCGATCTCTCGCAAAGATCCGGAAAGCGACTGGGCTGCTGCCTCACCTGATCGTCCGCCGGATTGTTGGTTCGAACCGATGTGCATAAGCCCACGAAGGAATGTTCCAGTGGTGATCACAACCGTCTTCGCCAAGTATCGAACCTCGAGGGCTGTCTCCACGCCGATGGCTTGGCCATCTTGGGTAACGATCCGAATGGTCTGTCCCTGTTGGATATCCAGATTCGCCTGTCGTTCGCATACCCATTTCAATCGGAACTGGTACGCCTTTTTGTCGCACTGCGCGCGAGGGGCCCATACCGAAGGTCCTTTCTTGGTATTCAGCATCCTGAACTGAATCCCGGTCATGTCTGTGTTCCGACCCATCTCCCCGCCCAAGGCGTCGATCTCGCGGGCGAGG
>JANYDN010000158.1 GCA_025363585.1 Verrucomicrobiota bacterium | reverse complement strand
GCGGACGGCACCGAGCTGGTGGGATTCGTCAAGGGACGCATCCTTCCCGCGCCGCCGTTGAAATACGATTTCCAGCAGTTTGCCCTGACCAACATGACGACGAATGTCGTCGAGTCGCCGACGGCGTTCGCCTATCCGCCGCTGCCGTGGAATTCGGCGCGGTTCCGCTTCGAGGTCCGCGCGAAGGACATGGACGGCGTCGCGACGAACAAGGCGCTGATGAAAACCATCGAGAACAAGCTTTTCCAGCGCGGCCAAGTGTTCTTCGGCTTCCCGACGCTCAGCAACGTCACAGTGCAGGCCGACGTGCTCTCCGAGGGCAACAAGCGGAAGATGTCGGAGGTCGGCATCATCAACCAACGGTACGCGATCATCCTCAAGGGCAACTCGCAGGAGATCGAGATCAACTCGAACCAGGAACGCATCAAGAGCGGCAAGCCGTTCAAGTGGGCGCCCAACGCGTGGTACACGATCAAGTCGCGCGTCGACCTTCAGCCCGATGGATCGGGCATCGTTCGCGGCAAGGCGTGGAAGAAGGGCGATCCCGAGCCCGCGGAATGGAACATCGAGTTCACCCATGCCCACCCGCATCTTTCCGGTTCGCCCGGTTTGTTTGGCTTCTCCCCACAGGACCAGCGGGTCGCGATCGACAACATCGTCGTCACCCCGAACTGATCCCCGATCCAACGACCCGTCCGACCCACCGTCCTAGCTTCGTCACGAAACTTCCATGGAACGCAGAATGAAGAGAATCCCGCTGCTTGCCGCCGCGTTGGTCGCTGCCGGCATCGTCACCCGCGCCGAAGATTGGCCCCAATGGGGCGGCAACGACCCGGGGCGCAACATGTACTCGCCGGCGAAGGGACTTCCCGAGTCGTTCGATCCCGGCAAGGTAAAGACCGGGACCGAGGAAATCGATCCCGCCACCACCAAGAACGTGAAGTGGGCCGTGAAGCTCGGCTCGCAATCGTACGGAAACCCGGTGGTTGCCGGGGGCAAAGTCTACGTGGGCACGAACAACGAGTCGCCGCGCGACAAGCGCCACACGGGCGATCGTTCGATCCTGATGGTGTTCGACGAGAAGACGGGGGCGTTCCTTTGGCAACTCGTGGTGCCGAAGCTCAAGGCGGGCAAGGTGAACGACTGGGAGAACCTGGGTTTGCTGGCGTCGCCGCTCGTGGTGGGGAACCGGTTGTACGTCGTGACCTCGCGTTGCGAGGTGCTGTGCCTCGACACCGAGGGATTGAAAAACGGCAACGACGGCGACTTCAAGGACGAGGCCAAGTACTTCGCCAAGGACACGCCGAAGGAAGGCAATCCGCCCGAGGCCGGACCGAACGACGCGGACATCATCTGGAAATACGACATGATGGACGAGTTGGGGGTCTTCCCGCACAACGCGTCGAACTGCTCCGTCCTCATGGTCGATGGCTTGCTCTATGTCGGGACCTCGAACGGCCAGGACTGGTCGCACGTGAACGTCCCGTCGCCGAATTCGCCGAGCTTCATCGTGATCGACCCGAAGACCGGGAAGCTGGTCGCGGAGGACAACGCGGCGATCGGGCCGCGCATTTTCCACGGCCAATGGACATCGCCCTCGGCGGGCCTCGTGAACGGCCAGTGGCAGGTGTTCTTCGGCGGCGGCGACGGCGTGTGCTACGCGTTCGACGCGAAGCCGCAGAAGGGCGACGGCTCCATGATGGTTCCCGTGTTGGCGGGTCCGGAGTTCAAGCGCGAGGAGGAGAAGGACACCACCTACATGAAGAAGGTCTGGTGGCTCGACGCGAATCCGCCGGAATACAAGGCAAAGGACGGCAAGCCGTACAAGTATTCGTCGGCGGAAGGCCCGAGTGAAATCAACGCGACGCCGGTTTTCTACAAGGGCCGTGTTTTCGTCGCGACCGGCCAGGATCCCGAGCACGGCGAGGGCGTGGGCCACCTCCTTTGCATCGACCCGACCAAGAAGGGCGACGTCACCAAGTCGGCGATGATCTGGGATTACAAGGGTATCAAGCGCTCGATCTCGTCCGTTTCGATCGACCCGGCCACGGGCTTGTTGTTCATCGGGGATTTCTCCGGCTTCGTGCATTGCCTTGATTCGGACACCGGCAAGTTGAACTGGGTGTACGACATGAAGGCGCACATGTGGGGATCCACGCTGGTTGCCGACGGCAAGGTGTACGTGGGCGACGAGGACGGCGACCTGGTGGTGTTGGCGGTGGACAAGAAGATGAAGGTGCTGAGCGAGACGAACCTCGGCGCGGCCATCTACAGCACGCCGATCGTGGCCAACGGCACGATGTACATCGGCAGCCAGACGCACTTGTTCGCGATCGGTGCGAACGCGGTGCCGGTCGGATCCGACAAACCGGCGGGCGACGGCGTGCAGATCAAGAAGTAGCGCGGGCCCGCCTCGCCCGGGTGGCCGCCGTGGTGACGCGGTGGATCGGGCCAACGTTGGCGCACTCGTGCCGCTCGCGGCGCGCAGCGTGTCGTTGGAAGCGCGGCTTCCGGCGCTTTCCGTGTCCGCGTGCGGCGTCGCCGGCGGCCGTGCCGCATGTCACCGCCACGCTCGGGTTGCCGGAAGTTCCGCCTGCGTTGGGCTTCGACGGGCCGTCTTCTTGAAACACCTCTCGACGGTGGGCACGTGCCGAATCGCGGCGGGCCGATCAGTTTTAATGCGGGCGCGTGACACGCATTGGATCGTTCGGTCTCAACACCGATTCGCCGGAACCCAACCACCGGATTCCACGTCAACATCGCCCCGATGAAAAGCATCCCCCAAACTCGCGCCATCCTGCGTGCCGCGCTCCTCCTGACGACTCTCGGTGCCCGCGCGGTCGCCGATGCCGAGCTTGATGCCTCGTTCAATCCGACGCTGCCCGCCGGCTACTCGACCAACGACCTCGTCCTGCTCCACGTGACGCGGGACGGCATCATCCTGTACGGCGACACGCCCGGTCAGGTGAGCCGGCTGCATCTGGACGGAACGCCCGATCCCGCGTGGCGGCTTTACGAAGGCGATTCAAGCCATGTCACGCATCTCGTGCCCCGCGCGGATGGCGGGTGGTTGGTCGATGGGGCGTCGAACTTCCGGATCGTGCGGCCCGACGGCGGGACAATCCCGTTGCCAAACCTGGCGGAGACGACCGCAAGCCAAATGGCGGAGCCCTTGGCGTTGCCCGACGGATCGGTGTTGGTGCAACGCGGCGCGCGGTTCGTCCGCGTTCGGCCCGATGGCACGTTCGGATTCCAGCGCAATCTGGGGCTCCTTCCGCTCAGCGAGAGGCCGGGTTGGTCGGACGCCCGACTCGGGGCCGTCGCCACGTTCGTCACGCTCGATCCTAGGTTGTACAAGCCGAATGCATTCCTCGGTAGTGGGGTCGAAGGGGAACCGCTGGACCAGTTTCCAGAAATCCCGACACCGGGTGCCGTGGGCGACTTGTTCTACCTGAGCGATGGCGTCGACGCCCAAGGCAACGCGTCGAGTGCGGTCGCGCGGAACGACTACTTCGGGCGACAGCTTTGGTCGGTCCCGGTGCACCCGGGTTCGGTGACGCAGTTCGCGGTGCAACCGGACTCCAGCGTGATCTGCGCGGGATCCTTCGCGGATTGGCAAGGCACGCCGGTGACCGGGCTCGTCCGCCTGCTGCCGGACGGCACGAGGGATCCCGATTTCCGCGTCGAGCTCGCCAAGACCGACGGCAAGGTGCTCGTTCGACGGATCGAATTGGACGACGATGGCGGTCTGTTCCTCAGTGGAAACTTCGACGCGGTGAACGGTGTCCTGCGGCCCGGCATCGCCAAGCTGCATGCCTACTCGACGGTCGATTCGGTGCCATCGGTGGACGTCCAAGGGGCGCCGCCGCGGATCGCGGTGAACGAGACCCTGGTGTTGCACGGCATCGTCGCCGGCAAGCCACGGCCCTCCCTTCAGTGGTATCGAAACGACGAGGCGATCCCGGGTGCGACGAATCCCATCTTGCGCTGGTTCATCTCTGATGGCGCCGCGGTAGGCCGCTTCACGCTTGCGACGGAGAACACCCAAGGCGGCGCGTCCATCGCCTTGCCGTCGATCGAGGTGGCGCGTCTGACGCCTATCGTGAGCGCGCCGGCCGAGGTCTCGGAAGGCCCGGTAGCCGGCATGACATTGGTCACGCAGATCTTGCCGCTTCCGGGAGGGCGGATGCTGCTTGCGGGTGGCGGCGGCACCGGAATCTCCTCGGTACCGCTGGTCGCGGCATTGCGGCGCGACCTAACCCTCGACACGGCTTACGGCGATGGTGGCGTCGTGCGGGGCGTGGGCATCGTGGAATCGCTGGAACGTCTCGACGACGGCGGGGTCCGGCTTGCGGGCGCGTTCGACGAGATCGCCGGGTTGAAGGGCGTTGGCGTGGTGGAACTCGACCGCGATGGGCGGCTGCGCGCGCGCGCGTTCCCGGCTCTGGACGTCCCGCATGCGACCGCGACTTTGGGTCTTCCCGGTGGCGGTCTCATGGTGTCGGGGTTGTTCAACCAGATTGGTGGCACGCCGGCCTATCGACTGGCGCGGCTGACACCGGCCTTGGCGCTGGACGCGACGTTCCATTCGCCCGTGCCGGAATTCACCGTGGTGGACGCGATGACCGCGGGATTGCTAGGACGCGTGACCATCGCCGGAAGCCGCGTCCAGCGAGACACGCCGGGTAATTTGCCCGAGGGTCTGGGCGTGCTGCGATTGACGGGCGATGGCAGCCTTGACTCGACGTTCACGCCCTATCGAGGCGCGGCCGGCACGATGGTGCACGGGCAATTCGACACGCTGAACTTGGTCGTGGGACCGCCCGCGGTCGTCCTGGGGCCCGGCGGCTATATCGAGGCAAGAATCGACCTGCCGCCGGGCGTCAACCCGTCGCCGTCGACGGCTCCCAATCCCAAC
This sequence comes from Verrucomicrobiota bacterium, assembly GCA_025363585.1. Classification (GTDB taxonomy): domain Bacteria; phylum Verrucomicrobiota; class Verrucomicrobiia; order Limisphaerales; family UBA9464; genus UBA6176. The sequence continues at coordinate 3,870 of JANYDN010000158.1, read as the reverse complement.
CTCCACGCGCTCGTCGCCACCTTTGACGGCGGGGCCATCAACGTGGTCACCGAGCCAGTACCTTCCGGAACGAACGTCTGGCGCCTCCGCCGTTGGTTGTCCGATGGATCGCTCGACCGGCATTTCGAGCCCGAGTTCCAACCCTCCGCGATTCCTGGCTCGCAGGCATGGGCCTTGGCGTACGAAGACGATGCCTCGTTGGTCTTCGCGTGCGTCCGGGATGTCCCCGGTTCGAATCCGATGGCGGTCCGCGTCGACGTGGTGCGTTTCCCGCCGGACGCCGAGGCGCACCCGCGGGTGAGGGTGGCGGACGGCAAGTTGCGCGTCACGATCCCGACCCGGACTGGCGCCAGATACGACGCCGAGGCTCGGGGAACGGTCGATGGTCCGAAGTTGCCGTTCTTCCAACCGCAGATCCAAGGCGACGGGTATGAGCAAGAAGTCGCGGTGCCTGTCACCGGGGACACGGGGTTTATGTTGATCCACCGGACTCCCTAGATCCACCGCTAACCACAGGCGGTTGAGATTCTCCCCGACGGCGCGGCCGGGTTTCTTGAATTGCCCAGTGAGAAGGAATTGTCGTCGCCGCAGTAAGGCGGCTGATCGTGACGAGACCGCGATTTCCCGGCTTGGCGCGAGTGGATCCTGTCGGGAGGGGCGTGGGACCGTTACGTTTCAATCGTCATCAACGAGATTACGAATGGCGCTTCGCTCCTTGGCGTCGGGCAGGCACACGTCCTAGCGTCCCCCGGTCGTGAGCACCGAGTCGATTTCCACCCGGAGTCCGCAGCCCGCCTCCGGCGTCGCGTCGGATCAATCGGGTGTGCTGGCCCGACGCCTGGCCGGCGACGACAAGCCTGCGGAGCGATGGCCCGCCAAGCCATCGGGGATCGCGTCGCCTGCGGTGGTTTCCGCGTGGCTGACGCGGCATCGCGACGAGGTGATCATCCGGGAGGAATGGCCCGCGGTCGCCGAGGCGTGGCGATTGGCTTCGGCGGGACGCTTCCATGAACTGATCGCGCTGGACCGCGCGTGGGGACTTCATGCGAGCCCGGGCGAGGCGAGCATTCGCGTGGGACAACGCCAGTTGTCCCGCTTGCGGCCCCTGCGCGACGTCCGCGTCGTGCAGCGTTACCTTGAGGCGGTCGAGGCTGGCCGTGCGCACGGTTGGCATCCGGTGGTGTTCGGCGTCTGGCTGGCGGTCTTCGGCGTCCCGCTGCGGCAGGGACTGGTCCAATACGCGGAACAAATCCTCGGTGGCCTTTTGGAATCGGTGCCTTTGACCCCCGTGTTTTCCGAGTCCGAGCGCGATCGGGTGCGTTCGGCCATCGCCGGGGAAATCCCGGATCGTCTCGTGGAATTCCTCCCGGCGAGTCGGGTTCCACTCGCCGCATTGCCGTGAAGGCCGAACCCGCGGCATGAATCCCTGGCTCATCCTGTTGGTCGCCGCCGCCTATTTCGCGGCGTTGCTCGGCGTGGCGTGGTGGACGTCGCGCCGCGCGGACGAGTCGTCCTATTACCTCGGCAACCGCACCTCGCGTTGGTGGGTGGTGGCCTTCGGATTGATCGGCGACTCGATGTCCGGCGTCACCTACATCTCGGTGCCCGGGAAGGTCGGCGTGGCGCGGTTCGGGTATTTCCAGATGGTGCTGGGATACGTGCTGGGATACGTGCTGATCGCGGAGGTGCTGGTGCCGCTTTACTATCGGTTGAACCTCACCTCGATCTACGGGTTTCTGGGCCAGCGATTCGGTCCGGCGGCCCAACGGACGGGCGCGGGATTTTTCCTTCTCTCACGGATTCTGGGCGCGGCCGCCCGGTTGTTCCTCGCGGCGCGCGTTTTCCAGGAGTTCGTGTTCGGGCCGCTGCACGTGCCGTTCGCGGTGACGGTGGGCGGGATCATCGCGTTGATCCTTCTCTACACGCTTCGGGGCGGGATCAAGACGCTGGTGTGGACCGACAGCCTGCAAAGCGCGTTCCTGCTGGGCGGGGTGGTGCTGAGCCTCCTGATCATCGGGAAAGACCTCGGCCTGGGCGTGGGCGGACTGGTGGCGCGGGTGTGGGAATCGGATTTGTCGCGGGTGTTTGACTGGGACTGGCGGTCGAAGTCGTATTTCTGGAAACAGTTCCTGAGCGGCGCGGCGATCACGGTGGTGATGACGGGGCTCGACCAAAACAACATGCAGAAGAGCCTGTCGTGCCCGACGCCGCGGGACGCGCGGAAAAACCTCTATGCGTTCGCGATGGTGATGCTGCCGGTGAACCTGTTTTTCCTTTCGGTCGGCGTGCTGCTGTTCGAATACGTCCGGGCACGCGGGTTGGCCTTGCCGGCGAATCCCGACCAATTGTTCCCGCTCCTGGCGTTGCAACATCTCGGGACGACGGCCGCGGTGGTGTTCGTGGTCGGATTGACGGCCGCCACGTTCAACAGCGCGGACTCGGTCCTCACCACGCTGACGACCTCGTTCTGTTTCGATTTCCTGCGGTTGGAAACGCGCGCGGACCTGACGGCCCGGGAAAAGACGCGGCGCCGGCGATGGGTCCACGTGGGATTCGCAGTCGTCCTGCTGTGGGTGATCCTGGCGTTCCAGGCAATGCCGGGCAAAGCGGTGATCGACCTCGTGCTCGAATTGGCGAGCTACACGTATGGGCCGTTGCTGGGACTGTTCGCCCTGGGCTTGGCGACGCGGGTAAAAGTCGGTGGACCCTGGGTTCCGGTCGTGGCGTGCATGGCGCCCGCGGCGAGTTGGTTGGTGTCGAGGCGATCGGCGGAGTGGTTCGGCGGTTACCAGATGGGCACCGAACTCCTGTTGTTGAACGCGGGGCTCACGATGGTGGGATTGGCGTTGTTGGCCCGGGTGCCCGGGAGATCGGTGCCGGTTTGATGCCATGCGTGGTAGGCTGGGTCCCCCGACCCGGCGTCGTGAGGGCCAGTCCGAGACAACCATCGGGTCGGAATGCGGGGGTGGAACGCCGCGTGGGGGCACGCGGCCTACAGGCACGCCTTCTTGGGTTGGCGCGTGTTCGGTTTGATCCCGGCCTAGGCCCGTCATGCGCTTCGTCGTTGCGGTGCCGACGGGGGATTGGCGACGGGGATTCGCGGTGCTAAGGGTTGGGACACGACAAAAGCCCGCGAAGAGCGGAGGGTCGGCGGGCGTCGGATGGTCGGGAAACAGCGACATGAAAACACGGAACATCAAATCGTTCGCGCAGATGGCGATCGGCTTCGCGGGTGCCACGCTCATGGGATCGTGGTTGTTGGCGGATTCGTCCACGCCCAAAGCGCCGCGCGGCGAGCCGATCAAGCCGGTGGGCGTCCGTGGCCAACCGATCAAACCCGCGGGCCAAACTCCGGCGGTTGTCCCGTCGGCCGCCGTCGCCGATGACGCCGCGGCCGTTCCGGGCAAGAAGGAGATTCCCTCCATCGGTTTCGACAAGCTCGCGGGTTTCGCGTACCTCGCGCCCGAATACACGGGCACCAACCCTCCGCCCGCGGCGAACACGAACCAGATTCCCGCGAACATCCGGGCGTTCGACGGGCAGAAGGTGGCGCTGAAAGGGTTCATGCTCCCCCTGAAGGTCCAGGAAGGCAAAGTGACGGAGATGATCCTCCTGCGGGACCAGTCGATGTGTTGCTTCGGCGGGGTACCGAAGTTGAACGAGTTCGTGACGGTGAAGATGACGGGCGGGGGCACGAGGGCCGTGATGGACCAAGCGGTGACGCTTATTGGAAAACTCAAGGTCGGCGAGTTCACCGAGAACGGCTACTTGCTCGGCATCTACCAGATGGACGGAGAACGCCTCGAGACTCCCGGACTCTGAGCTTCCGAAGGCTGCCGGGGCCCGGGAATTGTTCGGGACCGGACCGGA
>JANYDN010000085.1 GCA_025363585.1 Verrucomicrobiota bacterium | reverse complement strand
GCACGCCACGATGCTCTGCTTCGTGACAACGGACGCGGCGATCGATGCCACCGTGCTCCAGGCCGCGCTCCGCGAGGCCGTCGCCCACAGCTTCAACCGCATCACGGTCGACGGCGACATGAGCACGAACGACACCGTGCTCGTCATCGCCAACGGCCTCGCCGGCAACCGCAAGATCACGACGCGGCGCGGACCTGGCTTCACCGTGTTCCAGGCGGCCCTTCAACACGTCTGCCTCGTGCTCGCGAAGATGATCGTCCGCGACGGCGAGGGCGTTCATCGGGTCGTCACCGTCCGCGTTTCCGGCGCGAAATCGTTCGCCGACGCCGACGCCGCGGCGCGCGCCGTCGCCAATTCGTCGCTCGTGAAAACGAGCTGGCACGGCGGCGATCCCAACTGGGGGCGCATCATCGACGCGCTGGGCTACAGCCCGGCCGCCATCGTCGAGGACAAGGTCGACATCGGCTACGCCGCGTCCGGGAGCCGCAAGGTGCTGTGGAGCCTGCGGCGTGGCCAACCCACGCGCGCCACCTATGCCGCATTGTGCAAGGCGGCGGCGCCGGGCGAGTTCGATCTCCACATCCGGCTCAACCTCGGCAAGCACGAGGCCGTGATGTACGCGGCCGATCTCACGGAACACTACGTCGATTTCAACAAGGGCAACGTCGCCGATCCGACGACGCTCGGCGGTTGATCCGCCCACGCCCCACCGCGAAGTCCGTTCCCCCGACCGCGTTTCACGATGCAAGAACTGATCTCGAAAGCCTCCGTGTTGCTCGAGGCGCTGCCTTATATCCAGCGCTTCAGCCACGCCACGTTCGTCGTCAAGTACGGCGGCAGCTTCATGGACTCGCCGGACCCCGCCGTCCGCGAGGGCGTCGCGCGCGACGTCGTGTTCCTCGAGTCCGTCGAGTTGAACCCGGTCGTCGTCCACGGCGGCGGAAAGGCCATCACCCGCGCGCTCGAGCGTTCCGGCGTGAAGACGCGGTTCATCCAGGGCCAGCGCGTTTCCGACGAGGCCACCGTCGCGGTCGTCGACCAGGTCCTCTCGCGCGAGATCAATCCCGAGATCGTCCACACCATCCAGAAACTCGGCGGCGTCGCCGTCGGGTTCGCGGGCACCGATATTTTCAAGTGCCGGAAGGCGGTCATCGTCGGCAAGGACGGCGAACCCATCGACCTCGGTTTGGTCGGCGAGGTCACCGAGGTGCATGTCGCGCCGTTGCTGGATTGCATCGGGCGCGGGTTCACGCCGGTCATCAGCCCGACGGCGCGGGGCGAGGACGGCAGGATCTACAACTGCAACGCCGACGTCGCCGCTTCGATGGCCGCCATCGCGCTCAAGGCCCGGCGCCTGGTGTTCATGAGCGATGTCCCCGGACTCCTCCGCGACGCGAAGGATCCGTCCACGCTCATCACCCACCTGTCGTCGGCCGAGGTCGGCGCGCTGAAGGCCGCGGGCATCGTCGACGCGGGCATGATCCCGAAGGTCGACAGTGCCGTCGCCGCGCTGAAGGCGGGCGTCGAGAAAGTGCAGTTCATCGACGGACGCGTCCCGCATTCGTTGTTGCTCGAGATCTTCACGGACGCCGGCGTGGGCACCGAGTTGGTTTCGTGAGCGCCGTCGAACCTCCACCGTCGGACGGCGCCATCGTCGCGAAGCCGTTGCCGCGCGTCGTTGCGCACACCGACGGCGGGGCGGCGCCGAATCCCGGACCGGGCGCGTGGGCCGCGGTGCTCCAATACGGCGGGCACGCCTGGGAAATCTCCGGCGCCGTTCCCGCGACCACGAACAACCGCATGGAAATCCAGGCGGCGATCCAGGCGTTGCGCGCGTTGAACCGGCCGTGCGCCGTCGAACTCCACACCGACTCCGATTACCTGCGGCAGGGCATCACGTCGTGGATCCATGGCTGGAAACGCAATGGATGGCGGACGTCGACCAAGGAGCCGGTGAAGAACCGCGACCTGTGGGTGGAACTGGACGAATTGTCGTCGAAGCACCAAATCGATTGGCGGTGGTTGAAGGGGCACGCGGGGCATCGGTGGAACGAGCGATGCGACGAATTGGCCGGCGCCGCGATGGCACGGCAGCGAAGGGAGATGAGCGGCACGCAACTGCGGGAGGCGATGGAGACTTTCAAGCGCAGCGGCCTCGCGTGAGACCACGGAATTGCGGTGACCGCGCGTGCGGATAAATTTCTTGCCACGGAGCACACGGAGCACACGGACTGCGAGAACCGGATGGCTGGTTTTTGTACCACGGAAATCACGGAAATCACGGAACTCGGTATATGGTTTTGCGACGTGAATGCGGATGCGGCGGGATGAGTATTGGGGTCCCAAAACATCCCGACGATCCCACTCCGTGATTTCCGTGATTTCCGTGGTAAAAAATCTCCCCGGCCCTCGTCCGTGGTCCCCTACAGTTTCAGGTACTTCAGGATCTCGTCGTAGGTCCCGCCTTGGTTCGCGTACAGCGCGTAGTTGCGCGCGGCGGCGAACCATTCCCGGGTGGTCGGCTTCAGCCCCGCGATCGCCGCGACCAGATCCTTCGTCCGCAACGGAAGCGGCGTCCCCGTCTTCATCGCCTCGCGAAGTTTCGCCTCGATCGCCACGTCCACGACCGCTTTCAAATCGGCGCCGGAAAATCCGTCCGACTTTTTCGCGATGACATCGCAGTCGAGGTCTTCCTGCGGCTTCCCCTTCAGGTGCAAGCGGAGGACATCGGCACGCGCGGCCGCGTCGGGGGGCGGCACGAAAAGGATGCGATCGAAGCGACCGGGACGACGGAACGCGGAGTCCAGATGCCACGGGGCATTGGTCGCGCCGAGGATGAGGACGCCGTCGTTGCTTGCCTTGACGCCGTCGAGTTCGCTCAGGAACTGGTTGATGAGATGGCGTCCACCGCTGGATTTCATGTCGGTGCGGCTCGCACCCAACGCGTCGACCTCGTCGAAAAACAGCACGCACGGCGCATTGCGGCGGGCCTGGGCGAAAAGCTGGTGGAGGTTGCGCTCGCTGTTGCCGATCCACATGTCGAGGACGTCGTGGATTCCCACCGCGATGAACCCCGCGTTGATCTCGCCCGCCGTCGCCCGCGCGAGGTGGGTCTTGCCGCATCCCGGCGGACCATACAGCAGGATCCCGCCGCCGATCGCCTTGCCGTACGCCTTGTAGAGATCGGCATGCGCTAGCGGATGGATGATCTTGAGGCGGATCTCCTCCTTCAACGCCTCCATGCCCCCGACGTCGGCGAACCGGATCTTCGGACGCTCGACCTCGGGAGCGTTGCCCGCGTCACCGTCCCCCCAAGCGGCGCGCTGTTTGCCGTCCTCCACCTCCGACTCCGACTCGAAGGCCTCGAACACCTCGTCGTCATCGGGTTCGGCGGCGTCCGCGTCCGGGGCCGGCATGGGCCCGCCACGAATTCCCATGCGCTCCGCGAATTCCGCGTCGGACGCGCCGGGATCCTTGCGGACCCCGGCCTTGTACTGCGCGACGGCCTGCTCCACCTCGCCGATCCCCGCGAGGAGACGCGCATAGAGCACGTGGGCGCGTCCCGTTGCGTCCGCACTGCGGACGTGGTCCTCGAGCAAAACCAGTGCGTGGCTGCGGCGACCCTGTTGGAAAAACGAACGGGCGAGTCCCAGCTTCGATTGGCCGTTCTCCGGGGAAAGGTGGAGCGCGGCGCGGAACTCGGCCTCGGCGTCCGCCGCCCGGCCGGCCGCCAGCAACGCATCGCCGAGCGCCTGACGCAGGGGAACGTTTCCGGGGGAAAGGCGGACCGCCTCGCGCAATTGGGCCAATGGGTCGGCGTCGGACATGCCCGAACCTGACGGCGGAACACGCCGGGAATCAAGGCGGTCGTGGCGTGGGCTCCCGGGCGGACGTAGTCGCGGGCGTCCCCGCCTGCGCAAATCACGGGCGTCCCCGCCCGTGCCCCGCAAGCCCCGGCGAGACGCACTGGGACGCTGCTTTCCGCGCGGCCGGGGAAGGCCGCTCTACCTCACGCTGCCCTTCCGCTGCGGGCAGACGGTCTGTGACCCTTGCGTACCGTGATGACGGCCGCTTCCTCCTCCATTCACAACCCGGCCCGCCAGTTGCTTCGGGCTTTCCGGTTTCGATGAACCACCCTCATCCATGAATCCTCCGATCGACAGCAGGCAGCTCCATGCATTCCTCATCCTCGCGCGAACTGGCAGTTTCACGCAGACCGCGCGCGAACTTTTCCTCACCCAATCCGCAGTCAGCCACTCAATCAAGTCGCTCGAGACCGACATGGGCTGTCGCCTTTTTGACAGGGTGGGAAAAACGGTGATGATGACCCAGGCGGGCGAACAACTCCTTCCGCACGGCGAAAAAATCCTGCGCGAGATGGAGCAGGCGCGCACCGGGATGGGCGCGCTCAAGCACTGGGGATTCAACCGCCTTCGCATCGGCGCGCCCGCCGCGTTTGCCGACACTTTGGTTCCCACCGTGCTCCTGGCGCTGCGCGGGGATCATCCGCGGACGCTGCCGGCGATCGAACTCACCGACGGGACCGATCCGTTGGATCCGCTCGAAGGGCGTCGCGTCGATCTCGCCCTCGCGCTCGCCGGAAAACCCGACGAGCGGTTCGTGAACGTGAACCTCTTCCAGGACGAGCTGTGTTTCGCCGTCCCGCCCGCGCACCCGTGGGCCAAACATCAGGGCGCGCCGCTCGACCAGATCGGGCCGCAACCGCTCATCCTGCCGGGTCGGGCGACGCCGAGCTGGCGGCTCATCGACGAACATTTCCGTGCCGACGGGATCGGCCTGAACGCCATTTGCGAATCGGCATCGATCAAGGCCGCGCTTGCGCTCGCGAAGGGCGGCGTGGGCGTCGCACTCGTGCCGTCGTGGAGCATCACCAAGGACACGGGCCTCGTCGCGGTGCTGCCCGGAAAACGCCGGCTCAAGCGTCCGTGGGTGCTCGTGCACTGGCGCGGGCGCCGGTTGAATCTCGTCGAATCGGCGTTCGTGGACCTGTGCCGCGACCTCGGGGAAAAAATGGTCGCCGCCAAGTAGAAGCCCGCCAGGAAGTGACGGCAGGGCCGCCGCCACCCACCCAGGCCGCATCGTTCCGGCCAAGACGGTTCAAGCCTTCGACGAGCCGCGCGCGATGCGCCGTGCCCTGCGATGGACCGCGAGGCGTTTGCGGACGCGTCCGGCGACCTGTTTGAGGAGGGGCTTGGGACGCTCGCGCTCGAGCACCCACATGCGGAAGGGCAAGGGGGAACGCCCGAGATCGTCGGGCGTCGTGTTCTTGACGTCGACACCCGGAAACAAATCGACGCCGGCCCTCCGGAAGACGTGCTGCACGAACGCCGAGCAATAGAAGCTGTGGTCCCGTGCCATGCGGTTCGCCTCGCCGCGCAGTTGCGGGCGCTTCATGGCGAGCATGGTGCCCAGCAATTCACGGATCGAATACTTGGCGCGCGTCGCCACCAATTCGAGTGACTCGTGGACCAAGGCCCGCAATTGTTCCTCGCCGAGTCCGAAATCCACGAGCGCGACCGTGCTGTACGTCGCCTCGTCGTGGTATTTGTCGACCCGGTTTTCCTGCACCCCGAGCCGCGTGTGCTTGCGGTGGACATCGAGGTCGGACTCGACGACCCAGTGCCGGCCGTCGGCGCGTTGGCCCTGGCAGAGGAACGCATGGGTCCAGCTTCCCCAGGACTTGTCCTCGTTGAGATGGCGTTCCGCACGCGCGATAAGGCGGTCTGCCCACGACGTTCCCGCAACCAGGCCGACGCGTCCGGCCGCGGCGTGGCGCGTGAAGAAGTCGGAGTTGCTGAGGCCGCGGACCGGGATGATTTCGCCCATGGAAGTGGACAAGGTCTACGCCTCCGGGCACGCGCTGGCATCCGGAAATTTTCGCAAGCGCAGCCGCGGGGCGCATCCGGACACTGCCCCCGAAAAGTCCGGGGCTGCCATCGACCAACCGAGATCGACGAAGTGGGACCGAGCGAGACTCCCCGACGTTGTTGCAATCAATGCCGAAACCCCCACGGCGGGCGCCCCGGCTTTTCGTGTGGTTCGTGTGGTTCGTGGATGCCAATTCCACGGACCTGCTCGGCTTGCATCAAGTTGGGTGGGTGAACCACGAACCACACGAAAAGCTCCGGAAAGGAGATTCGCTGGGTTGCCGGGGATGCCTTGAAAGGGTCTCGCGTTCCCGAGCGGGCGCATCCGCAAACCGCTCGCCGAAAATCCTGGTCCCTCCAACGAACAAACCGAAATCGGTTTTGTAGGACCGCGCGAAACACCCCGAATCCACTGGCGCGGCCACCGTTCACCCGGAACCCAGCGCAACGGCGCCTTCTTCAACGCTTTTGAATTCGGGGGCAGTGTCAAGGTGCGCCCGCACCCGCGGTCGCAGCCACGGCCGCCACGCGCTTGAAATCCCCTTCCCAATCCCGCGGGATTGGCCCAAGGATTTGCCGTCACCATGGCGAGCCTCCGACACAATTGCGCCGGGATGCCCCGCAGGGATTTCATCCAGCTCGGGCTGGGCGGCATGCTCGGATTGGGCTTCGCGGACGTGATGCGATTGCAGGCCGCGACCCGGACACACGCGGTGGCCGCCGGAATCCCGACGATCGCCCCGTCGCAAGCCAAGGCGACCAATTGCATCCTCGTCTGGCTCGACGGCGGTCCGTCGCACTACGAGACGTTCGATCCGAAGCCCGACGCGCCGTCCGGGATCCGAGGGGATTTCAAGGACATCGCGACCGCCGTTCCCGGGATCCGTTTCTCCGAGGCCGTCCCCGAGCTCGCGAAGGTCGCCGACAAGCTCTCGATCATCCGCTCGATCTGCCATCGCGATCCGAACCACGGCGGCGGCAACCACTACATGATGACGGGCGCGCCGACGCCGGTGCCGGTGGCATGCGGCGCCTCGGTCACGTTCCATCCTTCGTTCGGATCCGTCGTCTCCAGCTCGCGCGGCCTGCGCGACGGGTTGCCCTCGTATGTCAGCATGCCGCAGGTCTCGCGCAGCGGCGGGCCCAACTTCCTCGGCGGGCGCCACGCGCCGTTCGTCGTCGATGGCTATCCGAATTCGGAGGCGTTCAGGGTGCGGGACGTGGTGCTGCCGTCCGACGTGAGCGACGGCCGCGCCGCGGACCGCCGCGTGCTTCGCGCCTCGCTCGACCGCATGGAGCGACACACGGAACGCATCGCCGAGGATCCGGCGGTGAGTTTCGACGAGTATTACCAACAGGGCACGGAGTTGCTCCTCTCCCCGAAAGCGCAGGCGGCGTTCGATCTCAAGCGCGAGGAGAAATCCGTCCGCGAACTCTACGGCCGGAACGATTTCGCGCAGCGCCTCTTGCTCGCGCGTCGCCTGGTCGAGGTCGGCGTGTCGTTCGTCACCGTCTATTACGGGGGTTGGGACCACCACACGAAGCTCTTCGAGGCCTTCAAGGGCGACCATGTCCGCAACCTTGACCGCGGCGTCGCCGGCCTGATCCGCGACCTCGACTCGCGCGGGTTGCTCGACAACACGATGGTGCTGGTGCTCGGCGAATTCGGGCGCACGCCGAAGGTCAACAAGGACGCGGGACGAGACCATTGGCCGCACGCGATGTCGGTGCTCGTGGCGGGCGGCCGCACGCCGCGAGGCGCCGTGATCGGAGCGACCGACGCGAAGGGCTACCAGGCCGCGGAGAACGTCTATCGCCCGGAGGATTTCGCGGCGTCGTTGTACACGAAATTGGGCATCGATCCGAACCAAGTGCTGCACACGAACACGGGAAGGCCCGTGTCGCTCGTGAACAACGGGCGGCTCATCAAGGAACTCTTCGCGTAGCCGCCATCGTGCGCACGCCGTTCTTCCGACTCGCCGCGTTGGCGATGCTCTCCCTGCCGTCGCCCGCGCGGGCCGCCGCGCCCGTGCACGACCAACTCTTCCCCCTCGCTTTCGCGCCCGGCTCGACCAACCGCGTGGAGCTCGTCGGCAAAAACGAGGCGTGGCCGCCGTCTTTTTGGACCGACCATCCCGGGATCGTTTTCAACCCCGGGACGAACGCCGCCGCGTGCACCGTCGCCCTCTCGCGCGATGTCCCGCCCGGCCCGCATTGGCTTCGACTCCACAACGCCGACGGTGCTTCCGCGGCGCATTTCCTCGTCGTCGATCCCACGCCATCCACCGCCGAGACGGAACCGAACGATCACTTCGCGAAGGCACAGTTCATCGCCGTGTTGCCGGCAACCATCGACGGTCGGCTCGAGAAGTCGGGCGACGTCGATTCGTACGCCGTCGACCTGCGCGCGGGACGAACGCTCGTCGCGCGGATAGAGGCGCACGTCCTGATGTCGCCGGTCGACACCGTCCTGCGCGTCGTCGACGCGCGCGGCGTCGAGGTGGCGTTCAACCACGACGACGGGCGGACCCTGGATTCGTTCCTCGCATGGACCGCCCCCCACGACGGTCGCTACGTCGTGCAAGCTTTCGGATTTCCCCATCCCGCGAATTCCGACATCCAGTTCACGGGCAACCCACGCTGCGTCTACCGACTCACGCTGACCGACGGCCCGTGGTTCTCGCACACGGTTCCGTTGGTGGCGCGGCGCGGCGCCGCCAACCATCTGGATATCGTCGGCTGGAATCTGCCCGCGTCGCTCTCCGCGGGCCTCGATTTCCCCGCGTCGGCCGCGAGCGGGTCCACGCTCACGGTCCGTGTCGAAGGCGCTGCCAACGTCCTTGAAGTGTCGTTGGCCGACGAACCCCAGTCGGTCGAACACGAACCGAACGACTTGGCCGAGCAAGCCCAACCCCTGCTCTTCCCGGGCGCCGTGACGGGCACGATGGAGGGCGCGCGGGATGTCGATCGGTACTCGGTCGAATTGCCGGCTTCGCCCATCGAGTTCGCCGTGCAGTCCGCCTCGTTCGGCTTTCCGCTCGACGTCCGTCTTCGCGTCGAGGACCCCTCCGGAAAAGTGGTCGCGCATGCCGAGGAATCGACGCCCGGCGACCCACTGCTCGCATGGACGCCCCCGAAGGCGGGCGCCTATCGGGTCGTGCTCGACCGACTCGTCCATCGCGACCTCTCCCGCGCCGCGTACCACTTGGCGATCCGCGCGCCGCGACCCGCGGTGGAGTTGTCCCTGTCCCAGGATTTCGCGGTGCTCGAGCCGGGGAAGACCAACGAGACCAAGATCGCCGTCGCGCGGCGCGGCGGCTTCACCAACGCGCTCGCGTTTCGCGTCGACGGCCTTCCGCCGGGTGTCGTGGCGTTGCCACTCGAAATCGCGCCGACCGGGGGCGAGGGCGTGCTGAAGCTCGTGGCCGCCACCAACGCCGCCCCCGCGGAATCCCCGTTGCGGGTCGTCGCCACGGGCACCGGATTCGAGCGCTTGGTTTCGTTCCCGCTCGCCGGCGGAGGCGAGAACAACGGGGTTCCCCAGGGCTTCAAACACCTTCTCGCCGAGCGCATCGATCATTTGTGGCTCACCGTGAAGCCCGCGCCGCCCTCGACGAACGCGGTGCCGGCGAAGTGAGCGGAGAGGCGGCCGAAGCCAGGTGGCCGCCGTCGTAAGACGGTGGACCTCGCAATCCTCACCCCGGCCTTCGCCGTATTATCTCGCCGGCCACCAACCGCGCCAACGACCGAACCCGTACAGGCACCACAAACCGAGCATCGCACCCCCCGAATCAATCCCGACGTCGAGGACGGATCCGTCGCGGCTCGGATAGAACGACTGGTGGAACTCGTCGCTCGCCGCGTAGAGCGTGGCCCCGGCCCACGCGACGAACGCCGTTCGAATCGGCCACGCCCGGGGCATCGGATCGGGCCGCACCGCCCGCCACCACAACAGCGCCAGCACGAGGTATTCGGTCACGTGGCCGCCCTTGCGAATCACCATTCGCGTCGTCGCGATTTGATCGTCGTTCATCGAAGGCACGAGCCAATGCAGGAACGGAGTGAGAAACCGCGAGGTGTGGCCCGCGGACAACGTGTCGGTCGAGCCCCAGAAGATCAGTCCGCACCAGACCGCGACGGGCGCCCAACGGCAGACGAGGCAACGGGAGCGTCGGAGTCCCGAAGGGGTTGCGTCGTTCGATTGCACGCGACCCAACATGGCTGTTCGCCACACGGTTTTTCCAGCGCCGACTGGACCCGCGGCGTCCGGCCTACTTCAAACTTGAAACCTGAAACTGAAAACTTGTCCGGTCACTGCACCCCGTGCGCGCGATAAAACCGCGCCGCGCCCGCCGACCCGGCGGGATCCTGGAACTCCGCGACGCCTCCCGGCGATTGCGCCGTCGAGGAACCGACCGTCGTCCATTGGGCCAGATCTCCGCTCGATTCGAGGACGTACGGGATGCCGGGTTCGCCCAGGACTTTCAGCAGCACGGTCCCGTTCGTGAGTCGTCCCATCCACTCGACCGAAGACGGGATCTCGCGCACCGGGAGCGCGGTGATCCGGTAGTCGTCAAAGACCATGAAATTATCCCCCGGTTTCGCCGCGTCCCGCACCGCCCAGACGGCATCGATCTCGTTCAGGTCGAGTTTGGCACCCTTGGTCGTGATCGGCGCGCCGTTCACGATCACCGCGCCATTGACGTCGGCGGTCCAGAGATTGCGCGCGAAGTTCAGCGTGATCCGGAGGTCGTAGATTTCATTGGGAAGAAATTTGAAGCCGGTCGGGACGAACCCCTTCCCGTCATCGAGCGCCCGGTTGACCTCGAGGGCGCTGTTGTCGAAATCGAGCGTGAAGAGGCGTTCCTCGCGGGTGTTGTACGCGCTCCAGCGGAAGTCGTCGAAAGTCGGCGCCTTGCCGGTGGAATCGTAGATCCGGAACGAGACGGTGAACGTGATGAGCGGCAGGTCGCCGGCGACCGGTACCAACGCGACCGGACGAAAAAGATTGAGGAGATCGTCCTTGGGCTGTGGCGCGTTGAACCCCACGTAGGCCACCTGTCCCTCGAACCCGGAGATCGGCCCCGGGAGAACGCCGTTTCCGCCGCTGCCCAACGCGGTCCAACCCGCCTGCCCTCCCAACGCGAGGTCGGCATCGTAGCCCTCGAAGGGTTCGAATCCCGTCTCGAACAGGATGCGTTGCGCCGCGGGGAATCCGATCCCGTTCGCCGCCTGCACCGCCACCGATCCCGCCGCGAACAGGGGCGGGATCCATCGCACGACCAATCGCATGAAGTTCATCGGGTGGGTTTTTCCGGGTCCGTGTCGCGCTTCGTGCGGATCAATTCGCGCCGCGTTGGTGGCCGTTGTTTTGCTGCACCCTGCCTCCCGACGAATTCTGGTTTTGGTTCTGCGCCGGCGGGGGAGCGAAATTGCGCTGGACCGGCGCGGGCGCGGGAGTCGGCGCATAGGCCCGCGGGATGTTCTGGACCGGCGCGGGCGCCGAGTAGACTTGGCGGGGTTCCGTGCGCATCACGGGGACCTGCGTCGTGTCGGGCCGGCCGAAGTCGCCGGGGGCGAAACGGGTCGTGGGCGGGGCGTACGACGGCGCCGGCCGCGCCGGGGCATCGGTACGAAGCCCGGCGCCGGGAACCGCCGACGGATTCACGGTTTGTCCCGCGTAGCCGGAACCCACCGCCGGCTCCGGCTTGCGGATCTCGGCCCGCGTGGTCGGGATCTGTCGGATGGCGATGGGATCCTGGCGAACCTGTCCCGGATTCGAAGTTCCGACGACGGATCGAGTGGGAGCACCCACCGGCTGGGCCGGCGCGGGCGATGCAACGCCCACGGACGGGTTGTTCGGCCGGCCCGGATTGCCCGCGGAAGAACCCGCGCCGCCGGGAATATAATTCGGCGAGGACACCGGCGTGTTCGGACGGACCGTTCCGGAACCCGGGTTCGGATTCGGATTCGAAAAAGATGCGGTACCGGCACTGGGGACGCGGACCTGGGGGTCGGGTCGGGACGGCAACGTGGCAAATCCACCGGCAGCGGCACCCGGGTTGACCTTGGCCGGTTCCGACCGACCGCCGGGAATGTACGGGGCCGCCCCTGCGGATCCACCGGTTGCACGCGGGACAGTCGGACGATACATGCCGACCGCGGGCGTCGCGGAGTTTCCACGCGACGCGACGCGCTGGGCGGCGGCTTCCGGCGTGTTGACCTCGCGGACGTCGACCTTGCGGATCTCCCCACGCGTGTGGGTCTGGACCTGTTCCTTGGAGATGCCGTTGTTGATGATGACGGTGTTGTGGTTGCCGATGATGTTCACGCTCTTGTCACCGGCATAGATGGCGCGGCTGTCGCGGACGAACGGCGCGATCTCCTGGCGTCGCAAACAATGGGGAGCAAGCACGGGCTCGCAGAAATGCCCCCAGGAACAAGCGAACCACCAATCATGGCCGATGCCGAAACCGACGTCGACGACACCACCATGGGGACGATGCCACGAGTATCCACCGCCGACCGTCCAATAACATTCGGGGGGAAGCGGCGCCCATCCGCAGTGGCGATCGTTTTGGCGCCAAGCGACCCATGCGGGTCCCCAGTCGCTGCCCGGAACCCAGACCCATCCGAGACTCGGGGCCCGATGCCAGCGTCCATAGTGGAACGGCGCCCATCCCCACGAATAGGTCGATTGCCAATACCAGCCGTAATCGCTCCAGACCCAGTGGCCACCGTCGCAATACGGCTGCCACGTCGTGTTGACCACGACCACGGTGGGCTGCCAACACCATCCATACGATTCGGTCTGGACCCAGGTTCCGTACGGGGAAAGATTGTCGTAGAACGCATCGGTTCCGACGGTTTGTCCGGGCGAGACGGGGGTCACCGGACCGGCGTCCGGCCCTTGGGGTGCCTGCGGCGCGGAATAGACCGGCGCCGGGACCTGGGGTTCGGGCCCGCCGGGAATCACCGCGGACAACTGCGGTTGGGGGGCATTGCCGGCGGTCGCGATCACGTTTGCCGGCACCACGCTGCCGACGACGGCCGGACCGGGCTCAAGGGTTCCGGGCGAAACCGCAGGTGCGGAGGCTGCTTTGTTGAGCAAGGCATTGAGGACCGGAGTCCCGAAGCCGATGTCGCTCAGATAAATGATTTGGTCCGCGTCCAAGGTGAACGGCTCCTTGATGTTGCCGATGAATCCGATCAGCACGGGATCCCCAACGGACGATCGGGACAACTTCACGACGTCCGCGACCGGCGGGGGCAAAACCACCGAAGGCTTGGGCGCGATCGTGGCGAGGGGCGGCAGATTGGTCGTGGCCACCTCGGCTGCCACGGTCCCATTGGTGACCGGCGGGGCGTCGATAGTGGCAGCGGACACGGCGGGAACCGTGGGGGCCGCGTTGGTGGTGGCCAATCCCGGGGAATCGTTGCCGTTGGCGATCCAAACCCCGGCACCACCGACGACCAATGCGACGGCGCTGAATACGGGCAGGAGGTAGCGTTTCATGGAAGTTGGAGGGTCAGGAGGCCAGGACGGTGACGACCGGCGCACAGGGCGGATTGCCGTCGGGAAGCCGGATGCCGGCACTCCCGGGGTGGCGCACGAATGGGCGACGGGTCTTCACATCTGGGGAATCGACGACGGCACAGTCGGGGTATTCAGGGGCCACCGCAACGTCGTAGACGCCGGCCGGCACCCGAGGACACGCGCGGGGCTGCGGAAAAGTTTTGGCGTTTTGAGGAAATCGGGCTTGCGAGAGAAGGCTCGCCAAGTAACGTCCCAGCCCGCGTTTGGACGGGGGTTGGTAGCTCAGTGGTAGAGCAGTGGCCTTTTAAGCCATTGGTCGTGGGTTCGAACCCCACCCGACCCACCATTTCGCGGTAAATACGTTGCAGGGAAAGGATTCGGCGTGACAGCCGGAGCGATTGGCAGCTAAGCAATCGTCGCCTTTGCGACCCCATCGTCTAGAGGCCTAGGACACCGCCCTTTCACGGCAGTAACCGGGGTTCGAATCCCCGTGGGGTCGCCATTTCACAACTCGCTCGCAATGAGCGGTTTACGATGAAGGCGTTTTTCTTCCGTTAAGCAACCGTTAAGCAGGGACGGCAAATCCCGCACTGTTGCGCGCCACGACTCGGGACGGTTCAGGAACGACAAGCACGCCCGCTGTTGTGGGGGCTTTTCAATTTTTCGAGGGCCTCACAGCGAGGGGTCGGCCTCGCGCGGTCACCCCGGGAACCATTTCGCCACCCCCCGCCAGCGAGGAACTGCCTTGCGGTCCGCACCCACTCGATTCCATCGCGGTCCGTCGAGACGCCCGCTTGTACGAGAGCCTCTCCCGTGGTCAAATAGTGCATTCCCAATCATGATCGGCAGACTTTTTCGAAAACTCAGCATCGGAACCGCCAACGACGCGTTTGTCGAAGACGTGAAAGCTGCGCTCGCGGACGGGATATTAACCCACGAGGAGCGCGACTGGATTTGCGATCAATTCGAGAAGCGTGGTGCGGATGAAAGATGGCTCAAGGTCGCGCCGGAATTGTGGCTATCGGCCGTCCGCGGCGCGCTGCGCGGGCACATGACGGCGGAGCAAGCGAAGGAGAGTTTGGCCGAGATACACCGCTATCTGCGACTGACGAATCAGCAGGCCGCAGAGGGCGACGCCTTGCTGAACGACGCCTTGAGCCGCGAAGCGCGACGAAATCGGATTCAATTGATTCGCGAAGGGAAGGTTCCGCCGCCCGTCATTTCAAATGTTCCGATCCGGTTGAGCGAAAGACCCATTGTCGCGGTTCCGGGAGTCGCGCTGGAGGAGCGCGTTGTTCGGCGCGAATATGTCGGAGGCAGTCGCGGAACATCCATCCGCGTGATGAAGGGCGTGAGTTTTCGGGTTGGCGGAAGCCGTGGTCATTCCGTGCCCATACACGACATCGTGGATCTGGCGCAGGGAACCTTCATCGTCACGACCAAGCGCGTTGTTTTCAGCGGCAACGTGGCAGGGTGGAGTGATTCGCTGAAGAACATCGTTGGCATCGAGCCATTAAAGGACGGCATTCGCTATACCGTTTCGAACCGGCAGAAGCCGCGAATGGTTCGATTCTCTGGAAGCGAGGGGATCGAGGAGGTGGCGGCTGCTTTCGAGTTTGTGCTGAACAATTTCGACGAGGAATGAACGCGCCGTCCTGGGCCTATCGTTCGTCGCCGCGCTCCTCGCCACGACGTGACTATTGCTCCCGTGGCTCCCACTCTCGCGCCTCCGCGAGATTCGCGACGAGTTGCGGGAGTTGAATGGGAAGACCGGGAGGGTCAGTTGAGGAATTCGACGCCTTGCGCGATTGGCCCGCGGGTGCATGATTGAAACGTGAGCGCATCCACGGACCAAGACGCTTTGGAGATTCCAGAGGCCGACATTTCCGGCGCCGGTGGTCGGTACATCGCCGAACCGAAGGGGCGGGATTACGAGCGCATCCGTGCGGCGGGGATCGCGATGAAATGGATGGTGAACGTCTCCCAATTCCGCGCCGTGGAGGTCGTGCGACGGGACACCGGCACGTTCGAATCGGCAAAGGCGGAACACCGAATCACGCTCGCCAGCCTTGTCGCGAACGGCGAGGTGATCCACCGGATGATTCTGAAAGGCGCGCCCGTCCCGATCATGGGGTTCTCATCCGACGATTTCGAAGCGACGCTTTCGATGCTTCGCGAGACGCAATGCTTGGAATATGGGCATCCGGCGAATCCTGACCGGAAGAACTCTGTGAAAGCCTTGCTCGGTGTCACCTGACGTCCAAGCGATTCTGGAGGCTTGGTTCACCGCGATCCACGACATGCCGGATAAGCGTGCCGCCGCGCTTGAGCAGCGGAACAAGATCATCGACGAGGTCATCCGCGCAAACCCCGACCGGCAACTATCCCGCCTCGACCTGCTCCACGCGCTCAACGATCGGTTTCACGAATTCGAAAGAGCGAAGCGGAGGGAGATCATCGCGACGCTGCCGAAGCGCGCGTGAGGCTTTCCGGTTTCAAACCGGGGATGGAGCAGAGATCTCGTGGAAATCGAACGGCGGAAATGCTGACGTTTGGATTGCGCGTGCGTTGGGATTTTTCTTGGTTCTCATGGATGGAGGTCGGCCTCGCGCGGTCACCTGTTTCCCGCCTTTCCAAAAAGATTCCTTAGCCCCACCCCCTCGCCGTCAGTTTTTCACTCCCTGCGTTGCCTCCAAACATCCCGCGCCGCACGCCGCAATTGCCTCAAGGAGACGTTTTCAGACGAGTGCGAAGGTCGTCCACCATTCGGCTTGCACAAACGCCCCAAGGTTCCCACAGACTTCGCCATGATGCGGCTCGTTTTCGTGGCGTTCGCGGTGTTGCTCACTTGGCAGGCCCAAGCGTTCGCCGGTCGCCAAGCAACCGCAACAGCCAGCGTCACGGCGGGACTTGTCTCCGGAATCACAATCACGGACAGCGGTTCCGGCTACCAACTCGCGCCCGCGGTTTCCATCTCGGGAGGGGGGGGAAGCGGAGCAACCGCGGTTGCGGTTCTGGACGGCGACAAGGTTGCGGCCGTGGTTGTGACGACGGCGGGAAATGGGTACGCGACGGCGCCGAGCGTCACGATTGCGCCGCCACCCGCGCTCGTTGACCCGGCCTCGCTTTCAATCGACACCGTGCCCCGCATTACCATCAACGGCGCCCCGGGAAGCACCAATGCCATTGAATGGGCCGACTCCGTCGGAAGCCCCACGGTGTGGCACCCGCTGACCAACCTCGTGCTTGGGTCCAAGCCGGCCGTGCTAATCGATTCAACCATACCGGCAGGCGGTCGAAGAATCTATCGGGCTATCAGTACGAACAGAGAACCACCGGGACGGCCCGACGGTTTCGTTTGGGTTCCAAGCGGACGATACACGATTGGCAGTCCAATCTCGGAATCCGGCCGGAATGCCGACGAAAGCCTACATCCCGTCGAAATCACTCGCGGATTTTGGATCGCGAGCACGATGGTCACGGCCGGACAATATGGGGCGATCACGAAATCAAATCCGGGAAACCAAACCGACGCGAATCAACCGTCCGTCGGAGCACGATGGATGGACGCAACCAACTACTGTGAGAAGTTGACTCAATTGGAGGCGGACGCCGGGAGGATTCCACCGGGTTATCACTATCGCCTTCCGACGGAAGCCGAATGGGAGATTTCCGCACGTGCCGGGACGACCACAGCTTACTACTTCGGCGACGATTTCGGCAGCATATCAACTTTCGAATGGGCCGACACAGGCCAGTACGGAGTTAAGCCCGTTGGCCTAAAGCAGCCCAATCCGTGGGGCATTTTCGACATGCTCGGGAACAACCCGGAGTGGTGCTCGGACTGGTACGCCCCCTATCCGCTTTGGGAAGTGTCGGACCCGACTGGCCCCACCGATGGACAAGCCAGGGTGGTTCGCGGCACGAACGGGGCGGACCCCCGTCATGCCGATTACCGCTGCGCCGCCAGAAGCGAGCACTTGCCTTCGGAGCAGGGCCTCAGCTTCCGTATCGTCCTCGCCCCCGTTCAGTGATCGCACCTTGCACACCGCGTTGACTCGGCAGGGTCATCGCGCCCGGACACCCGGCCACGCATCCGCGACACCGCGACACGGCCCGCGCGCCAAGGGTTTTCTCCACCGTTGAACCCGC
The DNA here is from genome assembly GCA_025363585.1 of Verrucomicrobiota bacterium. Lineage (GTDB taxonomy): Bacteria > Verrucomicrobiota > Verrucomicrobiia > Limisphaerales > UBA9464 > UBA6176. The sequence continues at coordinate 1,256 of JANYDN010000085.1, read as the reverse complement.
GACAGTGCCGCGTCGCGTCGCGGCTCCAGAATTCGGAGGAATGTCCCCTGCTGTTGGTTTGTCGCGGTGTCGCGACTCAAGCCGGCGGCGGCAAGTACCGCTCCCATGGGTCGGCGAAGTCGGCGGAGTTGTAGCCTTTGAGGCATTCCAACCCGACACGAAGATCCCGCGGCCGAACGCCGTACGGTTTAAGTAGCCTCGCCAGTTGGACCGGCGTTATCGGCTGCCCGTTGCGAAACTCGGGCCACGGGCGATCTTCGCGACCATTGAGGTCCTCGCAGATTCGGGCAGAAGGCATCCGGTCGAGTCGAGACTTCGCGAACGCATCGCGAATATCGGCCAACAATTCAACCCCGAGCCCATGCGGCGAAACGTCCCCGGAGGCGGCAAGCGAACCGTAGGCATGCCGCGCGCGCTCCAACCACTCGGCACCGGCCACTTCGGCAACGGCGAAGATCGGCCGCCAATTATCGGCCGTGCGATGGTAGCAACCATCCGGCAGTTGTGGGTCCGACAGTTCCAGTGCGGACCGCACGTCGGCGATCCAGCGCGCCAACTTTCGACACAACTCGGTTTCGCGATCCGCCCGCCGGAAATCGAACCGTTCGGAAACCTCTCCCGGTTTCGCCCGCACAAGCGGGATCACGATGGACCGATCATGGAGCGTCGGCGGTAGGCGACCAATGCCGGCTAGGACGACGGGGCAATGAACGCGAAACGAGTGGACCTCGTGATGATCGCCAACGCACCGATGCGCTTTGCCGCCTTGCTTGTGACCGGCGTTGAGCATGCACCGAAGACCCTCGTCACCTTCGAGAAAGCTGTCGGCCTCATCGATCAGAAGCGTCGGAACATGTTTCTCGACGACGCGAAACAGAACCGCCGGGGTGAGGTTTTCCGTAGTCATCGGCTTAGGCACGAACAAACTCAGCATGTCGAGTGTGACCGATTTTCCGCACCCCTTTTCCGGTGAGAAGAGATTCAACCGTGGAGTGCATCGGAAAAGTTCGAAGGCGTGCGAGTGGGCGCACCAAAGCGCCAGCACTTCCGGGGCTCCCGCGGGGAGCGCAAGGTATCGCCGGAAAATGTCACAGATGGCGGTCAGCACGTCGGCGCCGTCCACAGGCTCGGGCCACAACTCAATAGGCGGAATGTCGAGTGCGGAACCTTGCGATTCCGGCCGGCATTCGATAGACTTCGGTCGGTTAGTTCGCTTCGTGGCCGGCACCTCGTTAGCAGCGGGGGCCGGCTTTTCC
>JANYDN010000395.1 GCA_025363585.1 Verrucomicrobiota bacterium | reverse complement strand
CCCTCGTAGTAACGCGTGGAATACGGCGAACTCATGGGAACGTGGGAAAAGTTCAGGCGCGACGATACGCCTCGGCGAGCAGGGTGACGGGATGCGCGACCCGCAGGCCGACGCCGCGGGCCTTGAGGCCGTTGACGACCTGCAGGAGGCAACCGGGATTGCCGGTGGCGACGACCGTCGCGCCGGTGGCGAGGATGTGGTCGACCTTGCGCTCGAGGAGTTGGCCCGCCATCTCGGGCTGCGTGAGATTGTAGATGCCGGCGCTGCCGCAGCACCAACTGGCCTCTGTCAATTCCACGAGCTTCACGCCGGGAATGGCCTTCAACAATTGCCGCGGCTGGCTGCTGATTTTCTGTCCGTGGCAAAGATGGCAGGATTCGTGGTAGGTGACGGTTCGTTCCGGTTGGCCCTGCGCCGGCGGCGGCACGAGGCCGATCTCCACGAGCCATTCATGGATGTCCTTCACCTTGCGGTCCCACTCGTGGGCGGCCGGAAGAAGGTCGGGATCGTCCGCTAGTAATTTCGCGTAGTGCTTGAGATGCGATCCGCAGCCGCCGGCGTTGGAGATGATGGCGTCGAATTGGCCGGGCGGGAATTGCGCGAGGTTGCGGCGCGCGAGCGTCTTCGCGAGTTCCCATTCGCCGTTGTGCGCGTGGAGCGATCCGCAGCAACTCTGCGCGGCGGGCGTGACCACCTCGCAGCCGTTCGCGGCGAGCACTTCCGCGGTGTCGCGGTTGACGTCGCTGAAAATCAGGTCCTGCGCGCACCCCGTGAGCAACGCGACGCGGAACCGGCGCGGGCCGGCCGCGGGAAGGACGGGCGGGATCAATTCGGACGAGAACCTCGGCTGGACCTCGGGCGTCATCGCCTCGAGTTCGCGCAGTCGTTTTGGAAGCAACCGCAGCACGCCGGAATCGCGGACCAACGATTGCAGCCCGGTCTGTTGGTAGAGTTGGAGTCCCTTGCCGACGAGTTGGAGCCGCTCGAGATCCATGAAGAGCCACTCGAGCGTGGCCTTGCGGATCATGGTCCGCCGCGGGTTGTCGAGCAGGCCTTTCTCCTCCACCTCGGCGCGCGCGTGCTCGAACAACTCGGCGTAGTTCACGCCCGCGGGACACGCGGTCATGCACGCGAGGCAACCGAGGCAGAAGTACATTTCCTCGGCGAAGACCGACGTCGGCTCATAGCGGTCGTCCGCGATGGCGCGCATCAACGCGATCCGACCGCGCGGGCTGTTGCGCTCGAGTTTGGTGGCGTCGTAGGTCGGGCACGTGGGCAGGCAGAGCCCGCAGTGCATGCATTGCTGCACGACCGAATAGTCGAGGTCCTTGAGGTGCGAGCGCGGGGCGGTCATCGCTTGTTGCGCCGGGACCGTAGCGGCTGCGCGCGGCGATTGAAGTTTCAAGTGCGGATTTTCCGTGTGACGCCGCGCGGGCACGCCGGCAGGCTCCGCGCGTTCCCATGAATCGATCCAACCTGCTCGCGTGGGCGCTTGCCGCCGCGCTTCCCGCCTCGGCCTTTGCCAAGCCCTCCGATCTGCCGCGCGCGACGCCCGAGGAGGAAGGGATCTCGTCCGCGCAAATCCTCGGGTTCGTCGATGCGATCGACCACGAGGTCCACGACATGAACAGCTTCATGCTGGTGCGCCACGGCCACGTCGTCGCCGAGGGTTGGTGGGCGCCTTATGGACCGAACGACAACCACGAGTTGTACTCGTTGAGCAAGAGCTTCACCTCGACGGCGGTCGGGATGGCCGTGGCGGAGGGGAAGCTGTCCGTCGACGACGAGGTCGCGAAGTTGTTTCCGGAAGACGCGCCCGCGACGGTCGCGGGGAATCTCGCCGCGATGCGCGTGCGCGATCTGTTGACGATGTCCACCGGGCATCAGGACGAACCGTCCGCCGCGGCGGACAAGGTCTCGCCGAAGTCATTCCTCGCGCAGCCCGTTCCGCACAAGCCGGGAACGCATTTCAAATACAACACGGCGGCGACGTTCATGCTTTCGGCCGCGGTTCAGAAAAAGACCGGCCAGACGGTGCTGGATTACCTCCGGCCGCGGTTGTTCGAGCCGCTCGGGATCGAGAATCCAGTGTGGAACACGAATTTCCAGGGCGTGTCCCTCGGTGGCTATGGGCTGCGCGTGCGCACGGAGGACATCGCGAAGTTCGGGCAATTGTTTTTGCAGAAAGGGAAGTGGAACGGACGCCAACTCGTGCCCGCGGCGTGGGTCGAGGCGGCGACGGGCCGGCAGGTTTCGAACGGGAGCAATCCGGCGAGCGACTGGGACCAGGGCTACGGCTTCCAGTTCTGGCGCTGTCGTCACGGCGCGTACCGCGGCGACGGTGCGTTCGGGCAATACTGCATCGTGCTGCCGGAACAGGACGCGGTGATCGCGATCACGAGCGGCGTGAAGGACATGCAGGGGGTGTTGAATCTGGCGTGGGACAAGTTGCTGCCGGGATTCCAGACGAAGCGATTGCGCGCGGATGCGGCGGGGCAGCGCGCTTTGCATGAGCGGCTCGCGGGGCTTTCGGTCGCGACGCCCGTGGGCGCGGCGGATTCGCCGGCATCGGCGCGGTTGATCGGCAAGAAAATCGTGTTCCCGGCGAACGACCAGAAGCTCGAGTGGGCGAGCATCCGTGCGGTGGACGGCGGGAAAGGCTGGGTGATGACGACGAGTCTCGGCGGCATGGAGTCGAGCGTGCCGTGCGGGTTCACCGAGTGGCGGAAGTCGCGGTCGCGATTCGAGAAGTATGCGGACGAGTCCGTCGCGGGCAGCGCGGCGTGGGTTTCGGACGACACGTTCGTGACGCGCGTTTGTGCTTACGAGACGCCGTTCAACAAGACGTGGCGTTTCAAGGTCGACGGCAATCGCGTCACGCTGGAATCGGAACAGAATGTCGGCTTCGGCACGACGAAGCCGGGGGTGTTGGTGGGGACGATCGAGTAGGGGCGGTCGCGGCGTAGAGCGGCCGTCCTCGGCCGCGCATTCCGAGCCGTCCCCGGCTCGAAGGAAGCCTGGCGCGGGCGAGACGCCCGCTAATTGTGCAGCCGGGGACGGCCGCCCTACGGTCTCGCGCAGGCGAGACGCCCGCGACTACCGCAGCCGGGGACGGCCGCGCTACGCCGAGGACGCCGGCGCCACGACAATTCCCGCTTGGCTTCCGGCCGTCGCGTCCGCTGAATGCCGCGGTTCCCCGCAGGAGTCCCGCAACGATCCATCTCGCGTGCCGTCGTTTTTTTCACCGGAGGCAGTCGTCGCCAAGCCCGGGTTTTCCCGGTGGCTCGTTCCGCCCGCGGCCATGGCGGTCCACCTCTGCATCGGCGAGGTGTACGGCTTCAGCGTCTTCAACGAACCGCTCACGCGCGTCGTCGGCATCGCCAAACCCGCCGCCGGCATCGACTGGACCATCCCGCAGGTGGGCTGGGTCTACTCGATCGCGCTGATCATGCTCGGGCTCTCGGCGGCCGTGTTCGGCAAGTGGATCGAACGACGCGGGCCGCGCGTCGCGATGATCGCCAGCGCCGCGTGTTTCTGCGGCGGACTGGTCATCGGTTCCCTCGGCGTCCAATTCCACCAACTCTGGCTTCTCTACCTCGGCTACGGGGTCGTCGGCGGGATTGGGCTCGGGCTCGGCTACATCGCGCCGGTCTCGACGTTGATGAAATGGTTCCCCGACCGACCCGGGCTCGCGACCGGACTCGCCATCATGGGATTCGGCGGCGGCGCGTATCGGCGCGCCGTTCGGGCAGGAAATGCTCGAGCGTTTCCGCGGCCCGGCCTCGACCGGCGTCGCCGAGGCGTTTCTCGCGATGGCCGCCGCCTATGCGGTGTTCATGGCGTTCGGCGCGGCGTCGATCCGCGTGCCGGCATCCGATTGGAAGCCCGCGGGCTGGCAACCGAAGGCCGTCGGCGGAACCTCCGCGGTGCCGATCGCCGTCGGCGTGGACCGCGCGTGGAAGACGCCGCAGTTCTGGCTGCTCTGGGCGGTGCTCGCGCTCAACGTCACCGCGGGCATCGGAATCCTCGGCCAGGCCTCGTTGATGTGCCAGGACATGTTCGGCGTGAACGCGACGGTCGGCGCCGGATTCGCCGGGTTGCTCTCGATCTTCAACATGGGCGGTCGATTCGTGTGGTCGTCCACCTCGGACCGCACGGGCCGGAAGGCGATCTACTGCGTCTATTTTCTCCTCGGCGCCGCGTTGTACGCGCTCTTGCCGTGGACCCAGGGGATCGGGAGCCAACCACTATTCGTGGCGGTGGCGGCGGTGATCATCTCGATGTACGGCGGCGGGTTCGCGACGATCCCCGCGTACCTGCGCGACGTGTTCGGCACGCACCAGGTCGGCGCGATCCACGGGCGGTTGATCACCGCGTGGTCGTTCGCGGCGTTGGTCGGACCGCAATTGGTCAACCATCTCTCGACGGCGCGCAAAGCCGCTGGCGTGCCCAAAGCGGAGGCGTACAACCCGACGCTCCACCTGATGTGCGGGCTGCTGCTCGTCGGTTGCGTTTGCAACCTGCTCGTCAAACCGGTCGCCGAACGCCATCGGCTCGCGGCGTCGGAAGGAGGCGCCGCGTGAAATGCCTCCGCGTCGCCGTCGCGTGGCTTCTCGTCGGCATCCCGCTCGGTTGGGGCGTCGCGCGCTCGGTCCAAAAGGCGCTGCCGCTTTTCGGAGTCGTTCGCCCGCCGCTCCGCGCGCCCGCGACCAACGCCGTCCCGTCCGTGCCCGCCGTCGACAAACCCGGCCGTTGACCCGACCCGATTTCCGTTCCACAAACCCACCCATCCCGAAATGAAAACACCCGTGATCCTCGCGTGCGCCGCGGCCTTGTCGGTCGCCGCCGCCGAACCCACCCACAACACCGCGACGCCCGGCGGGCACCTTGCCAATCCCGTCAAGATCGCGCTCGTTCGTGTCGCCACCGGATACGTCGATCCCGTCCGCGTGACGAGCGCGCCTGATGGAACCGACCGCCTGTTCGTGTGCGAGCGCACGGGCGTGGTGCGGATTGTGAAGGACGGGAAGCCCGTGGCAAAACCGTTCATGGATATCCACGACACGGTGGTCAGCTCGTTCCTCGAGCAGGGACTCTACGACATCGTGTTCCACCCGAAGTTCGCGGAGAACCGGAAGTTCTACGTCCACTACTCCGACATGTGGTTCAACGGCGCGTCGTTCATCGTCGAGTACAAGGCGTCCGCGAAAAAGCCGGACGAGGCCGACCTCGAGACGGGACGCGTGATCATGCAGATCAACCGCCCGTACGCGAACCACAACGGCGGCCAGATGGCGTTCGGTCCCGACGGTTACCTCTACATCGGCAGCGGCGACGGCGGATGGGAAGGCGACGTCCTCGGCGCCGGGCAGGATTTGTCGTCGTACCTCGGCAAGATGCTGCGCATCGACGTGGAGGCGTCATCGACCGACCGCGCGTATGGGATTCCCAAGGACAATCCGTTCCTGACGCCGCTGTCGCAGATGAAGCTCTTCGGTGTTTCCGAAGAGGCGTTCAACCGGCTGCATCCGAATGCGCGTCCGGAAATCTGGGCGTACGGCCTGCGCAATCCGTGGAGTTTCCAGTTCGATCCGAAGACGGGCGACCTCTACATCGCGGACATCGGGCAGAACCATTTCGAGGAGGTCGATTTCCAGCCTGCCGGCAAGGCGGGCGTGAACTACGGGTGGAAGTTCATGTGCGGGACGCATCCGTTCCCGTTGCCGATCGACGACCAAGGGAAGCCGCTGCTGGACGCCGTGAAGGACGCGCCGCGCGTCGGCGAAATGCCGATCGTGGAGTACAGCCACGTCGACCAAGGGAATTGCGTGATGGGCTTCGGCGTCTATCGCGGCACGAAATATCCCGGCTTGGACGGCACCTATTTCATGGGCGACTGGGGTTCGGGCAAAGTGTGGGGCGTCGCGCGCGACGGGCAGGGCAAGTGGCAGATGCAGGAACTGCTCGACACCAAGCTCATGTTCACGGGCGCGGGCCGGTCGGCCGACGGCACGATCTACGTGACCGACGCGCACGCGAACTACGGCGGTCCGGCGGATCCGGAAAAGAACGACCGCGGCAGTCTCTGGAAGATCGTTCCCGCCGACCAGGTTCCCGCCGGCGCCGTGCTTGCGCCGCTGGAGCAGTAGGAACGAGGCTGGTTCAAAGCATGAGGAAATCGTTCATAGGCCGCGCCGTGATCGCCCTGTCGGCGGCGGGCGCGGCCCTCGCGTTGCTCCGGGCCGAAGACCCACCGGCGGTCCCGCCGGACCACGCGGACCACGCCGAACACGGAACCGTCGCCGGCGAGGCTACGAATCCGGAGCCGCCGAAGCCGGAGAAGTTTCTCTTCCTCGGATCGGAACCCAAGACCGTGCGCCTCGTCCTCATCGCGTCGTACAACGCCGCGAATTACGGGATGAACTTCGACGGCTTCTCCAAGGGTGGCGCGAAATGCGTCGTGCCGCTGGGATGGAACGTGGAAGTCGCTTTCACGAACCGCAGCGCGGTGCCGCACAGCGCGGTCGTCGTGGAACGCGCGATGGCCAAGCGCGTGCAGATGGGCGATCCCGCGTTCGAGGGAGCGAGCACGACGCAGCCGTTGCGCGGCACGACCGGGAGCAAGGGCGAGACGTTTCGCTTCAAGGCGTCCGAGGCCGGCGATTACGCGATCGCCTGCGGGTTTCCGGCGCACGCGGCCAACGGCCATTGGATCGCGCTCGAGGTGAGCGACACCGCGAAGGAACCGAGTCTCCAGTTCGGGAAAGCGGACGCGTACACGCCGAAGTAACGGCCCGAAGGGTAAGGAGGAAGTGACGGCGGGGCCGCCATCACCCACCCACGTCCCGTGCGTCGCGCTGCTCGCCTGTGCCACTGGGCTTCGGTAACTTCCCTCCGTGCCGTCGATCAAACCGCCGCGCCTGCGTCCCGGGGATACCATCGCGGTCGTGTGCCCCGCCGGGCCGGTCGTGCCGTTCGAGCGGATCGCCAGTGGCGTCGCGCGACTCGAGGCGCGTGGGCATCGGGTCAAGGTGGGGCGCCACGTGGCGGGCCGGCACGGTCCCTTTGCGGGACCCGACGAGGCCCGGCTTGAGGATCTCAACGGATTCCTCCGTGATCCCGACGTGCGGATGATCCTCGCCGCGCGCGGCGGCTACGGGACGCCGCGGTTGCTGGAGGGAATCGATTACGACGCGGCGCGGCGCGATCCGAAACTGGTGGTGGGCTACAGCGACATCACGGCGCTCCAGCTCGCGCTGCTCGCGAAGTCCGGGTTGGCAACCATTTCGGGACCCATGGCGGCGGTGGAATTCGCGGCGACGCCCGATCCTTTTACCGAGGATCATTTCTGGCGATTGGTGACGGGCGATCCGTCGGCCTGGGAATTACACAACGCGCCCGGCCATCCTGCCGTCGCGTTGCGCGGGGGCGTTGCCGAGGGCGTGTTGCTGGGCGGTTGCCTTTCGTTGGTCACGACGGTTGCCGGCACCCCGTATCTCCCGGACACGCGGGGCGCGTTGCTGGTGCTGGAAGACATCCACGAGCGGTGGCACCGCGTGGATCGAATGCTCGTCCAACTCCGTCTGGGCGGCATCCTGGGCGGCCTCGCCGGCATGGTGCTCGGTCAATTCACCCATTGTCGTGCGGCGGAACCGGGCGATCCGACGGTGGGTATCGCCGCGATCGCCGCCGAGGTGACGGCCGGGATGGGATTCCCGATGCTGGCGGAATTCGACTATGGCCACGAGGCGCGGAAGCTTTCCTTGCCGTGGGGCGTGCGCGCTCGGCTCGATGCGGACGACGGCAGCATCCGGCTTTTGGAGTCGCCGGTTTCCTAATCCGGGACCTCTCGCTATCCGAACCAGCCGGTTGGCAACGCCACAAGAGCGGTTCGCACCCCGAAAATGGGACATCGTCCCTTCCGGGTGGGGAAGGTCGGGAAATGTCGGACCATGAAGGTCTGTGCCGAGTCGTCTTGCCGGGAAATTGGCTTGGGTGTTGGTGATCCTTTGTGGGTCGGGTTTCGTCGTCTCGCCATTCCGCGCGCGCGCCCAGGCCCCGGCGGATGCGCGGGTCCGCGAGTTGGTGACGCTCGATCCGATCTGCAAACCCGGCCGTCCCGAGCGGGAGTACGCGCCCGGGAATCCCGCGCCGGGCACGCGGCGCATGGCGGCCCGTCTGAGGGCGCTCCGCGATCCCACCACGGCCGCCCTCTCGCAGTTCGACAACGACCGGATCGTGAAGGTGTTGCGGGACTCGGCCGCTGCCGAGAAGGATCCAAAGACCCGGATGCGACTGATGGTGCAGTTGTCCGTCCAGGAGTTGCAGTCGGGTCATCCGGATCGATCGATCAACACCATCGGGGACATCGAGGACTCGATGCGGGCGTCCGGAATGACGGTGACTCGCGTGGGGCGGATGGACCTTCGGATGAAGCGCGCGGCGGCCTACATGCGCCTGGGCGAACAGGAGAATTGCCTCGCCACGCCCCTGGCGGAGTCCTGTCTTTTCCCGATTCCGGCCGAAGCTCGGCACCGGCTGCCACGCGGATCCAAGACCGCGATCGGGATGTTGGACGAGCAACTGGCCGACAATCCAAGCGACCTGACCGCGCGATGGCTCCTGAACATCGCGCACATGACCTTGGGGAGCTATCCGGACCAAGTCCCGAACCAGTTCCTGATCCCGCCCTCCGCGTTCGCGTCGGAATACCCGATGCCACGGTTTCCCAACATCGCGCCGTCGCTTGGCCTAGATATCCATGATCTCGCCGGCGGGGTGATCGCGGACGATTTCGACAACGACGGGAACATCGATCTCGTGGTGTCGTCCTGGAGCCTCGACGGGCAGTTGCGGTACTTCCACAACAACGGCGACGGGACGTTCGTGGAACGGACGAGCGAGGCGGGATTGGTCGGGATCACGGGCGGGCTGAACATCCAGCAGACCGACTACAACAACGATGGGTTCGCCGACATCTGGGTGATGCGCGGTGCATGGCTGGGGAAAGCCGGCCGGCACCCGCGCTCGTTGCTGCGGAACAACGGCGACGGGACCTTCGCCGACGTCACGGAGGAAGCGGGATTGTTGACGCTGCATCCCACCCAATCGTCGCGGTGGTTCGACTACGACGGCGACGGCTGGCTGGATCTGTTCGTGGGGAACGAGTCGATGGATCCGGCCGATCCGGATTGGTCCGAGTTGTTCCACAACAACCGGGACGGGACGTTCACGGAATGCGCGGCGGCGAGCGGGATTCGGGTCAACGCGATGGTGAAAGGCGTGGCGTGCGCGGACTACGATGGCGACGGACGACCCGACCTGTACCTGTCGGTGCGCAATGGGCCGAACATCCTGCTGAGGAACGAGGGGCCCTCGGCGGACGGGAAGCAGTGGTCGTTCCGCGACACGACGGCGAAGGCGGGCGTCGCCGAACCGGTCATGAGTTTCCCGACGTGGTTTTTCGATTTCGACAACGACGGGCACGAGGACCTGTTCGTGTCGGGCTATTGGCTGACGAACGGGGTGGCGGACATCGCGGCCGACGCGTTGGGCATGCGCAACGGCGGCGTGGCGGCGAAACTCTATCGCAACAACGGCGACGGGACCTTTGCCGACGTTACGGCGAAGACGCATCTGGACCGCGTTTTGCACACGATGGGTTGCAACTTCGGGGACCTCGACAACGACGGCTGGCTGGATTTCTACCTCGCGACGGGTGACCCGACGATGACCACGCTCGTGCCGAACCGGATGTTCCGGAACGCGGGGGGGCAATTTTTCCAGGACGTGACGACGGCGACGGGCACCGGGCATTTGCAGAAAGGCCACGCGGTGGCATTCGCGGATTTCGACAACGACGGGCACCAGGACGTGTACGCGGAGATCGGCGGGGCGTTCACGGGCGACACGGCGCGGAGCGTGTTGTTCCACAATCCAGGCGGCACGAACCACTGGCTGAAATTGAAACTGCAGGGCGTGAAGGCGAACCGCGCGGCGATCGGCGCGGTGGTGCATGTCGGATTGCAGACGCCAAACGGGCCGCGGAACCTTTACCGGACGGTGGGAAGCGGGGGGAGTTTCGGATCGAACCCGCTTCGGATGGAAATCGGGATCGGCGACGCGACATCGATCACCGGGGTCGAGATCCGTTGGCCCGGATCCGGTTTGGAACAGCAGGTCACGGAACTAATGCCGGACCATGCTTACATGATCCGCGAAGGCGAGAAGGCGGTGCCGACGCCGCTGAAGTTGATGAAGTTCGCCGGCCTGCGCGCGCCGGGCCGGTGAAGGGGGCCCCACCAGGGAGCATGCAATGAAAACCGTGGGTGACGGCGGCCCCGCCGTCACTTCTTACGGCCTGTATTGGGACAGCGCAGCTCGCCGGGTTATTGACCCCTTCGGTAAGCTTTTAGGAGTCGAACAAACTCCGCTCGGCTCGCCTTGGTGACGGCAGGGCCGCCGTCACCCACGGTATCACTGCCAAGTTCCCGGCTCAGGCGGCGGAGGCCCGCCCGAGTTCCGTCGGGGATTGGCGGACGAACAACGCGTTCCGCAACGACTGGCGGTGCGACCGGCTGAACTCGATTTCCCGCCCGTCGTCCATCACCGCCGTGCCGTCCCCATGGGCCTTGGGACGCAGTTGCCGTACCCGGGCGATGTTCACCAGCGTGGAGCGATGCACCCGCACGAAGCGGTCCGCCGGCAGGCGTGACTCGAGTTCGCGCAAGGGTTGGTGCACGAGATGGATGGCCTCGTCCGCATGGATCTCGGTCTGGACGTTGCGGGCATGGAGGGAGCGGATCGACTCGATGGGAAGCAGCAGGATGCGTCCGGAAACCCGGATGGCGAGGCGATTGCCGGCGAGCGGGATCGGCGTGGGAACGTGGGACTCCGAGAGGCGCCGCCGTACTTTTACCAGCGCGAGCGACAGGCGATCGTTGGTGACCGGTCCAACGATGTAGTCGACGGCATCCAGTTCGAAGGCGCGCGCCGCGTCGGACGGATCGCCGTCGACGAAAACCGCGAGCGGGCGCACCGACGAAACCAGGGAGAACAAGACCTCGAAGACGCGCGTGCCCTTTGCGTGCGGGCCGACAAACACGACCTGGGGACGCCGCCGGCGAAAGAACCCGACCGCGAGGTCCAAACGGGGAACCTCGCCGATCAATTCCACTCCGGGCTCCCGTTCGATCCAATCGCGAATCCGCCTACGGGATCCGTCGTTGGGATCGAGGAGCACCGCCCGGACGGGCGGGGTTGCGGCGGTCATGCGGGGCGATCGATTCAGGTTCGGGTCCGACTGGGAACGTTAGGTCGATGGTCGTTCCCGCAAGCCTCGCGATTCGGTCGTGCTCATTCTAGGAAGCCCTTGCGGTGGCGGGGGCGAACGCCGAGCGCCGTGGCTTCGGGACCACGGTCACAAGCGACATGCCCGATCCACCGCGTCACCGCGGCGGCCACAAGCCGAGGGCCGTGGTTTCGGGACCACTGGGCAAAGCGAACGAAACGAGGCGCGGGCAGGCTTGGCCCAACGGAGTTGGCCCAAGATATCAACGAGCCTGGCCGGCACCCAAAAGTCGCCGCAGGGCCTCGATGTTCAAGCGGGCCTTCGGGACGAACGAACTTCGGTCCGCGTACTCCGGGAGTTTCGTCCCATCGGCGCTCCGTTCGGAACAATGGTCGTTGTCACCCGACGGGCCGAGTCCATCGAGCGTGGGGACCGAATCCCAGAGTTGGTTGCCGTCGCTGAGTCCGCCGCGCGATTCCGGTTCGATGCGTTGCCCGATTCCTTCCGCGGCAGCGGCCCACACGCCGAATAGTTCGTCCGTCCCGGCGTTGCACGGCCAAGGCGACATCTCCGAAGTCAGCGTCCCCGAAATCCGGCAGGCATAGCCATCGATCGGGCTGGTGACGTCACCCGGGCCTTCCAGTTCGAGCAGACGACGTTTGCCGAATTCATAGGCGTCGGTCGTGAACGCGCGGAACTCGCCTTCGGCCTCCGCGGATTCGGGGACGCGGTTCAAACCGCTTCCACCGCGGGCAAGGCCGACGTTGAAGGTGAGGTCGAGGGACGGATCGGAAAACCCGGCGATGCGGTCCATGACGCGGCCGAGTTGGGTGAGGGCGTTGGCGCCGTGCGTGGGCTTCACGCCGGCATGCGCGCCGCGTCCGGCGACGGCGATGCGCCACGTGGCGCGGCCCTTCCGCGAGACGACGAGACGCCGCATGCCGTCGCGTTTGCCCTCGGCCTCGAACACCAGCGCGGCGCGCGTGCCGGCATCGACCCGGTCGCGGCAGACGTCGCCGAAATCAGCGGACAGGACTTCCTCGGACGAATTCAGGCAGAAACGCCAGGTGATGGCTTCGAACAAGGCCGGGTCGTGCCGCCGGAGACCCTCGAGCGTGAGCCACGCAAGCGCGGTGCCACCCTTGATGTCATGGGTTCCCGGCCCATGGATGCGGTCGCCCTCGGGTTGCCAGCGGAAGTTGTTCCGGAGTTCCTCCTCCGGGGAAAACACGGTGTCGAGGTGCGAGACGAACATCACCGACGTCGGGCCCGTGCCGGGACGCGTGAGAACGAGGTGGTCGCCGTGATTCGGGTCGGTGGAAGGAACGGACTCGGCGGAAAAACCCATCGGCTCGAAGGCGGCGGCGGTGAGTCGCGCGACCTTGTCGACGCCGCCGCGGTTCAGGGTCCAGCTGTTGGTGTCCACCCATGCCTTCAGGTGGGCGAGGGCGACGGGCAGCAGCGCTTCGAGGTCGGCGGCAATGCGATCGGTCGGCACGCGGGCATTTTCGTCCGAACCGCGGCGGAAGGGGAGAAACAAGTTTTCGCCGCGATACGCGTTTCCCTAATGTCCGCGATCGGGTACTTCCCCGGTGCGAATGACGGGTTCCCCCACCTCCATCCAGATCCTGGCGACCTTCCTGTTTGGTCTGGCGGTGCTCCATACCTTCCTCGTGAAGCGGTTCGCGCTTCTTTCCCATCGGCATCCCGAGGGATCGGTCGCGGCCAATTTGCTGCACTTCCTTGCCGAAACGGAGCTCGTGTTCGGACTCTGGGCGACCGCGTTGGTCGTCGGAATCGCGGTCGTCAACCGATCGGTGGGCGATGCGGTGGCGCAGGTCGAGAAGCTCGACTTCACCGAGGCGAAGTTCGTCTTCGTGATCCTGGTGATCGCCGCGTCCCGGCCGGTCGTGCGGTTGGCGGAAAGCGTCATCGGCGGGATCGCGCGGTTGCTGCCGATGCGCCGGCCGGCGGCGTTCTACGCGGCCGCGCTGGGATTCGGGCCGTTGCTGGGCTCGTTCATCACGGAGCCGGCGGCGATGACGCTCCTGGCACTGATGCTCCGGCGTCGGTATTTCGACCACGCGATCGGGACCCGGTTCGCCTACGCGACGCTCGGGTTGTTGTTCGTGAACGTGTCCATCGGCGGGGTGCTGACGCATTTCGCGGCGCCGCCGGTATTGATGGTGGCCTCGAAGTGGGGTTGGGACTTCCCGTTCATGCTCGCCCATTTCGGCTGGCGCGCGGCGGTGGCTTGCGTGGTCTCCACGGCGGGCACGGTCTGGGTTTTCCGGCGCGAACTGTCGGCGGTGCCGGACGACGGGCCGGCGTCGGCCCCGATCCCGGCTTGGTTGACGGGGCTCCACGTGGCGTTCCTCGCGGCCGTGGTGTTGCTGGGACATCATCCCGACGTCTTCCTCGGCGCGTTCGTGCTTTTCCTCGGGGTCGTGCACGCGACACGCGGACACCAGGATCCGTTGAAACTAAAGGAAGGCCTGATGGTTGGTTTTTTTCTCGCCGGATTGGTGACGCTGGGTTCGTTTCAGGACTACTGGTTGAAACCACTGATCCAAAAACTCGACGGGACCGCGCTATTCTTTGGCGCGACCGGCCTCACGGCGTTCGTCGACAATGCCGCGTTGACCTATCTCGGCACGTTGGTCGACGGGCTGTCGGACCGGCTCAAGTACGCGCTCGTCGCGGGCGCGGTCACGGGCGGCGGGTTGACCGTGATCGCGAACGCGCCGAATCCCGCGGGCATCGGGATCCTCCAGGGCGCGCGGGTTTTCGGGGGAGATGGCATCAGTCCACTGCGGTTGTTTTTGGGCGCGATCGCTCCGACGGCCATCGCCGTCCTCGTGTTCTGGGCAATCCCCGGTCCCCGATGATACCGCGACTTTCCATCCGCAACCCGCGGGGCTTCCGTAACTTTTGGCGATCCCGCGGGTCTAGGAGCCGGATGCTCGCCGCCGAATCGCCGGGTCCGGTCGTCGCCTTGGCCCCGTGGCCGGGGCGGACGGCCGCGTTGCTGGCGTTCGCGTTCGCACTCTTTTTGGCCGTTCTACGGAGTCGCCTTCATGCGGCGGAACCGGCCGCGGAACCGCCGCGCGTGACCACGGCCGCCGAGTTGTTCGACGACCGGCGACTTTGGGACGTGTCGTTGGAATTCTCGCCCGAGCAATGGGACGCGCTGGAACCCGTGCGCGCCGCGGGCCGCGGGACGAACGCGTCGCCGCGCGCGGTCCTCGCCGAGCGATGGATGAATTCCGGCGACGCGGACCACGATGGCAAACTTTCCGCCGCCGAATTCCGGGGCCTTGCCGAGACTTGGTTCGGATCGTGGGACAACGCGGGTTCCGGAAAGCTCGGCGACGAGGCCCTGCGGAAAGGCCTCGATGCCGTCCTGACGGCCAACGACGGCGATCCGGGTTCGGTCGCCGGCGCGAACTGGATTTTCAATTACGTCCACGCGAACGTGGAAATCGCCGGCCGACGTTTCGAGGACGCGGGCGTCCGGCTCAAGGGCCTCGGTTCGTTCGCCGCCTCGCAGGGTTCGCAGAAGCGGTCGATGAAGATCGACCTCAACCAGTTTTCGAAGGGCACCCGGTTCGCGGGAATGACCCAGTTCAACCTGCACAGCGCGACGACGGACGCGGGCATGATGAACGAGGTCCTCGCGCTGCGCATGCACCGTGAAGCCGGGGTGCCGGCGCCTCGCACCGCGTTTTGCCGCGTCTATCTCACGGTGAAGGGACGGGAGGAGCGGCACTGTCTCGGCGTCTACACGCTGGTGGAGGACATCGGCACGCACTTCGCGGAGGAACATTTCGGCACCCGCGAGGGCGTGGTGTTCAAGCCGGTGGCACCGGGACTCTTTGCCGATCGTGGCACGGAATGGCGAGCGCACGGGGCCGCATACGAGTTTCGCGGACGGGTCTCGAACGCGGAGAAACTGCGGCTCGTCGAATTCACGCGCTTGATCCACCGGGCGACCGACGCGCAGTTCGCGGCGAGGCTGGGGGACTTTGTCGGTCTCGATGCGTTCGCCCGCTTCCTGGCGGTGTCGGCGTTGTTGTCGGACCACGAGGGAATCCTTGGGTCCGGGCAAAACCTTTACCTGCACCTGCACCCGACGACGCATCGGTTCGCGTTCGTTCCCTGGGATCAGGACCGCGCGTGGGGGCGCACGGTGGCGGGCTCGGGCGAGAACGCCCGGCTGAGTCTGGAGCATCCGTGGCGCGGCACGAACCGGTTGCTCGAACGCGCGTTCGCGGTTCCCGCCTTCCGGGAAAAGTACGATGCCCACGTCCGCGAATTCGCGGCGTCACTGCTGGCGGCGGGCCGGATCGAGGGACAAGTGGACGAATTGGCGGCGGTGATCCGTCCGGTGGTGCGCGGGGAATCCGCGGAGCG
Source organism: Verrucomicrobiota bacterium (assembly GCA_025363585.1). GTDB lineage: Bacteria > Verrucomicrobiota > Verrucomicrobiia > Limisphaerales > UBA9464 > UBA6176. The sequence goes on along the minus strand of JANYDN010000395.1, from coordinate 2,409 downwards.
GAGCGCGGCGTTCGAGCACGCGATGGCCGGGGAAGTGGCCGTCGATCCGAAGTTCGGTCGGCCGGGTCGGTCGCGGCCGATCAAGGCGTTCGTCCACGAACGGATGTCCGCCGTGACCGAACAATTGTCGGGCAAATCGAAGGGCGAGGTTTTTGCGGAAGCATCGGTGGCGACGCATCCGGACGAATTGTTGGCCGCGGAATTCCTGGCGACGCTCGATGGCGACCGCGACGGCACGGTGAGCCGTGCGGAATTCGTCGGAGGGTTCGAGCGCTGGTTCGGGCAATGGGACAAGACGCGCGCCGGGCACCTGACGGTGGATCGGTTGCGCGAGGGCCTCGAACGCGACCTGCGGTTGCGTCGCGCGGCGTCCATCACGCCGTAGCCTCGGCCGGCCCCCGCCTTCGCCGAGCTTCGGCGCGCAGGCCGGCCGCGCGGAAAGCACCGTCCCCGGTGCGTTGGGCGCGACGGGTGGGGCACGGGCGGGGACGCCCGTGAATTGCGCAGGCGGGGACGCCCGCTCTACGCCATTCCGGATGCGCCCGCGCTACGGCTTGCCGCGCGAGGTTCGGGAAGCGCATCGTCCGCCGATGCGGCGATGGTCTTTTCTTTGGATCGTGTGGGCGTTCGCGATGAGCGCCACCGGTTGCGCGTCGCGACGTCCCGCGTTGCTGCCTCCCGCCAAGTCGTATCTCCGCGTCACCGAGTCTTCGAACCACGTCGTGTCCCTCGACGTCTCCGTCCGTACCTTCGCGCGCACCAACGGACCCGGACCGGCGGTCAGGTTGGTCGCGGTGACGCACCTCGGCGACGCCGGTTACTACGCGGGATTGCAGCGCCTTCTCGACGCGCAGTCGCTGGTGTTGTTCGAGGGCGTGGGCGCAAAGGACAAGCGCTTCATGTCGGGACACGACGACGACGCCTATTCGCTGCAGCCCGCGTTGGCCCGCGCGTTGGGACTGCGGTTTCAACTCGAGACCATCGACTACAGCGGCTCCAATTTCGTGAACAGCGACCTCACGCTGCCGCAATTGCAGCGCGTGCTGGAATCCGGTCCGAACGCAGACGCCGGTCAACTCGGCGACTTGATGCAATTGATGGACGGTTCGTCGTGGATGGGCGGTTTCGTCCGGCTCGGGCTGAAGTTCATCGAGTCGACACCGACGCTGCGCGCCACGGTGCGACTGGCGATGATCGAGACCCTCGGGGCGGTGGAGGTGGATCTTGGCGATTCAAAGGCGGTGCCGGCGGAGTTGAAACAGTTGATGGAAGTGTTGATCGGTGAACGCAACAAGACGGTGATCGACGATCTGCGGCGGTCGGTCGTCGCGAAGGGACGTCGGTATCCCGCGGGGATCGCGGTGTTTTACGGGGCGGGCCACATGGTGGATCTGGAGAAGCGTCTCGACCGTGACCTCGGCTACCGGCCCATCGCGGAGGAATGGCGCGAGGCGTTCTCGGTGGATCCGGCGGCGGCGGGCCTGAGCGCCGCCGAGGTGAAATTCGCGCGGGACATGGTGCGAACCCAACTGCGGATGCTGAACGGGAAGTGACGCTCACGTCTCGACGAGCGTTTTCACGGCGCGGCTTCCGGCGGCCATCGCGCGGAAGGTCTCGGGCAAATCCGAAAGCGCGACGCGTCCGTCTACGAAATCTTCCACCCGCACGACGCCCGTTTCGATCAGTTCCAGCGCGCGCCGGATGGTGCGCGGCGTGTGGTGGAAACTCGCCAGCAGCGTGAGGCTGGAATAGTGGAGCAGGGTGGTGTCGAACGTCACCGTCGTGCCGGCGGGACAGCCCCCGAACAGATTCACGCGGCCGCCCTTGCGGACGAACCCGACCGCGGCTTCCCAGACCGCGGGTTTGCCGACGGCCTCGAAGACGGCGTCGAAGCGTCGGCCCGCGAGCGACGGCGACGCGATCGTGTCGGGGGATTCGTTGGCGATGGTTTCGTGCACGCCGATGGCGCGAGCCTTGGCGAGGCGTTGCTCGCCGCGCCCGACAAGAGTGACCCTGCATCCGGCGTGACGCGCCAGGACGGCGGCGAACAAACCGATCGGACCGCCGCCGAGGATCAGGATGCTTTCGCCCGCGCGAAGATTGAGGTCGTCGATGCCCTGCACCACGCACGCGAGCGGTTCGGTGAGCGCGGCGGCGGCGAAAGACGTGCCGGGCGCGAGCGCGAGCAGGTTGCGTCGCACGACGCGTTCGGGGACAACGATGGATTCGGCGTAGGCGCCGTTGAGGAAGAGGAGATCGTCGCAGAGGTTTTCCTGGCCGCGCCGGCACGGCGGGCATTCGCCGCAGGGCGCGGAGTTGGCGGCGACGACGCGGGTGCCGACGGGCCATGACGACGGGTCGGCGGCGGATTCAACGATGGTCCCAGCGAACTCGTGTCCGAAGACGCAG
>JANYDN010000324.1 GCA_025363585.1 Verrucomicrobiota bacterium | reverse complement strand
CGGTCGAACTCGTAGTCCTGCGTCGCGTAGATGATGTCGAACCCGACCAGCCACAGCACCACCGCGAGCGCGAGGATTGCCGGCACGAAGAGCGAGTGCCCGAAGTCGATCGCGCCGTCGAGGCGGGGCAGGAACTCGAGTTGGCCCCGCACCGCGATCCACGCGCCGAGCGGCGCCAGGGCGAGCGCGATGCCCAGCCACACGTGCGTGAAATCGGTGAAGCGTTTCGTCAGCGAATAGAAACAGACGCAGAACAACGCGACGGGCGAGAGGCAATAACACCACGGGTTCAGCGCCCACGCGGATGCCACGAGGCCGGCCGCGCCGAGAAGGCAAACGGTCCACGCGCCCGCCAGCGAGATCGCGCCGGTCGGCAGGTGACGCATCGCGGTCCGGGGGTTCCGTGCATCGAACCCGCGGTCCACGATGCGGTTGAAAGCCATCGCGCAGGTGCGCGCGGAAACCATCGCGGCGAGGATCAGCCCGAACGTCCGCCAGCCCGGCCACCCGCGGTGCTCGCGGGCCGCCACCAGCATCGACGCGAGCGCGAACGGCAGGGCAAACACGGTGTGGCTGATTTTGACGAAGTCACACCACTTGCTGATCGTTTTGAACATGGTCTGTCGCGCGCCGGCGAATCCGCGCGGGCGAATCATGCCGCAACCGCGGGCGCGGGGCGCGCCCGGAGTTTTCGGTCGCTGTTTCGGCCGGAACCATTCGTTCGGAACACGGGGATTCCTCACGCCAAGGGGGACCAAGGCCGACCAAAGCGCCATGCCTATTCCAACGCCGTCCCGATTTCCACGCCGGCCGGCAACGGGCCGAGGATCATGACGCCGTTGGGGTCCAACGGATCGAGCCATTCCCCGCCGCCGATCCGCGCGGTTTTCCCCAGGCCCAGCCACGGCACCTCCACCGCCGGATTTTCTGCGCGTCCCAGCCGCAGCAGGTGCGATTCCCTCGTCGTGTTCACCAGCACCACATAACGGCCGGCCGCGACGCGCGCGTTGCCGTGGTCGACGTCGAACACCGAGAGCAACACGCTCGATTCCAGCGCCTCGTTCAAACTCCGGCCGGGCTCGAACCACTGCAGGTCGACGCGCACGCGCGGTTGCCTTGCCCGGAACAACGGCTCGAGGTCGCGGATCTCGCGCACGACATCCGAAAGGTCCTTCCACGCCGTGGGATGATCCTCCATCCGCCACAGTCCGTCGTCGTAGCAATAGAAGAACAGTCCGTCCGCGCCGAGGACGCGGGCGCCCCACGCCATGGAGCGCATTTCCGCGGCCGTGGGTTCCCGCGTCGGCGGGGCCTCCGACGGATCGCCGCCGGCAAGCGTGCGGATGCGGATCGGGTACGCCGACCAATCCATCGCCTGGACGACCGGGACCAACGAATGGTGGGCGACGTCGGCAATGGCGCGGCCCGCGCGCACTTCCTTGAAGAATCGCGCGAGGGGACCGATGCCGACCGGGTAGTGGTCGACCATGAGGATCTCGGAATCCGGATAGCGCGACAACGCGGTGCCATGCCAGACGGTGACGGCGGTGGGACGCATGCTTCCCGCCGCACGCACCGCGCGCCGCGCCCCACGGACCTCCGCCGGCGCGACGCCGCGGAGGTCGGGTTCGTCCGCCAGGTACCAAGCCCACAGCGCGGGATGAGCGCCGACCGAGCGAACGGTGTTGCGCACGAGCGGCAGGTCGAATGTCGGGCCCGCCGGCGAACCGGGGACGGCCAGCACGCGGATCCCGGACGCGAGCGCGGCGTCGAGGAAAGGGCGCGTCGCGGGGCCCAGCACGAGATCGAATCCGGCGTCGTGGAGCAGGGGAAGGTTTTCGGCGTCGCCCGGCGCGTAGATGCCGATCGGATAAGCCCGCGGTGCCGGCGTCCGGCAACCCGCGGCGCCGAGCCCCAGGAGCAAGGCGGCAAGAAAGCGGTGGAGCTGGCCGGACCAATGATTGCGCGGGCGCGTCACGACGCGGCGGAGCCTATGCGGGATGGCGCCGCGGGGCCAGCACGTGAATTGTCAGCCGGAACGGTGTTGTGGAATCCGTGGCAGTGACGGCAGGGCCGCCGTCACCCACCCGGGTTGCATCGCTCCGGCTAGGGCCGGTGTGGACCGGAAAGCCGGATTCCCGGTATCTCCGTGCTTTTGCGCGCGATTTCGGCTCTACTCGCGACGATGTCGATCGGACGAGAACCCGAGGAAACGGACCTGGCCGCCACGGGCGAACCCCAGGAGTGGTTCCATGCGCTCGCCGCGGCGCGCGCCCGCCAAACCTTCGGCAAATCCGTGTTCGTCCGCGGCGTCGTCGAGGTCTCCAATTTCTGCCGCGAGAATTGCCGCTACTGCGGCATGCGGCGCGACCATCGCGACCTCGGTCGCTATCGGGCGGATGCCGACGAGTTGGCCGAACTGCTCGTCCATCACCGGCCGTCGAGCCTGACCGACATCAACATCCAGTCGGGCGAGGATCCGGTCGCGGCGCGGGACGTGGTGTTGCCGCTGGTCCGCACGCTGCGTCGCGAGACGACGCTGGGGATCAGCGTTTGCCTCGGGACATTGTCGTCGTCGTTGACGCGCGATCTCCTCGAGGCCGGCGCATCGGTGAACATCATCAAGTTCGAGATCGCCGACGCGGCGCGCTACGACGCGATGGAAGCGCCGGGAACGCTTGCCGAACGCACCGGTGAAATCCGTCGTCTCGCGGCCGAGGGATGGCGCGTGAGTTCGGGATTCATCGCCGGTCTTCCGGGCCAAACGGCGGCGGACGCCCTTGCCAACCTTCGCCTCGCGGCGTCGCTGCCATTGTCCGGATGCAGCGTCAGCCCGTTCATCCCGGGCGACGAGACGCCGTTGTCCGGGGCGGAATCCGGGACGTTGGACCTGACCTTGAACTGCATGGCGGCGATGCGCCTGATGCGTCCGGACTGGGTGATCCCGGCAGTGAGCGCGTTGAATCTCGCCGGACCGGGAACGGGATACCGGCGGGGGCTCCGGACGGGTGCCAACCTGTGCACGATCAATCTCACGCCCGAGCGGGTCCGGAACGACTACCTCCTGTACAAACGCGACCGGTTCATCATGAACGAGCAGCGGATCCTCGAGGCGATCGCGTCCGAGGGACTCGAGGTTTCGCGCGCGAGCCTCGCCGATCATCTGGCGGACAAACGCGGCGAACCGGTCCTGGCCTGAACCCGGACCTTCGCGGTGTAAACCGTGGGTGGCGGCGGCCCGCCGCCACCGCCGCGAGCTGCCGACGGTTTGTCATCTTCAACCCGGGGCACATTCCTCGGCAATCAAGCGATACCTACGGCAGCCCGTCGAAAGCGACGGCAGGGCCGCCGTCACCCACCCAGGTTGCGTGGTTCCGGATCAGCCCTTGCGGAACCAGGTGCGCCAGCCCTCGCGCAACTCGAGCGCGGCGTGGGACGCCAACCCGCGCAGGACCGCCGGCACCTGCCCGCGTTCCGGCAGGAACCCGTTGAGAAGAAACCGCCCGCCCGCGTTCGCCTTACCCAACGTGCCGCGCCGGCGCCGCTCGCGGGCCATCCGCGCGAGCCGGCGATTGTACCACCGCATGAGCCGGAACGGGATCTCGCTCCGGGGCAGCGTGAACACCGGGTCGTGGAGGGCGTCGCCGCCGCGTTCGAACGGTTGCGACACCACGCCGATGTAATACAGCGCGAGATCGAGCCGGAACGCGCGGCACATCAGTTCGAAATCGCCGAAGACGTCGTACTTGTCCCGATACACGGCGTCGAACCACCGCGAGAACGCGCGTTCGAAATCCCGGTTGTGCGCTTCCACCAGCGGTGCCACCGCCTTTCCTTCGAACGCGGCAAGGACCAGTTCCACCGCGCGCGTCACCGTGTACGCCACGCCATCCATACCGGGGCTGTAGAAGGGGTCGATGAACGCCGCCGCGTCGCCCACCAACGCGAAGCCGTCGCCCGCGAACCGCGTGCTGGTGTACGGGAGATCCGAGCGCCAGTGAGCGTCGCCCTCCACCGGCTCCGCGCGCTCCAGCAACTCGCGCCCGACCGGATGCCGGTTCAGGAACTCCCGCAGCCGGCCGCCGATCGTCGGGCCTTCCGGCATGGCGACGCGCCGGTGGTCGAACACGACGCCGATGCTGTAGTCACCGCCCTTGAGCGGAATGCTCCAAGCCCACCAACCGTCGCCCATGAGGTGGTTGGTTGCCGTCGAACGCAGTCCCCGGCACGCGGCGGCCCACGCGGGGAATCGTTCCGCCAGTTCGTGCCCGTCGAGATCCTTCACGCCGGTCCAGCGCGCCCACAACGAGGTCGTTGGATGCGCCTCGTTCGGCCGGAACCATCCGTTGGCGCGCGCGAGCAATGCGGCGAAGCCGGTGGCGTCGATCACCCAGCGCGCGCGCAGCGTGCGGGCTCCGGATCCGTCCTCGAGGTGGACGGTGTTGCCGGCGGGATCGAGTTCGACGCGACGCGCCTTGGCGGGGCGGAGCACGACGGCGCCGGCGGCACGGGCCAGGCGCAGGACCTCCTCGTCGAGGACGGAGCGATCGACCTGCCACGCGGGGACGCGCGCGAGGTAACGGCCGCCGATCTCGGAACAGTCCGCGAGCGTGCGGGCGCGGTCGTTGGCGAACCAAAACCGCATGCCCTGCTTGGCGAGGTGATGGTGGTTGAGATGCGCGGCCAGTCCGAGGACGCGCGAGAGAAAGTAGGCGCTGATCTCGACGGTGGCCTCGCCGACGCGACGGCCAAAGGCGCTGGATTTCTCGAGCACGACGACGCGCAGCGCGGGTTTTTTCCGAAGCAACAGCAGCGCCGTGGCCGCACCGGCAAGGGAGCCCCCGAGAATCGCCACGTCGTAGTCGTGGTCGCGGTTCTCGGCGTTCATCGGCCACGAGCCTCGGTGCGAAGCCGGGCCTTTCCAAGTCCGAAGCCATTCCTGGGCCCGGGCGGGACGACATGACATGGGTGGGTGGCGGCGGCCCGCCGCCACTCCTCGACAAGTCGCCCGAGCCATTTCTTGAACCGCCACCTCAGCCCGCATTGGGCCGGTGACGGTAGGGCCGCCGTCACCCACGGGTTCCGCCGTCAGCGGATGCCCACGCGATCCCATAGGCGACGCACCGTCGCCACGACCTCCGCGTCAAGACGCGCGGAGCAAAGCGACACGGGCGAAATCCCGCGCCTGATCGCGACGCGGAACGTCCACGCCAACAGTGCCAGCGTGATCAGGATGTTCGGCCAACCGTTGAGCGGCCATTGGCCTTGCCATGCGATCGAATGGGCCTCGGAAAACGGGGCGAGATAACCGATGGGCCAAAGGTCGTCGGGCGTGGGTCCGTGGCTGCCCACGACAATCGTGATCCAGATTCGCTCCGTCGGCGTTTCCCCGAATCGGGCCGCCAAGGTCCAGCTTGCGAGCTGGTGTGTCGCGGGATTCACGCGATGAAAACACCGTCGAATCGGGGAAGTTGGAATCGTCCGCGGGGAATTTCTCTGGGTCGGATTGGGTATGATGCCGGACGTCTCCGGGATTGCATTTGGGGAGCGGATCGGAACCCTTGTCCAATGCAGACGAATCGAGCGGTTGTTCGGCCTGACCCATCCGAAATCGCGACGGGCGGGAGTGTTTTCGGGAAGGGTTTTTCGGCCATCCACGCCTTCGCGACGCACGGGTTCCGCGCGGTGGCGACGGTCCTCTTGCTCGGGATGTCGGTGGCCACGGGCCGCGCGCAGATCGGGTTCCCCGACCCGGCGTACGTCACGGCCACGGGCCCCGACCAACCGGTGTTGTCGATGGCCCAACAGGCCGACCAGAAGACGATCATCGCCGGGCAGTTCCTCAATTTCGGCTTGGTCCCCAAGGTCCGCATCGTGCGGTTGGACACCGCCGGCGCGCTCGATCCTTCATTCGATGCCGGGGTTGGACCCAACAACATCGTGTGGGCGGTCGCGGTCCAACCCGACACCAAGATTCTCGGGGCGGGTTCGTTTACCTTGGTCCAGAACGTCAACCACACCCGGGTCGTCCGCTTCAACGCCAACGGCACGATCGATCCCGGATTCGACGTGGGCGCGGGCCCGAACAACGACGTCTACTCCATGATCGTGGAGCCCGCCGGGACCATCTTGATCGGTGGCTTGTTCGGGTCGGTGGACGGGCAGCCGCGGTTTGCGTTGGCGCGTTTGAAGGCGAACGGCGCGCTCGATCCGGGCTTCGCGCCGGCGATGAACGGAACGGTCTGGACGATGGCGCGGACGGCGGACGGCAAGCTCGTCGTGGGCGGCGAATTCACGCGCGTGGGACTCGTTCCCCGCATGCGGTTGGCCCGGTTCAACGCCGACGGCAGCCTCGACGCGACGTTCGATCCCGGCGCCGGCCCCAACTCGACGGTCCGCTCGCTCGTGGCACAGCCCGACGGCATGCTTCTGGTCGGCGGCGTCTTCAATGACATCGATGGTTCGGGCCACCAATACCTGTGTCGCCTCGATGCCCACGGGTTGCCGGATCCCAACTATGCGGGCACTGCGAACAACGCGGTGTATGCGATCGCCCTGCAGGCGGATGGTCGCCACGTCGTCGGCGGCGATTTCACGGCGGTGTCCGGATTGAACGTGAACCGCGTGATGCGGCTTCGCGCGGACGGCACGCCCGACGCGGGTTTCTCCCCGGGAACGGGCGCCAACGCCGGGGTCTACTCGCTGCTGTTGCCGACCGGCGGAAACGTCCTGATGGCCGGCGCGTTCACCGACGTCAACGGACCGAACCACACCCGGGTCGCGCGTCTTCTCGGGACGAGCACCGCGACGGGCGGCGAGGTGGAATTCTCCGCCGCGAAATTCTCCGTCACGGAATCCCAGCCGACGGCGACCATCCAGGTGAGGCGCGTCGGCCCGACCACGAAGTCGGTGACGGTCGATTACGCGACGTCGAACGGGACCGCGCTGGGGTCGGACTATGCGAGCGCGACCGGCACGATCACGTTCGGCGTGGGCGAGGCGGCCAAGACGTTCGTGGTCCCGATCACCTCGGAAACCGCGGTCGAGGACGACGAGACGGTTTTGCTCGCGTTGTCGAACCCGACCGGCGGCGCGGACCTGGGCAGCCAGCGCACCGCCGTCCTGACGATTCTCAACGACGACCAGTCGACGGGTCTCGGCGCGGTGGACACCACGTTTCCGGCGATGGCGAACGGTCCGGTATACGCGTCGTTGGTGCAGCCCGACGGGAAGCTGGTGGTGGCCGGGGATTTCACGGGTTTCCCGGAAGGCACGCGGGTCCGGATCGCGCGATTCAACGTCGCCGGCACGCTGGATCCCTCGTTCAACCTCTCGGCGTGGATCAACGGCGCGGCGACGGCATTGGCGATCCAGGCGGACGGAAAGATCCTGGTGGGCGGCGCCTTCACGGTGGTCAACGGCGTGACCCGGGACCGGGTGGCCCGCTTCAACACGGACGGAACACTGGACCTTTCGTTCAATCCGGGCATCGGCCCGAACTCCACGGTGAACGCGATCGTCGTGCAACCCGACGGCGCGATCGTGCTGGGAGGGTCGTTCGGCAACTTCGACGGGGACCCCCCGGCCTATTTGGTCCGCGTGCTGCCCGACGGCTTGTTCGATCCTTCGTTTGCGCCTCGCGTCAACTACACGGTCTGGGCCATCGCAAGGACTACCGCCGGCCAGTTGCTGGTCGGCGGCGACTTCACGTACGTCGGGGGCAAAATCCGCAATCATATCGCCCGCCTCAACGCGGATGGATCGCTCGACCCGGCTTTCGATCCGGGCTTTGGGCCCAATTCCACGGTCCGCGCGATCGCGGCTCAGTCGGACGGAAAGGCGCTGGTCGGCGGCTCGTTCAGCGACGTCGCGGGCACGGGTCACGGGTATCTTTGCCGCCTCGATTCGGGCGGGTTGGTGGATCCGACCTACGTGGGCACGGCGACGTCGACGGTGTACGCGCTGGCGCTGCAAGCGGACGGGAAGGTCGTGGCGGGCGGTGACTTCACGACGATCTCCGGAGCTCCCATCAACCGGGTCGCGCGCCTGCTGGTCGACGGCACGGCGGACCCGAGCTTCGTGGTGGGCGCCGGCGCGCCGGGCGGCGTGTACACGCTGGCGTTGCAGTCGGACGGCGGCGTGGTGGTGGGCGGCGCGTTCGACCATTTCGACGGATTGAACCGGCAGCGGCTGGTCCGGTTGGCCGGGCGCACCAAGGCTGGCGGCGGCGAATTCGAATTCAGCGCGACCCGGTTCTCGGTGTCCGAAAGCCAGCCGAACGTGACCATTGAGGTGCGGCGGAATGGCTCTGCCACCCAGGTCGCTTCCGTCGACTACAAGACCGACAATGGGACGGCCAACGCGGGAGATTACGCGCCGCAGGCGGGCACGCTGTTTTTCGCCGCGGGCGAGACCAAGAAGACGTTCGTGGTGGATTTGGTTCCCGACACGTTGGTGGAAGACGACGAAACCGTGCTCCTTTCGCTGTCCAGTCCGTCGGGCAACGCGGTGCTCGGTGGCCAACGCAACGCGGTGCTCGTCATCGTCAACGACGACGTCTCCCTGACGCTCGGGTCGGCTGACACCGGCTATTCGGCGATGGGTACCGGGGCCGCGGTCTACGCGCTGGCGGTGCAACCGGACGGCAAGCTGGTGGTGGGCGGGGAATTCTTCGGATTCGGCGACGGATCCCGGCTGCGCATCGCGCGTCTCCTGGCATCGGGTGCCGTGGATCCCTCGTTCAACCGGTCCGCCTGGATCAACGCCGCGGTGACGACGGTTGCCGTGCAACCGGACGGACGCCTGCTGGTCGGGGGCGCGTTCTCGTTGGTCAACGGCGTCACCCGAAACCGCATCGCGCGGCTCAATGCCGACGGGACGCTCGACACCTCGTTCGATCCCGGGGTCGGGCCGAACAGTACCGTCAACACGCTCCTCGTCCTGCCGAACGGTTCGATTTTGGTCGGCGGTTCGTTCGGCGCGATCGACGGCGAGGGAAGCGCGTATTTGGCGCGGCTTCTCCCGAACGGCGATCTCGATCCGACGTTCCAGCCCGCCTTGAATTCCAGCGTGTGGGCCTTGGCGCGTTCGAACGACGGCAAGATATGGGTCGGCGGTGATTTCACGTCGATGTACGGCACCCAGCGCAACCGCGTGGCGCGGCTGCTTCCGGACGGCACGCTCGATCTCGATTTCGATCCTGCCGCGGGGCCGAATTCCACCGTCCGTTGCATCGCGATCCAACCGGACGGCATGGCGCTGATCGGCGGCGTCTTCAGTGACGTCAATGGGTCGGGCCGGACCTTTTTCTGCCGCCTGACCACGCAGGGACTTCCCGACACCGGCTATATTGGAACCGCGAACCAAGGCGTCTACGCGTTGGCGCTCCAGCCGGACGGCAAGGCCGTGATCGGCGGCGACCTTTCGGCGGCCGGCGGTGCGCCCGCGGCGCGACTGGCACGGCTCCTTTCGGATGGCTCGCCCGATCCGAGTTTCAACGTCGGTACCGGGCCGAACACCACGGTGTTCGCGTTGGCGATCCAGTCGGACGGGGCCATCGTGGTGGGCGGCACCTTCGGACTGTTCAACGGATTGAAACATCCGCTCTTGGTGCGGACCAAAGGCAGCAGTGGCGCTGCCGGCGGAGACATCGAGTTCTCGGCGCCGACCATTTTCGTTTCGGAAAACCAGGCCAGCGCGACGATCGAAGTGCGCCGCAACGGGCCGACCACCAAGGCGGTCGCGGTCTTTTACCAGACGTCGGACGGCACGGCGAACGCGGGCGACTACGAGCCGCAGCTCGGCCAACTGTTCTTCGGTGTCGGCGAAACCAAGAAGACGTTCACGGTGCCGATCGTCGCGGACACCTTGGTCGAGGACAACAAGACCGTCCTGCTGAGCCTGGCGAACCCGGCCGGCAACGCGGTGCTCGGCGGCCAGCGGACCGCGGTGCTGGTCATCGTCAACGACGACACGTCGGCCGGCTTGGGCAAGGTCGACTCCACCTTCACGGCCGGCTTCCTTGGACCGGTCTATTCGATCGCGACCCAGCCCGATGGGAAAGCGGTGGTCACAGGCGATTTCTCGGGCCTGCAGGAAGCGGCGCGGCTGCGCATCGCGCGCATCAAGGCCGACGGTACGGTTGACCCCGGGTTCGACGACAGCGCGTGGCTGAATGCCGCGGGTGTCATCGTCGCGTTCCAGGCCGATGGGAAAATCCTCGTCGGCGGGGCGTTCCCGATCGCCAATGGATTCACGCGGAGCCGGCTCGCGCGATTCAACGCCGACGGCACGCTGGACCCGACGTTCAATCCGGGCATCGGTCCAAACAGCACCGTCAACGCGATCCTCCCGCTCTCGGACGGACGCATCCTCGTCGGCGGTTCCTTCAACACGTTCAACTCGGACGCGCCCGGCTATCTCGTGCGGGTGCTGCCGGACGGCAATCTGGACTCGACCTTCGACCCGCAGCTGAATTCCACCGTGTGGGCGCTGGCGATGACCTCGACCGGCAAGCTCGTGGTGGGTGGTGATTTCACATTGGCGCGCGGAGCGATCCGCAACCGCATCGCGCGGTTCAACGCCGACGACACGCTCGACGCCACGTTCGACCCGGCCGTGGGTCCGAACTCGACCGTGCGGGCCATCGTGGTCCAGACGGACGACAAGGTGGTGATCGGCGGCGCGTTCAGTGACGTCAACGCCGGCGGGCATCCATACCTGGCGCGGCTCGGTCCCAACGGGCTTCCCGATCCGGTGTACGCGGGCAACGCGAACAACGCGGTCTACGCGCTGGGGTTGTTGCCGGACGGGCGCCTGTTGGCCGGCGGCGAGTTCACCTTGCTCTCGGGAAATCCCGCAACCCGCGTCTCGCAACTGCTGTCCGACGGCAAGCCGGACCTGTCGTTCAACGTCGGGCTGGGCGCGAACGGGGCCGTCTACACGATCGCCCTGCAGCAGGATGGCGGCGTGCTCTTGGGCGGGGCGTTCACGTTGTTCGACGGACTCAGCCATTCCCGGATCGTCCGGCTCCATGGCGTCGCGCCCGCCGGCGGGGTTCCTTTCAAGTTCACGTCCATCGTAAATGCCGGCGCCGGCGTGATCCAGATGACGGGCACCTCCACCGCGGGCAAGAGCTACATGCTCGAGTATTCGCTCGACCTCAATGTCTGGGTGGGAATCGGGTCGAAAACGGCCACGGGAGCCACGGTGCAGTTCACCGACACCAACCCGCCGAGCAACAACCGGTCCTATCGCGTGCGGAATCTCTGACCCGTCTCCGGACCGTGGGGAACGGCGATGGATTTCGCGGCCACGCGTCGCGTCGCGGACGTAGAGTGAGCGGTGGGAGTCGAACGTCGCTCGCGGCCCCGCGCCGGCGGCGCTTCCGGCGGACACCCGGTGGTGTTCGCCGGGGGCGGGACGCCGGGGTGATCGGGATGAACCGACGACCGCCGGCGTGGAAGCGATGGCGCGGAGGCCGTCGCCCACGCCGGTGGCGTCGTTCCGCGCGCCGTGTTCCGTGTTGCCAGATTCACCGCGCTCCTGCTACCTCCCGCCCCCGCGCCCATGCGCTTCGTCTTCCTCACGCTCGGTTACCATCCGGATCTCGACGGCGGCGGCTATCGCTATGCCACCGAGGTCGCGGAACGGCTGGCCGCGCGCGGGCACGAGGTCCATGCGGTCTTTCCGAATCCGCGCAACGCGTTCCCTTCGTCGGAAACCCGTCGCGGCGTTCTCCTGCATCGCGTGCCCGATGGCACCGGATCGTTCGCGTCGAACTGGCGTTCGGAAAACGCCGCCGCGCGCGCGGTCCTCGGCGAACTGCTGGGCCCCGGCCGGCCCCGCACGCTGCTCGCGACCCACCAGGCCTATTTCGGACCGGCGGCGCGGGGTTGGCCCACGGTGTTCATGTACCAGGGCGCGTGGGGACTCGAGTATCGGTTCAGCCAGCAGGCCAAACCGCGCGGACTCGCCCGGCGGCTCCTCGATCCATGGATCGCCCGCCTGCTCCATCGCACCGAGGGCCGCGCGCTGGCCGCGGCGCCCGAGATTTTCGTCGCCAGCGAATACACGAGGCGTTGCCTCCCGAAGTGGCATCCGGGCGTGCGCTCGCCGGTGTCCGTCGTTTCCGGTGGCGCCAACTTCGAACAGTTCCAGCCACCCGCCGATCGCGAGGCCCTGAGGCGGAGATGGAAACTCGCGCCCGGGGATTTCCTTTTCCTCACGGTGCGGAGACTCGACCCGCGCATGGGACTCGCGGGCGTTCTCTCGGCGTTTGCGAAGGCATCGGCCAGGCATCCCAACGCCCGCCTTTGGCTCGCTGGACGCGGTCCCCAACAGGCCGGGCTCGAGGCCGAGATCGCGCGGCTTGGGCTCTCGGGTTCCGCCCGCCTTCTTGGCTTTGTGCCCGAGCCCGATCTCCCGGGCCTCTATGGCGCGGCGGATTGCACGTTGATGCCGTCGCTCGATCTCGAGGGATTCGGCCTCGCCACCGTGGAGTCGTTGGCGTGCGGCACCCCGGTCCTCGCATCCAACGCCGGTGCCAATCCCGAACTCGTCGGCACCATGGGCGCGGACTTGGTGTACCCGACCGACGATCCCGGTGAACCGGAACGTCGGTTGGCATCGATCCTGTCGGGGGATTTGAAATTGCCGTCGCGCGAAGTCGCGGCCCGATACGCGTCCGAAGCCTTCCGGTGGGATCGCCCGGTGCTCGCCTTCGAACGCGCGTGGGAAGAACATGCGTGGGTGCCCGCTTCCCGCGCATGAAGATCCTCGAACTCGGCAAATTCTATCCGCCCGTCCGCGGCGGGATGGAGACGTTGCTCCAGTTGTGGACGGAGGGATTCGTCGCGCGGGGGCACGACGTGACCTGCGTGGTCGCGAATCGACAGCGAAAGACCGTCACGGAAACGCACGGCCGGCTCCGGATCGAACGTCTCGCACGGGTGGGCGAGGCGTTCTCGACGAGTTTTTGTCCCGGTTATCCCGGGGCGACGCGACGGCATCCGGCGGACGTCATCCACGCCCACTTCCCGAACCCGCTCGCGGATCTCGCGATTCTCCGCGCGCCGCGCGGGACGCCGGTCGTGGTGCATTGGCACAGCGACATCGTCCGGCAACGCGCGTTGATGCGCCTTTATCAACCGATGCAGACAGCGATGCTCCGTCGCGCCACGCGGATCGTGGTGGCGACGCCGATGCATCTCCAGCACTCGGCTTGGCTCGGTCCGTACGCGTCGAAAGTCGAGGTGATCCCGTTCGGCCTTGATCTGGCGCGCTTCGCCGCGACGCCCGAACTGGAAGCCCGGGCCGCGGCCCTGCGCGTGGATTCGGCCGGAAAAACCGTCTTCCTGAACGTCGGTCGTCTGGTTGGTTACAAAGGCCAGCACCACGCCATCGAGGCCCTGGCGACGGTGCCGACGGCCGAGTTGTGGATCGCTGGAACAGGGCCGCTGGAAGGGGAACTGCGCGGGTTGGCGATGGGATTTGGGGTGGCCGACCGGGTGCGATTCCTCGGCAATGTCGCGGATTCGGAACTCCCGGCCCTGTTGCACGCGTGCGACGTTTTCCTGTTCCCTTCCATCACTCCGAACGAGGCATTCGGGCTCGTTTTGGTGGAAGCGATGGCCTGCGCCAAACCATTGATTGCTTGCCGTTTGGCCTCGGGAGTGCCTTATGTTTGTCGCGAGGATGTTAATGGACTTCTGACGGTCCCCGGCGATTCCATGGGACTCGCCGATGCGATGAGCACGCTAATTGCTTCGCCGGTGCTGCGATCCCGTTTGGGACGTGCCGGTTTGCAAAGGGCCCATGATGAATTTTCGCAGGAACGGATGATCGACCGGCATCTCGAGCTCTTCGGGAAACTGGCCGGAACAAGGGTGGAATGACGCAGTACAAGACCTATTTGGTGATGCTGTTGGTGTCCGGTGTGGGGGCTTGGCTCTTCACGCCTTGGGCCATCCGCCTGGCGTTGCATTTTGGCGCGGTCGACCTGCCGAACGATCGAAAAGTGCATCGCAAGCCGATGCCGCGCATGGGCGGCGTCGCGGTTTTCCTCGGCTTCTGTCTCCCGTGGGCCGGGCTCTACCTGCTTCACAACCCGGTATCGACCGGGTTCATGGATTTCGAAAAACGCTTCGCCGCCATGATGCTCGCCGCGACCGCGATGTTGGTGTTGGGGATCTACGACGACATCAAGGGGGCCGACGCGACCAAGAAATTCCTCGTGCAGACGCTCGTTGCGCTCGCCCTGTGGGCCGCCGACATCCGGATCGATCAAGTCGCCAATCCCTGGGGAAGTCCCGTGGAGTTGGGCTGGCTCAGCCTTCCCATTTCCGTCCTGTGGATCGTCGGCGTGACCAACGCGATCAACCTGCTCGACGGCATCGATGGCCTGGTCGCGGGCGTGACGGCGGTGATCGCGTTGTGTCTGGCGATCCTGAACGTGCTTTCGAACAACAATTTCATCGCGCTGCTTACGCTGTGCCTCGCCGGTGCCTGCCTCGGGTTCCTTCCGTTCAACCAATCGCCGGCGCGCGTGTTCCTCGGTGATTCCGGATCGCTCACCATCGGCATCGTGCTCGCCTGCGTCGGGATCCTTTCCTTGTTCAAGGAAGGGCACCAGACGGCCAGCCCGCTGCTCTCGGTCCCGCTGATTCTTTTCGGCCTTCCCTTGTTCGATACCCTCCGCGTCATGGTCAGCCGTTTCGCGCGGGGCCAGTCGATGTTCAAGGCGGACCGCAACCACGTGCACCATCGCCTGCTCGACATGGGTCTCAACCACAAGCAGGCGGCGTGGACCCTGTATGCCGTCGCCGCCGGGTTGGGCTCCACCGCGATCCTCATCTCGCGACTCGAACACGGACGCCAGTTGGTTTTCAGCGTGGTCTTCGTCGGACTTGCCACCGGGACATACGTCGTCTGGAAGGTTCTTTTGCGCGGACGTTTTCCCGACGTTCCTCGCAAATAGCACGGTGCGCAACTCCGCGGTCCAGGGCGTTGCCGCGGGCCCGGAGGCGCGCAATCCTTCGCCCATGCTCGAGTACGAAGCCGCACGCGATCGTCTCCTCGGTTCCCTGCCTCCGCCGCATCCGGGTTCGGTCCGTCTCCGCGAGTTGGCCGATTCGTCGACGCCGCGTTTCCTCGCCGCCGAAATCCGAAGCCCCATCGCGCTTCCCGGCGTCGACAACTCCGCGATGGACGGTTACGCGGTGCGCGCGTCGGACACCCGGCTTCCAAACGCCATTCTCCGCATCGTCGGTGCCGTCGCCGCGGGCTCGATGCCCGATTTCCATGTCGGACCCGGGCAAGCCGCGCGCATCTTTACCGGGGCCCCGATGCCGCCCGGTGCCGATTCCGTCCTGATGCAGGAAGACGCCGCGCCGGATCCGTCGTCTCCCGGGACGATCAAGGTGCTCGATTCGGTGAAGCCTTGGGAGAACGTCCGGTTCGCGGGCGAGGATGTCCGGTCCGGGTCGATCGTCGGGCGGCCGGGCGATGCCCTCGTGGCGTCGCGCGTCGCGTTGCTCTCGGCCGTTGGGCTGGACGAGGTCCCGGCATTCCGCGCGCCGCGCGTCGCGCTGCTTGCGACGGGCTCCGAGTTGGCGATCCCCGGTTCCACGCCGCGTCCCGGGACGATCCACGAAAGCAATCGTCTGCCGCTCGAGATGCTTGTCCGTTCGGCGGGCGGTCTCGTGGTCGGCTCCGAGATCGTGCCGGACGACGCGGCGCGGATTGTTGCCGCGATTCGCCGGCTTGCCGAAGGCGCGGACGTGATCCTGACCATCGGTGGCGCGAGCGTCGGCGACCATGATCTCGTCAAGCCTTCCGCCATCGAGGCGGGATTCGAGATCGATTTCTGGCAACTCGCGATGAAACCCGGAAAGCCTTTCTTCGTGGGGAATCGCGGCGACATGCGCCTGCTCGGCGTCCCGGGCAATCCGGTCGCGGCGTTCGTGACCACGGTGCTGATGGTGCTTCCGGCGATCCGTCGCCTGGCGGGCGCGCGCGACCCGTTGCCCCCGACCTTCCCGGTCGTGCTGGGCGAGTCGCTGTCGAATCCCGAGGGACGACGGCATTTCATGCGTGTGTCGATCGCGCGCGATGGCACCGCGCGTTCGGCGGGCGTGCAGGCCTCGCATGCATTGGCGTCGCTCGCGGAATCCGAAGGCCTCGTGGCCGTGCCCCCGCGCACGACGTTGGACGCGGGCACGCGGGTCGACGCGATCCGTTGGTAGCGTCCGCGTCCCGCGGGTCCTGCTCTTTGCGAAAAGCGGTGTCGCGTAGTGGAAATGGGGTGGGTGACGGCGGCCCTGCCGTCACTGCCGATAGCCGAGCAGTGTTTGTACGCCCGCAAATCCGCCCACCCGGATGTGAATACCAAGGGAGGCCAAATATCATGTCGGCAACCCTCAGGCAGTGACGGCAGGGCCGCCGTCACCCACGCCGACTGCTTCGTTCCCGGCTCAGAACCGCGGCGCGACGCGGCGTCAACCGCGTGCGGGACGCGTCCGCCATGCGGAAACCGGGCGCCGATGCCCGACGTCCGGTTCGCGCTTTCCGAACACAACCCGGAAAAAGAGATTGCCCCAAAACGAGCGGTGCATAGTTTCCGTCGCGCTGTTGGGCGATGGTGTAAAGGTAGCACAGGGGTCTTTGGAGCCCTTAGTCATGGTTCGAATCCATGTCGCCCAGCCAATTGCTTCCACGCCCCCCGCGCTTCTTTTCCCGATGAAACTTCCCCGGTGCCTCCTCGTCGTCGCCGCAAGTCTTTCCCTCGCCGCCGATGCCGCTCCCACCGGCGAGGTCCTGCGCGAGTTCGTCTACGAGACCGCGCCGTATCCCGAGTGCCATGCGTCGACGATCGCGGAAACCCCGACGGGACTCGTTGCCTCGTGGTTCGGCGGCACCAAGGAAAAGCACCCCGACGTCGGCATCTGGGTCGCGCGCAAGGAAGGCGGTCGCTGGACCACGCCGGTCGAGGTCGCCAACGGCGTCCAATCGGACGGGAAACGCCAGCCGTGCTGGAATCCCGTCCTTCACCGGTCGCGTTCCGGCGCGTTGCTCCTTTTCTACAAGGTCGGTCCGTCGCCCGAGACGTGGAAGGGTTTGCTTCGCACCAGCAGCGACGACGGCCGCACTTGGTCGGCCCCCATCCATTTCGTCCCGGGCATTCTCGGACCGGTGCGGAACCATGCGGTCGAACTCGCCGATGGCACGCTGCTCTGCGGCAGCAGTACCGAGGACGGCGGCTGGAAGCTCCATTTCGAACGCACCCGGAACGACGGCCTCGACTGGGAGCGGTGCCCGTCCGTTCCCGATCCGCTGCACGGCGAACTGATCCAGCCCGCCCTCGCCGTGCTCGGACCGGAACGCGTCGCCGCCTTCTGCCGCAGCCGCCACGGGACGATTTTCCGGACCGACACCTCCGACGGCGGGAAGAGTTGGTCCGAACCGCACCCGACGCTTCTCCCGAATCCGAACAGCGGCATCGACGCGGTCACGCTGCGCGACGGACGAATCCTTCTCGTCTACAACCACGCCGACGGAAACTGGGGCAACCGCTCGCCGCTCAACGTCGCCGTGTCGAAGGACGGCGACGTGTGGGAAGCCGCCGCGGTGCTCGAGGACCAACCCAACCGCGAGTTCTCGTACCCGGCCGTGATCCAGTCCGACGACGGACTCGTGCACGTCACCTACACCTGGAAGCGCAAGCGCATCTGCCACGTGGTGCTCGATCCCGCGAAGCTGGCGACGCACCCGATCGCCGATTGGGACCGCAGGCTGCGTCCCATCCCGAAGTGACCACGAACGGGGAGGAGAGGGTTAGGTAGTTGGGAATTTTTGAACCACGAAATACACGAAAAGTTGAGGCTACGGAGCGTCGCGTAAACCGGGATCAAGACCGACTGATCCGAAAAGGCGCCAATCAAAGGCTTTCTGCAGTGAATGGGTGGTTACCCATTTGCACGGAGGTCAGTAAGGGATGTCTCATCCGAGCGTTTTTTTTGGCGACCCTTCATCGGCATTAATTCCGGCTGCCTCAACTTTTCGTGTGTTTCGTGTGTTTCGTGGTTCAAAAAATTCCTAAGCCCGAGGCAAGGCCGCGCGGCGTTCGTGGTCCGGTCTCCGCACGAACCCGATGCTTTCCAACGCCGCCACGCTTCGTTCCAGATCCTTCTCCATCACCAGCACGAGATCGCCGGTGAACGTCGAGGCGATCACCGGGTCGATGCCAACGTTTGAGGGTTCGGAAGAATTGAACCACGAACCACACGAAACACACGAAAAGTTGAGGCAGCCGGACTTTTAATGGGGTGGGGTCGCGCCCAAAAATTTATTCGGGTGGCATATCCATCGGCCTCAACTTTTCGTGTGTTTCGTGTGTTTCGTGGTTCAAAAAATTCCTAAGCCCGAGGCAAGGCCGCCCGGCGTTCGTGGTCCGGTCTCCGCACGAACCCGACGCGTTCCAGCGCCGCCACGCTTCGTTCCAGGTCCCTCTCCATCACCAGCACGAGATCGTTGGTGAACGCCGAGGCGATCACCAGGTCGATGCCCTCGCGTGCCAACGCGTCTGAAATCGCGGCGATGAACCCGACGCAATAGAACGGTTTTCCGCAGCGGATGTTGATCAGTCGCCACCGTTCCCCGTTGGCTTCGTGTTCGTCCAGCGAGCCGAGGTTTTCGACCGCCGTCACCACGGTGATCTCGTCGGCATCGCGGATCACCATCAGGTGGCGTTCCGGATTGCGGACCTCGCGCACGCGCGCATAGGCGTAGGCGACGTCGTCCAGCGTGAACCAACTGGCGCGGATCACGTCGCCGATCGCCTCGCGGGAGTTCGCGTCGTGGGGCATGCCAGCGTTGGGGGTCGGATCGCGGCGCGGATCAGGCATCGAGTGCGTACTTTCGCAGCCCGGTCCATTGGCCGACGAGCTTCCAGAGGAACAGCGGGTTGTTCCTGAGATAGCGTTTCCACAGCCGGCGTGGTTCCTGGACCAACCGGTACAACCATTCGAAGCCGCTGCGTTGGATCCAGCGCGGCGCCTGGCTCACGCGTCCCGCATGGAAGTCGAACGCCGCCCCGACGCCGAGCATCACCTTCGCCTCCAGCCGCCCGGACATCGACGCCATGAAGCGCTCCTGCTTCGGCGTGCTCAAACCCACCCAGAGAAAATCGGGACGCGCCGCCTTCACTTGCGCGGCCAGTTCGCGCTCCTCGTTGGCATCGAGCGGACGAAACGGCGGCGTGAACGTGCCCACGATCCGGATTCCCGGGAACCGCTTCTCTAGATTCGCCTTCAATTCCTCGGCCACGCCGGTGTTGCCGCCGTAGAAGAAATGGGTCGCGCCCGATTTCCGGCTCCACTCGAACACGTGTTCCATCAACTCGGGACCGTAGACGCGCGACATCCCTCCGTATCCCGCCAAGCGCCCGAGCCACACCATCGGCATGCCGTCGGGCGTCGTCAGGAGCGACGCGTTGTGGATGCGGCGGAGCGCGTCGTCGGATTGCGATTCGATGACGCCGTGGACGCCGGTGACGCAGACGTACCCTCGGCGGTCGCGAGCGATGCAGTCGGCGAGCGTGTCGACGGCCGTCTGCAGGTTGAGCACGGACACGCCGACGCCGAGAACGTTGACCCGGGGCGGCAAATGCATCGGGGGAGCTTCCCGCCCGGAGGGCCCGACATCAAACCGGAAAGGTGATGAGGCCCCGGCCTGCGTGGGTGGCGGCGGCCCGCCGCCACTTCCCGACAGGCTTCCTCGTGCCGCTTTCCCGACCCGCGGCGGAAACCCGGGGGCTCCACGATCTCACGATCACGGCTACGACGAGGCGGGGGGCGGGACGCGGACGACCAGCGTGCGGGCGACGATGTCGTGCAGCGCCTGACCGGACGGGGTGAAAAGCGCGACCAGGTATCCGGTGCCGAGCGACAGGGGTTCGGCGACGAAACGGAGCAGGGCGCGCGGGAAATCCAGACGGGAACCGTCCTCGCGGACGACGCGGAGACCCACCAGCAGTTTTCCCGGAGTGGCCTGCATCGCGGTGTTGAATCCAACGTGATAGGCCAAACTGATCGGGATGTGGATCCCCATGGCCAGCGTGTAGTAGCGCATCATCGCCCCGAGATCGGGCGACCCCACGGGTTCGAAGGCGGCCTTGTAGAGTTCGACCAACCGCGCCTCCCACGGGAGCGACACCAGCCAGACGGCCAACCCCACCGCGACGATGTCGAACAAGAACGCGGCGACGCGCAGCGGGATCGGGGCGGGCATCGCGGCCGCGAAAGGCAGCAGCGGGGGCGGGGCGGTGGGGACGGGCAGATCCCAGCGAAGCTCGGGACGCTGCGCGGCGGGCAACCACTGGCCGTCGTCGCTTTCCCAAACCCGGGTGGAGGGCGCGACGCGTCCGTCGACGATCCATTCGCGGAGTTCGTCGAGGTTCGACGGGCCGTATTCGCGTCCGTCGCCGCCAATGATCCTGTAGGTGACGCCTTTCAATCCGCCGCTGCATAAGGTTCCGCGCTTCACCGCGCAACCACGGAAATGGGATCTGTCGGCGGGAGTTCAAAATGAGACTTGGTGTGGGAACAAAATGAGACTGGGTCAGAGGGAGAATTTCCCAAGCACGTCGGACCAGCGGTTTTCGGGTGGTTTTGGGGGTGCGGAGACGACCCGGAATTGGCGGCCGGGATGGTGGATGATGGCGACGGTGTGACGTTGGGTGGCACCGATGGGCCAACTGCGGCCGAGGAAGTCGACTTGATGGTCGGCGTTGAGGCGGCGGGAGAAATGGAGGGCCAAGTGGAGGTCCAGGAG
>JANYDN010000316.1 GCA_025363585.1 Verrucomicrobiota bacterium | reverse complement strand
GGCGCGTCGGCCGCGGTGGCGGTGACGCGTCCGTCGCCGGCGGACTTGGTCGTCGTGGGAGCCACGTTGCCGGCGACGGTGCCCGCGGGACAACCGGCCGTGATCACCTGGGTCGTCGCGAACAACGGGAACACGCGCGCCGTGGCTCCGTGGCGCGAGACCCTGGTGGTGACCGCGCTCGACGGGACTTCACCGTTGCCATTGGCCAGCCTCGTGATCCAGGCCGGGCTCGATGCAGGCGCGAGCGTGGTGCGCACGCAGCAGGTCATCCTGCCGCCAATCCTCGCCGGGGGCCGCAAGCTCGTGGTGACGACGGACGTCGACGACCAGATTTTCGAGACGGGCGATCCGGCGAACAACACTTTCACGACGGCCGGGCCGTTCCTCGTGACCGCACCGGATCTCGCGGTGGAATCGGTGACGGCGGCCGCGGGGCAATTCGGCAAGCCGATGTCGTTTCAATGGGTCGTGAAAAACCGCGGCAACGGCCCGGCGTCCGGCGCATGGACCGATTCGCTGACGCTGGTGGGTCCGGGTGGAACGCAGGTGTTGCCGCCGATGCCGCGGCCGGGAAGCGCGCCGTTGGCCCCGGGCGCGACCTACACGCTGACGGCAACGCCATTGGCCCCGCTCGCGGATTCAGCAAAGCCCGGCGACCACACGCTCACCATCGCCACCGACGCCAACGGCGACGTGGGCGAATCGGACGAGGGCAACAACACGAGGACGAGCGCGGCGTTCCGGCTCGACCTTCCGCCGTTGCCGGACCTCGCCGTGCTGTCCGTGACCGTTCCCGCGATCGTGCCGCCGGGCGGCATGATCGACCTCGTCTACGTGGTCACCAACAAGGGCAAGGCCGCCGCGACGGCCCCTTGGCTCGACACGGTCAGCGTCGCGACGACGGCCGACCCGACGACGCTGCGTCGCCTCGCGAACGTCGACGGCACCCACACCATTCCCGCCGGCGGTTCGATCACGCTCACCAACCCGGTCGCGATCCCGCTCGAATTCGCCGGCGACATCCGCTTCACCGTGGCGACCGATGCCGCGGGGCAGGTGTACGAATCGGATGAGTCCAACAACATCGGGGCGACCGATCCCGCGTCGCGCGTGCCGTTGCAACTGCGGCTCGCGCCCGCGTCGGATTCGATCGCCGAGGATTCCGTTCCCGCCGTGCTGAAAGTTCGCGTCACGCGTTCGGGTCCGGTGGACGCGCCGCAGACGGTCGCTCTGTCGAGCAGCACCGCCGGCATTCTCAACCCGCCGGCATCGGTCCAAATCCCGGCCGGCCAATCGGGCGCGGACGTGGACGTCGCGGTGATCCGCGATCCCGCGGTGACGGGCCCGAAGGTCGTGACGTTGTCGGTGACAGCGACCGGCTTCGCGGGATCTTCCGCGGACGTCTCGGTGCTCGACGCGGACCGCGTGGCGTTGTCGTTGGAATTGTCCGCGCCGAACGTCGTCGAGGGCCAATCGATCCCGGTGACGTTGCGACGCAACGGCCCGCTGGACGACGCGATGCAGGTGGTGATCTCGCCGGGCACGACGGACCTCGTGCCGCCGGCGACGGTGGTGATCCCGGCCGGGAAGGCGTCGGTGGCGTTCGCGTTGGTCGCGGCCGACAACGACCGCCTCGACGGCTCGCGGCCCTCGAGCGTGTCGGCATCCGCGCCCGGCGTCACCGGTGACACGGCGGCGTTGACGGTTTTGGACAACGACGATCCCGGCCTCGTGGTCCTCGTGACCCCGGGCTCGGTGAGCGAGGCCGACGGCCCGGGCGCGGCGAACGGAATCGTGCGGCGCTCGGGAACGACGGCACGCGCGCTCAAGGTGCAGTTGGCGGTCGGCGATCCGAACGCGCTCTACGTTCCGCCAACGGTGGTGATCCCGGCGGGCGCGACCGACGCCGGATTCCCGATCGCGGCGATCAACGACAGCCTCGTCAACGGCGACCGCACGGTGAACCTGGTCGCGACGGTCGTGGATTCGCAGACGGGCGTGGTGCTCGCGGTGTCGGCGCCGGCGAAGCTGGTGGTCCGCGACGACGACGGCCCCTCGCTGCGGTTGAGCCTCGGCTCCACGTTGGCGCGCGAGGGACGCTCGCCGGCCTTCACGGCGGTGGTGTTCCGCAACACGGACACGAACGTCGATCTCGTCGTCAACCTGTCGGTCTCCGACGCGAAGGAAGCGGCGGTGCCGGCGACGGTCACGATCAAGAAGGGCGACAAGGGCGCGGCCTTCCCGGTACGGACGCTGGACGACGGCGTGGTGGACGGGAACAAGCCGGTGACGCTGACGGCGACGTCGACCGGGTTCACGACGGCGAGCGCGGGCTTCACGGTGACCGACGCGCAGTTGCCGGACGTCGTGGTCGCGGAGGTGCGCGCGCCGGATTCGGGCGCGACGGGCGACCTTGCGAGTTTCGGCTACAAGATCCGCAACCAGGGTTTCGCGGCGTTCACGGGCACGATCATGCAGCGGGTGTATCTCTCGGCGGACACGGTGCTGGACGCGGGCGACCTGCTGCTGGACGAGACGCCGTTCACGGGAACGATGCTTCCGGGCGACGCGTTCGACCTGAATGTCTCGCGGCGGCTGCCGCTGCAGGCGGGCACGTACCACGTGATCGTGGTGACCGACGCCGCCGACGCGATCGTCGAGGCGCTCGAGAACAACAACCTCGCGGTCGCGCCGGGCGCCACGACGGTCGCTCCCGCGTACTCCGCGACGGTGGAGACGTCGGTGACCGTGGCGCCGTCGGGGACGCCGGTGCCGATGACCGGCTCCGCCCGCCGCATCAACGGGACGCCCGCGATCTCGGAACTGGTCAACATCCACATCCGCGTCCAGGGAACCGAGCGCGTGATCTCGGCACTCACGGACGGTACCGGGAAATTCTCGACCACGTTCCAGCCCGTGCCGGGCGAGTACGGGAAGTACGAGATCGGCGCGTCGCATCCGGGCGTGCCGACCGCGGCGACGCAGGACCAATTCGAATTGCTCGGGTTGGGCGCGTCGCCCACGAGCCAGTTCACGCTCATCGTTCCGGGCAAGACCAACCGGCTGAAGGTGGACCTCTCGAACGTGAACGACCGCCCGCTCTCAGCGCTCAAGGCGGAGGTGCAGGCGGCGTCCGGACTCGCGGTGGTGGCGACGCCGCCCACGGATCTCGCGGCCGGAGCGACGGCCACGGCGACGATCGACGTCTCGTCGCTGCAGGACCGCGACGCGACGGGCGTGTTCACGGTGCGCTTCGTGAGCGCCGAGGGCGCGGAGGTCCGCGTCGGGATCCAGTACAACGTGGAACTGCCGGAACCGCGTCTCGTGGCGACGCCGGGTTCCATCGAGACGGGCGTCGTGCGCGGCAGGCAGTCCATCGTCGAGATCGCGGTCGCGAACACGGGCGGCGCGGATTCGGGGCCGATCGATTTGATCATGCCCGACCTGCCGTGGTTCCGGCCGGCGACGCCGGGGCCGTATCCATCGATAGCGCCGGGAGAGTCGCGCAAGCTGACGTTCCTGCTGACGCCGGACGTCACGGTGCCGTTGCAGATCTTCGAGGGACGCTTCGCGTTGGGCAACGACGCGGCGCGCGTCGCCGTGCCGTTCGTGTTCCGGCACGTGTCGGACGCGTTGGGCGACGTGAAGGTATTCGCCGAGGACGAGTTGACCTACTACGGCACGAACAAGGTCCGCGTGGCGAATGCCGCGGTGAAGTTGAGCGACGTCTACACCGGCACGACGCAGTACTCGGGCGTCACGGGCGGGGACGGAACGCTGGTGCTCACCGGAGTGCGCGAGGGAACGTACAACCTTGAGTTGAGCGCGCCGAAACACGACGCGTACCAGAAGACCATCGAGGTCGGCGCGGGCAAGGTGAACGAATTCACCGGGTTCCTCCGCACGCAGTTGGTCCGCTATAATTGGAAGGTCGAGGAAATCGACGTCGAGGAACACGCCACGATCAAGCTCGAGACGGTGTTCGAGACCGCGGTGCCCGTGCCCGTGGTGACCATCGAGCCCGCGTCGATCGACCTGACGCACGTCGACGCGGAGGAATACCAAGTCGACCTGAAGATCACGAACCAAGGCCTGATCGCCGCGCAGAACGTGCGGCTCGGCGTCCTCGCCGGCGGGACGTGGGCGGTGCGGACGCTGACGGACGACATCGGCGTGTTGCCGGCGAAGAGCACGCTCACGGTTCCCGTCGTGTTCACCAAGATCCACGAGGGCGGCGGGCCCGGCGCGGTGGCCGGGCGTCGCGCGGCGCAACCGGCCGCGATCGTCGATGCCTGCTCGACGCCCTCGATCGGGCTCGAATGGAAACTGATCTGCGGACCGTTCGGCGTCGCGTACTACGTGCCGGTCGGGGTGATCGACCTTGGGCTCTGCCGTTCGCCGGTCACCACGACGATCGGCGGCGGCACGCGTCCATGGGCACCGCCGCTCCTCCCGGTATTCGGAGGCGGCGGTGGTGGCGTCGGCGGGAGTGGCGGCGGTGGTGGTGGTGGCGGCGGGATCTCGATCGGGGTCGGGACCCGGGGGTTCACGAGCTTCGCGGGCACCAACGACTGCTCGTGCGTGAAGAACGGGTTCGTCGAAAGCTGCGTCGCGGCGGACGGGGGGCTCAAGGCCGAGGCGCGCGGCGCCGTGTTGAGCGCGATCAACGCGGTCATGCCGGCCTACGCCAAGATCCTCAGCCTCGAGGCAAAGCTCAACGGCTCCGCCAAAATGTGCACGTGCTGCACCGACGTCGACGGACAAACGGTGCTCGGCCTCAAGCTGGAGGGCGAGGCTGGCGGCGAGGTCGAGGGCAAGGTCCTCATCGGCGTCGCCGCGTCCACCGAGGTCGAGGTCACCGTCCCCGGCTTCTCCGAGACGAAGGCCGAGATTAAGGGCCAACTCGGTCTCGAGATGTCGCTCGGCGGCAGTCTCAAGGCCAAGATCTCGACGGAGTGCCTCCTGAAGAATCCGAAGTTCTGCGTCGAGGCCAACGTCTTCGCCAAGGCGTTCGTCGGCGGCAAGGGTTCCGCGGAGATTTCCGGCAAGGGCCCGGGCGACGCGGAACCGAAGAAACTCGGCGGCGGGGAAATCACCATCGGCGTCGAGTCCGGCATCAACGCGTCCGCATCGGGTTGCACCGACGAGGGCTTCACCGCGAAGGGTTGCGTCGATCCCGTCGTCTTCAAGGCCCAGGGCCAGATCGGTGTCTCATCCGGCGGCGTGAATTACTCGGTGTCGGTCGGCAAGAGCTACGAGCTCCTTCCCGGCATCTGCAACCCGGCGTCCCCGTCGCCGTCGCCCGCGCCGTTCGTCGCGGTTCCCAACCCGTACGCGGGACTTTCCGAAGGCGCGGTCGTCGCGCGTTTCATGGACGCCTCGTCGCCCACCGTGCTCGCGAGCCGCGTCGCGGGCCACGACGTCCGCATCGGTTCCCAGGCCACGGGGCGCGAGTTGTCCGACGAACTCGTCCGCCACCTCGGCCTGCAACGCAGGCGCGTCCCGGGCGCCGCGCCCGAGGTCGTCTTCGAACAGTCGCTCAAGTCCGACCGCGTCGCCGCGCTCGAGAAATCCTCGGTGGCCAATGCCCGCCGCATCGCGCGGGAGGCCGCCGGCAACAACGGGGTCTGCGCCCAGGTGAAACTGCTCATCGAGCAACAGGCCGTCGTCACGCGGAAGGCGATCGGCGCCACGCTCGAGGTCGTCAACGAATCGACCGACCTGCCGCTCGAGGATCTCGGGGTGACGGTGCAGGTGTTCGACCGGTCGGGAAATTTGGCCAACGACAAGTTCGTGATCCTCGATCCCGAATTGACGCGGTTCCAGCCGATGGACGTCGCGCCGACGGGCACGTACCAACTCGGCGGGCTCGCTTTGAAACTCACGCCGGACACCACGGGCACGGCGCGCTGGGTCATCCTGCCGACCGACGACGCGGCGCCGACCGAGGCGCAGGACTACTTTGTCGGCGGCTTCATGACGTACCGCGTGGGCGGCGTGGTGAAGACGGCGGAGTTCACGCCGGGCTCGGTGCGCGTGTACCCGAACGCGAAATTGCGCCTGAAATATTTCCACCAGCGCGACGTGTTCAGCGACGACCCGTTCACGCCGGAGGTCGAGCCTTCGATCCCGTTCGTGCTCGGCGTCATGGTGATCAACGAGGGGAAAGGTCTCGCGCGGAACGTTTCGATCACGTCGGCCCAGCCGAAGATCGTCGAGAACGTGAAGGGCCTCCTCATCAACTTCGACATCATCGCCACCGAGGTCGCGGGCAAGCCGCTCGTCCCGTCGCTCACGGCGGATTTCGGGGACATCAATCCGGGTTCGATCGGCATCGGGCGCTGGTTGTTGAAGTCGTCGTTGCAGGGACTGTTCATCGACTACCAGGCGACGCTGGTGCACGACGACCGGTTCGGCGAGCGCGGCGCGTCGGTGTTCGCGGGCGTGGAGATCCACGAGATGATCCACCAGGTCGAGGCCGACCGCGCGGACGCGGACGGCCTGCCGGACTTCCTTGTCAACGACGTGTCCGATCCGCCCGACGATTTGCCGGACACCTTGTACCTGAGCGACGGACGCATCGAGAAGGTGACCGCGGTGCGCGTGGCGACGAATGACGGGCCGCCGACGGCGAACCATCTCGAGGTGAAACTGGACGCGCCGATGCCATCGGGCTGGGGATATCTGCAGGTGCCGGATCCCGCGGCCGGCAAATTCACGCTGTTCAAGGTCCTGCGTCCGGACAATTCGGAAGTCGCGGTCGACACGAACGCGTGGGTGACCGACCGGACGTTCATCGGGATGGGACGGCGCCCGATCCGCGAGTTCAACCTGCACCTGTTGGACAAGAATTCCACGGGCAGTTACCGCCTGCTTTACCGCCGCGACGAGACGGTGCCCGACACGACGGCGCCGACGAGTCGAGTGGCGGCGTTGCCGGCGACGGTGCCGGCGTTGATCCCGGTGCGGTGGGCTGGACAGGACGACGCGACGGGCAGCGGGATCGCGACGTTCGACATCTATGTTTCGGTGGACGGCGCGCCCTTCGCGCGCTGGCAGTCGGCGACGCGAGATTCGTCCGCGTTTTACCAGGGCTCCGCGGGACGTCGGTACGCGTTCTACAGCGTGGCCCGCGACTCGGCGGGGAACGTCGAGACCGCGCCGGGAACGCCGGACACGAGCGCGTTGGTGACGGGAAATTCGCCGCCGTCGCTCGA
>JANYDN010000301.1 GCA_025363585.1 Verrucomicrobiota bacterium | reverse complement strand
GCGGAGCTCGACGAGATCGGCCGCGTCTTCGGCGATCCCCGTGATCTCGCGTCGGTGTACGTGGAGCCCGACCTGCAGGACTTCAATCCGCCGGAAGAAAGCAACGACCCGGGTCTGGTGGTCTCCCGAAGTCCGGCATTCGAATTGATCCGAGAGTTCGCTGCGCGAAAGCTCCGCGCCGACAACGGCAACCGCGTGATGCTCCTGCTGGAGCGACGCAGGCATGGGGAAGACGTCGCTGCTGCTCATGCTCAAGCTATGGCATTTGTCGGGCCGCGTGCCGGAGGCGACGGGTTGCCGGCTGCTCAAGCTGGGGCCGGACACGCTTCGGGAAATCGAGGAAACCAAGGATCCGGCCAACACGCTGCTCCTGCTCGACTCGCTGGACGAGGATCCGGAGGCGTTGAAGTCTGGCCACGACGCCGATGCGCGGATCCAGGCCCTATTGCCCAGGGTTGCCGGTTTCAGGCGGTGCCTCATCACGTGTCGCACGCAGTTTTTCCCCGAGACCTCAGGACATCTCGCCAAGCACGGACACTTCATCGTCGGCCCGTATGAATGCGCGCTGAAGTATCTGTCGCTCTTCGATGACGGCCAGGTGGAGCTGTTCCTTCGCGCGCACTTTGGCGGTCGCGGATGGAAGCGTCTTTGGGAATCGATCCGCCATCGGGGAGAACCGCCGAGGCTCCGGGCCGCGCGGCACGTTGCCGGCGCGATGGAGAATCTCCGCGTCCGACCCTTGCTGCTCAGCTATGCGGACGATTTTGTCGGGGGCAACGGCGAGGTCCTCGTGGACTTCCGCAATCGGTATGCCGTGTACCATCGGTTGGTGGACCAATGGCTGCGACGCGAGGAAACAAAGGCCTCGGGAATCAAGGCCGACCAAGGCTGGCGCGCGGCGATTGGATTGGCCCTTCATCTGGCGCGGCTCGAGGCGTACTCGATCCGGCGCGAGGATCTGGAGCAAGTGCCCGAGTTGGCGGCGATCTCACGGTTCCAACGCGAGTCGCGCTCGCTGGTCAATCGGCTCTCGAAAGGTGAATTCCAATTCGCGCACCGCACCATCCAGGAATTCCTCGTGGCCTTTGCCATCGTGGAAAAAGACCAAGGCTGGGATGTCGCCGGGATCCCCGTCAGTCGCGAGGCCCAGCGCTTTCTCCTGCAGCGGGCGCCGCCGTCGGGAGTCATTTTGGTCAATTCCGGAAAACAGGTGAGTGTCCCGGATCTTCGCGGCGCGCGGGTCCAGGCCGCGGGCTCCGCGATCCGCTGGCTGATGAGGGTCCACGGCATCGAGTTGTCGCCGGTGAGGCCGGGGGAATTTGTGACGGGATCGCCGGAAGACGAGGCGGGGCGATTCGACTGGGAGAACGAGCAGCGGGTCCAAATCACCCGGGGCTATTCGCTGGGTCGGTTCACGGTGACGCTGGAGCAGTGGGAGCGGGTGACCGGGAGGAACCCGAGCAGCAGGAAAGGCGCGCGATTGCCCGCGACGAACATGTCATGGGACGACGCAATGAGGTTCTGCGCGCGGTTAAACGGCGAGGTGAAGGCGAGCGGCGAGTGGGAAGAAGGGGTGGAGTTCCGGCTGCCGAGCGAAGCGGAGTGGGAGCATGCGTGCCGTGCGGGGACAACGACGGCTTTCAACGACGGCTTTCAACGACGGTTCGAATTGCACGGTGCCAGCGGGTCTCGACCCGGCATTGGATCGGCTCGGGTGGTTCGACAAGAACAGCGGGGGCCGCACGCACTTGGTCGGCGAGAAAGCGGCCAACGCCTGGGGTTTTCACGACATGCACGGGAATGTCTGGGAGTGGTGCTTGGATGCGAACCGATGGCTTGAGAATCCCGCGGCCGCGGGCGGTATCGATCCGGTATGCGTTGAAGGTGCGGCGCGCGTGGTCCGTGGCGGCAGCGCGTGGGACGACGCCAGGCGCTGCCGGTCGGCCTGCCAGGGCGCCCACGAGCCCGGGCTTCGGTTCGGCCACTTGGGCTTCCGCCTCGCCGCAGGTCCTGAGCTCCGGAGGCCAGGAGAGTCCGGAGCGGACGGGACGCCGTAGTGAGGTGCGGAGCGACACGGCAGGCGGCCCGGGAGCGGAGGACGGCGTGGCACACGTCTCGGCGAGCGGATCCGGCGCCGTTCTTTCGCCTTCCGGTGCCGTCCTGCTTGGGGCTCCATCGATGCAAGCCGACGCCGCCACCAATTCCAAATCGACGACTCGCGAACCTTTCGATGAACCCCGATTCTCAATCTTCCGGCGATCGAGACCGGAGGCCTGCCTTCGACCAGCGCGGCCAGACGGTCGGAGTCCAGCACAACGCCGGCGGCGACTTGATCGTTCACGCCGGTGCTCCGGCCGTCGATCCGGCCGTGGCGAAGTCGCGCGGCATCACCGATCCGACTGCGCCTGCCGCGGGCTCAGTCGCAGCGTCGCGCGTGGCACCGGAATTCGGCCGGTGGTACGTGGTGTTCACGCGGTTGGTGGATTTGGCGGTGTTGAAGACGGAGGAGATCGCGGGTTCGCAGCACGTCTTGATCGATCTGGCCGCCGAGTTCGCGCGGGAGCGTGGCAGGGCTTTTTGGCATCAGGCCACCGTCTATGGCCGGATCTATTTCGCGCGTGGTCCACTGCCCGCGATCGAACTCGCGGAACAGGTGCTCCAACGCGCGTCGGCCCGGGGTGTGCGCCTCGCGGTGGGCGTTGCCGTGGGAAATCTGGAGCCGGCCGACGACCTCGGTCTCGATGCCTTGAACGGTCCCGCGATCAGCACGGCCGCGCGGATCGCGTTCACCGATGCCGCGATCGACGGCGTGGTGATCGCGCCCAAGGTCGAGGCCGTGCTCCGGACGTTGGCAGGCGCTTCCGGCTACAAGATCGGCAAGCTCCAAAGCGAACCGGTGAAGGGCCGCGAGTGGCCGTTGCATGTGGTGGGAATCTCGCCGGGCAACCGCGGACCGACGCCGCGTCGCGGGTACGACGGTCCGGCCGAAGGACAGGCGGTGGTGTTCGATATCGCGCGCTTTTCGACGAAGGACGCGGAGAAGCAATGGGACGTCGTGCAAGAGCTACGGCGACGCGTGGGCACCGTACTCCGGGAGTTCAATCTCCAGCCGCTCCGGCAACAAGGCGGGCCTTGGTACGCGCCCGCGGGCGATGGCGGGGTCTTGGTTTTCCCGGTGCAAGGACCCGGTTCGACGTCGGCTTTCCCGGTTGCGGAAAGACTGACGCTGCTCTGCAGCGAGTATTCCGGGGTGGAACTGCGCGTCTCCGTGGCGACGGGCACGATCGTCGTGGTCGCCGGCCAATTGCCGGTGGGCGGCGCGGTGATGCGGGCGGACGCATTGTCGGCGTTCCCCAGGCAAGGCGAGATCGCGGTGGACCGCGCATGGCTGACGGCCACCGGCATGCCCGCGCCCGCGGGATGGAACGAGCGGGAAAAGCAACCCGACGAAAAGGCGGCGAAGGACGCCGGCGCGGTGATCCTGGTTCGACACTAACTTGGAGTCGCATCGCCCCATGAAATTGCCCGTGCGCCGCATCACACGCCTTCTTGCCGACAGCCGCGCGCATCGCGCGGAGCGGCGGCGGCCGACGGGGCTCGGGCTCGTGCTGGCGGATTCGGTGAACTACCTAAATTCCGATCATTGGGACGCGGCGGCCGCGAGTGGCGGTTTTTTTCTGGGCCGCGATTTCCTCCGCGTGGCGGAGAAACACGGGCCGGACAACGTGACGCCGCGGTATGCGTTGATCTTCCGCGGTGATAGGCCGGTGGCGGCGGTATTGGCGCAAATGGTGGTCGTGGGCGGCGAACGGGTGATGAAATCGCCGGATGCCCCGGCGTCCAAGGAGCCGAGGAGTTTGCTGCGGCGCGCGTTCTCCCGGCCGGTGCGGAAGCTCGGGCGTCGTCTCGAGGAACGGGTGTTGGTCTGCGGGAATCTGCTGACGTGGGGACGCCACGGCGTGGCCTTTGCACCGGGCGAGGATCCGGAACCGTTGTGGCCCGGCGTGGCCGAGGCGTTGTTCCGGATGCGTCGCGCGGACAAGTTGATGGGCGACGCGGGCCTGGTGGTGTTGAAGGACCTGACGTCCGCGGACAGTCCTGCCGACGGCGCGATGGCGCGCTTCGGCTACCGCGCGCTGGAGACGGAGCCGAACATGGTCCTCGAGTTGTCGGAAGGGTGGCGCACGTTCGACGATTATCTCGGCAGCCTCGTTTCCAAGCATCGGTCAGGATCGAAGGCCATCGCGCGGAAACTAGAAGAAGCGGGCGTCGCGTTGCGGCCGATGGTCGATCTGGAGCCGCACGCCGACGCGTTGCACGCGCTCTATTTGCAGGTGCAGGCGAACGCGACGGTGCGTCCGGTCACGGTGCCCGCGTCGTTCGAGCCCGCCTTGGCGCGCGCGGCCGGGAATCGTTTTCGATGCACCGCGGCGTGGCTGGGCGATCGTCCGGTGGGATTCGTCTGCACGTTGGGCGATGGCGACACGGCCATCGGATATCATTTGGGATTCGATCGGGCGCTGGCCGGTTCGGGCCTGCCTTTGTATCGGGCGCTGTTGCAGGCAACGATCGGAGACGCGTTGTCGCTCGGATGCCGGCGGCTTTCTTTGGGACGGACCGCGCTCGAGCCGAAGGCGGGGCTCGGGGCCAAGCCGGAGCCGATGCATGTTTGGGTTCGGCATCGCAACCCGACGCTCAATTTGCTCGTGCGTCGCGTCCTTGGGCTGATCCCGCACGCGGAGGCACCGGACCGGAATCCTTTCAAGGCGTAGCGACTCGGGCCGGCGTCGGGCCACGAAGGGCGCATCTTGACACTACCCCCGAATTCAAACGCGTCGAAGAAGGCGCCCTTGCGCTGAGTTCCGGGTGAACGGCGGCCGCGCCAGCGAATGCGATTTGTTCGGCGGCGGAACCAGATATTTCGGGAAGCGATTGCGCCCGCTCGGGAACGCAAGATCCTTTCGGGGCATTCCCGACAACCCATCGAATCTCATTTCCTGAGCTTTTCGTGTGTTTCGTGTATTTCGTGGTTCACTTACCCAACTTGATCCAAGCCGTGCAGGTCCGTGGAATTGGCATCCACGAAATACACGAACTACACGAACTACACGAAAAGTCGCGGCGCCCGCCGCGGCGCCTTCGGAATTGAGTGCCCGCCCGACATCCACCCACGGTCGTCCGAAACACCCGGCAGCGGCTTGGTATCGATGGGATCGTTCAAACCCACCGTCCAAACTCGGGATGGGAGCATCCAGACGCTTCCCACGAATTCATCACCTTGAAGAAGCAAGAGGTGCGCGGAATTCCCGATGAACCACGGCCGCGCCAACAACGTCGGCGATTTTTGCCCGGTCCCACTTCGTCGGTTTCAGTTTGTTCCATGGCGGGTCCGGACTTTTCGGGGTCAGTGTCAAGATGCGCCCGGACACGAAACCGGGCGAATCCCCGGCTTGGAATTCTCCCGAAGGTTGTCTTAGATGGAGTCGGATTCCGGCTCCCTGCGGCGCCGGATTCCTCACCACCGTTCTCGGAAACTCATGAATGCGTACCCAAACTTCCGATGCCTCGCGCTCGGCTTTGCATTGGCCGCACTTTCTCTTCGCGCACAAGACGGGTCTCTTCATGTGTTCCGAACGGGAGCCGGCAATTTGCCATCGGGAGAATCGGTGTCCCTTGCTCCGTTCCCGGCCGGCAGCGACGCCAGATTGGAATTCGATTTCGGATTCGCGACCGGCGAGACGGCGAGCCCCGGCGAACTCCATGATTCTTTCACGGCGAGTCTGGAAGGCGGTTCCGGAGCGTTCGCTTACTTGGTCACGGCCGACGCTTTCGGAACCCTCTGGGCTCCGGCCAATCCGGATGGATCGCGGTTTCCCGACGGGAACATCGGCTTGCTGACGATCCTTCCTCCGATCGACGTTACGCCGGCCACATTGGTCGGTTCATTCCACGTGACCGTCGCGATTCCCGAGGGGTTCAGCGCGCAGGCGCTGACGCTGCGTTTCGATTTGTTCGACAATACGG
Source organism: Verrucomicrobiota bacterium (assembly GCA_025363585.1). GTDB lineage: Bacteria > Verrucomicrobiota > Verrucomicrobiia > Limisphaerales > UBA9464 > UBA6176. The sequence goes on along the minus strand of JANYDN010000301.1, from coordinate 5,237 downwards.
ACGCGTCGTCGTCGGTCGGGTTTTTCCGCGGCGTCCAGACGGTCCCGGAGCCGTCCACGGTGGTCACCACGATGATCGGGGCGGTGCTGCTGGCCGTGGCACTTCGTGGACGGGGTCGAGCGCGCGAGGATCGTCCGCGAATTCCGTGAGTTGGCGGCCAAACTCAAATCATCGGATCGTTGGTGTTGAAAGCGAAAGGCCCGTGGCCCCTTGCAGCAGGTTCGTCCGGAGGCTACCTACCGCGCCGTGAACCTGATCGACCCGCTACGCACCCATTTCGGCCACCCCTCGTTCCGACCCGGACAGGAAGCCGTGATCCGTGCCCTGCTTGAGGGGCGATCCGCCCTCGCTCTTTTCCCGACGGGCGCGGGAAAATCGATTTGCTACCAGCTTCCCGCTTTGCTCCGGGAAGGAACCGCCTTGGTCGTCTCACCGCTGATCGCGCTCATGAAAGACCAGGTCGATTACCTGCGCTCGCGTGGCATCGCCGCGGCGCGGCTGGATTCGAGTCTGACTTCCGCCGAGACCCAAAGCGTCCATGCGGATCTCCGGGCGGGCACCCTGAAGCTCCTGTATGTCGCGCCCGAACGCCTCTCGGGCGAAGCGTTCCTCGACCGCCTGCGCCGCGCGAAGATCTCGCTGCTCGCGATCGACGAGGCGCATTGCATCTCGGAATGGGGACACAATTTCCGCCCGGATTATCTCAGGCTTGCGCGCGTGTCCGCGGAATTGGGGCTCCGGCCGGTGCTTGCGCTCACGGCGACCGCGACGCCCGAGGTGGCCCGCGACGTGTGCCGTGCCTTCGATATCGGAACGTCGGACCACGTGCAGACATCGTTCCGAAGGAAAAACCTGCACCTGCGCATCACGCCGTGCGCGGCGCCCGACCGGGTGCGGATGCTGACGCAACGTCTCGTGGAGCCGGCCTCGCGCCCGGCGGTGGTCTACGTGACGTTCCAGAAGACCGCGGAGGAAGTCGCGGCGCGCCTTGCGGCGTCGGGCCTGCCGGCGCGCGCGTATCACGCGGGCATGAAGCCGGAGGAACGGGCGGAGACCCAGGACGCGTTCATGGGCGGCGACGCCGGGGTGATCGTGGCGACGATCGCGTTCGGCATGGGCATCGACAAGGCCGACATCCGGAGCGTGTTCCATTTCAACCTTCCGAAGACGCTCGAGAACTACCAGCAGGAGATCGGGCGCGCGGGCCGCGACGGATTGCCCGCGTCCTGCGAATTGTTCGCGTGCGCCGACGACGCCGTTCCCCTCGAGAATTTCACCCTCGGCGACACGCCCGAAGGCCCGGCGGTGGAAGTGCTGGTGCGGCGCATGCTCGGTTCGGGCGACGAATTCGACGTCAGCCGTTACGAACTCGGACAGGAATGCGACATCCGTCCGCTCGTCGTGGACACGGTGCTGACGTATCTGGAATTGGACGGGTTGTTGCGGCCGACCCGTGCGTTCTACGAAAGCACGCAGGTCGAGTTTCTTCGTCCCGAGGCGAAGATCCTCGAGGGTCATACGGAGGAGCGACGACGGTTTCTCGCCGCCTTGTTTTCGGCCGGTCGACGAGGACCCAAATACCTGACGTTGGAACCCGAGGCCGCCGCCCGCCAAATCAACGAAACGCGGGAACGAATCATGAAGGCGCTGACCTGGCTTGAAGAGACCGGCGCCATCGCCCAGAAGCCGGCGGGTCTCCGCCATGGATTCAAGCTGGAAGCGAACGCCGCGGGACAGGATCCGGCCGTGGTCGCGGCGCGGTTGGCCGAATTGTTTTCGAAGCGGGAACAACGCGACGCCGAACGCCTCGCGGGGGTCGTTGCATTTGCATCCGCACCGGGCTGCATCACGCGGCGATTGCTCGACTATTTCGGCGAGTCCCTCGAGGAGGACGGATGCGGTCACTGCCATTATTGCGCGACCGGCGAGCCCGCGGAAATGGTGGAGCTGCCGGCCACGCGAGTGCCCGCGATCACGGCCATGCAGCGGGAAGCGATCGGGTCGCTCGCGGCGGAGGGGCACGGGTCGTTGGCGACGCCGCGGCGTTTGACGCGTTTCCTGTGCGGGCTCGCGAGTCCGGCGACGACCCGGGCGCGCCTCACGAAACGTCCTGAATTCGGGCGTTTCGCGTCGACACCGTTCAGCGTGGTGCTTTTGGAATGCGAGTCGGTACTAAATCGCGCCGGTTGAAACCGCGCGCACCGGGACGCCGCTCGAAGCAAAACTTTTCCGCGGCGCGAGTGTTCGTTAGCAACGTGAGCGTCGTGATCGGGCCGGGGAAACGCGGGTGGCGTGGCTTCACATTGATCGAGTTGCTCGTGGTGATCGCCATCATCGCGATTTTGGCCGCCCTGCTTTTGCCCGCCTTGGCGCGGGGCCGCGAGTCGGCGCGATCCACCCGTTGCCGGGGCAATCTCCGCCAACAGGGCCTCGCGATGAACCTATATGCCGTCGACTTCGACGCGTATCCGATGACGGTTGGGTCGGGGACGGTTCCCGAATTGGAATCGCCACTCTGGGCAACGGATCTCTGGCACCAGAACTTTTGGTACGTGCAACTGAACACCCAGATGCACGGTGCCGGACACAGCACACCCGACACCCTGTTCGCGAAGGACAACGTGCTGCGGTGTCCGTCCGATCCGCGTGCCCACTATCCGGGCGCTTTGGTTCCCACCCCGAGTTACGGATACAACGGTCTTGGATTGATGTTGTTTGGGAGCCATCCCGTGAGCGAGGTGTCGTATCTGGGGTTGGGAGGAAATTTTTCCCTTCAACCGGCCAAGCTTCCGACCAAAACGTCGGAAGTGAAATCGCCCGCCGACATGATCGCGATCGCGGACGCGATGGAGGGAAGCGCGGGTGGCCGGCTTCAACCGACCCTCGACCGCATCGCGCGCGACATTCCCTATCCACCGTTGCCGGGCGGCACCCTGGATCTCGCGGACGAGGGCATTCGAAAGCGGCATTCCGGCAAGATCAACGTCGTGTTTTGTGACGCGCACGTGGAAGGGATGAAAGTTCAGAGAATGTTTTTCGACCGTAGCGACGCGGCCTTGGCGAGGTGGAACAAAGACAACGAACCACATCGCGAACGGCTCCCATGAAGGGTCCCGCCGAAGTCGTCAGTCCGGGCAAGTCCCGGGCGTCGCGTCTGGCGGGGCCGTCTGGGTTTGCCGGGATGTTCCGGCCCAAAAATCGAGCTTGTCTGCCCCCGGGCGGTCCCTAGGGTCCAACGCGCCCGGCCCCGCGAATGCGAAGGCCAACAAGGGCTGAGAAAAAACCGTTAACCAAGAACCTCGCCGTCAACCTCCGTTGCCCACTGCAACGTCGGTCAAAGTGGGGGCCGGAGTCTTCGCCCGGGACGTTCTTTCCGACGTCCCAAACCAAGCCTCCCGATTCCGTTGTCGTCCTTCGGCTTGATCCGAAGGCCATCGTCACATGTCACAGTCGTTCGCAGACCTGCTCAAACAGTACAACCGGCAGTTCGAAGCCGGCCAGATCGTCAAGGGTACCATCATCGAAGTCCGTCCGAAGGAAGTCCTCGTGGACGTCGGCGGCAAATCCGAAGGCGTTGTCTCCGCCTCGGAGTTCGAGAGCTTCGGTACCGTCAAGCTCGGCGACGTCATCGACGTCCTGATCGAGCGCCCCGAGGACAAGGATGGCAACATCCACATCTCGAAGGAAAAGGCCGAGTTCCAGCAGAACTGGGACCGCATCCAGACCATTTGCAACGAGGGCGGCACCGTCCAGGGCAAGGTCAAGGCCGTCGTCAAGGGCGGGCTCATCATCCACATCGGCGTCGAGGCCTTCTGTCCCGCGTCGCAGGTCGATGTCGTCCCGCCCAAGAACCTCCAGATCTACGTCGGGAATTCCTACGAGTTCAAGGTGGTCAAGCTCAACCCCGACCGCCAGAACGTGGTGCTCAGCCGCCGCGAGTTGGTCGAGGCCGAGCGCAATGCCCGCCGCTCCACGCTCCTCTCCGAGATGATGCCCGGCGACATCCGCAAGGGCACCGTCAAGAACATCACCGACTTCGGCGCGTTCATCGACCTCAACGGTCTGGACGGCCTGCTCCACATCACCGACATGACCTGGGGCCGCCTCAGCCATCCCGGCGAGTTGCTCAAGGTCGGCCAGGAAATCGACGTCGTCGTCCTCGACGTCAACCGCGAGAAAGAGCGCGTGTCGCTCGGTCTCAAGCAGAAGTCGGCGAACCCGTGGGACAACATCGAGCAGAAGTATCCCATCGGCACCAAGGTCAAGGGCAAGGTCGTCAACCTCGTTCCCTACGGCGCGTTCGTCGAGGTCGAGCCCGGCGTCGAGGGCCTCGTGCACGTCACCGAACTCTCCTGGACCAAGCGCATCGCCAAGCCGGCCGATGTCCTCAAGCAGGGCCAGGAAGTCGAGGCCGTCGTCCTCGGCATCAACCGCGAGGAGCAGAAGATCAGCCTCGGCATCCGCCAGCTCGAGACCAACCCGTGGGACGTCGCCCACGAGAAGTACCCGCCCGGGACCATGGTCAAGGGACCGATCCGCAACCTCACCAGCTACGGCGCGTTCCTCGAGCTCGAGGAAGGCCTGGACGGCATGATCCACGTGTCCGACATGAGTTGGACCCGCAAGATCAACCATCCGAGCGAAGTCCTGAAGAAGGGCGACGTCGTGGATGCCGTGGTGCTCGAGGTCGACAAGGCCAACCAGCGCATCAGCCTCGGCGTGAAACAGCTCGGGGAAGATCCCTGGGAACACATCGACAAACACTTCAAGGTCGGTGATCTCGTCGCCGGCAAGGTCACGAAGCTCGCGAGCTTCGGCGCCTTCATCGGCCTGCCGCACGACATCGACGGCCTCGTGCACATCTCGCAGGTCAGCGAGGAGCGCGTGGACAAGATCAAGAACGTGCTCAAGGTCGGCCAGGACGTGACCGCGCGCGTGATCAAGATCGACCGTGGCGAGCGCCGCATCGGTCTGTCGATCAAGGCCGCGAACTACACGGCGGAGCAGCTCAAGGAAGAGCAGAAGATGCTCGACCAGCTCAAGCCCGGCGAGGACCTCGTCGCGCTCGAGCACGCGTTTGCCGCGGCCGAGGAGAAGATCAAGGACAACGAATAGTCGGTTCCGGACGTCTTCGTCCCAATCACGGCGCACCCCCCGGGGTGCGCCTTTTTTCGTGTATGGGCGGTTGGCGCGCGGCTTCCGCATCCCGTGTAGCGCGGGCGTCCCCGCCTGCGGTA
>JANYDN010000036.1 GCA_025363585.1 Verrucomicrobiota bacterium | reverse complement strand
TTTCGTCCTTCAACGCCTCGAGACCGAAGGACTCGCGCCTTCGCCGGAAGCCGACCGAGCCACGTTGTTGCGGCGCGTGACGCTCGACCTCACGGGACTCCCGCCGCCGCCCGCCGATGTCGATGCGTTCCTCGCGGATCCCGCGCCCGCCGCCTACGAGCGCGCCGTCGATCGACTGCTCGCCTCGCCGCGGTACGGCGAGCGCATGGCGTGGGATTGGCTCGAGGCCGCGCGCTACGCGGATTCCAACGGATACCAAGGCGACGGCGAACGCACGATGTGGCCCTGGCGCGACTGGGTCGTCGGCGCGATGAACCGCGATCTTCCGTTCGACGCCTTCACCGAATGGCAACTCGCCGGCGATCTCGTCCCGGACGCGACGCGCGAGCAAAAGTTGGCCACCGGGTTTTGCCGCAACCACATGATCAACGGCGAGGGCGGCCGCATCCCCGAGGAGAACCGCATCGACTATCTCTTCGACCAGGCGGAGACCACGGCGACGGTTTGGCTCGGCGCGACGTTCAACTGCACGCGTTGCCACGACCACAAGTTCGACCCGTTCACGACGCGCGATTACTACGGGTTGGTCGCCTTCTTCGACCGCACGATCGTCGACGGCAGCGGCGGCGACCCGCAGTCGAAGCCGGCTCTGGAAGTTCCTTCCGACGACCAAGTCCGGCGCCGCGGGGAACTCGGGTCCACTGCGAAGTCTGACGCGGCGTTGGTCGCGGTCTTGGAGCGGGAGTTGTTCCCGCGGCCCGACGGAAAAGCCGCGGGCGAATCCGAGGCCGCCAAGCCGTTGTCCGATGAACTCCGCCGCGACCTCGGCGTCGATCCGGCGCGACGTGGCGGCGATGCGCTCGGTCGACTCGAGGCCCATTGGCGCGGCAAAAACGACGCGTACGCCCGGGCGCTCGGCGCGTTGAAAACCGCGGTCGACCAACGCGTGGCGCTGGAGCGTTCGGTGCCCCGGGTGATGGTGATGGAGGACGTCGCGAAGCCGCGCGAGACGTTCCAGTTGGTCAAGGGCGCCTACAACCGCACGGCAGGAAAAGTCGACGCATCCATGCCCGCGAGTCTGGTCGACCCGGCGTCGTCGCCGCGCGAGGGCAACGCCGCGAACCGCCTCGACCTCGCCCGCTGGCTCACGTCGCCCGCAAACCCGCTCGCGTCGCGCGTCGCCGTGAACCGCGCGTGGCAAATGTTCTTCGGCACCGGCATCGTGAAGACGTCCGAGGATTTCGGCACCAAGGGCGAACCGCCTTCGCATCCCGCGCTGCTGGATTGGCTCGGGACCGAGTACCAACGCGGCGGTTGGGACACGAAGGGCCTGCACCGATTGATCGCGACGAGCGCCACCTACCGGCAATCGTCGCGGGTCACGCCGGCGTTGCTGGAACGTGATCCGGAGAACCGCCTGCTCGCGCGGGGTCCGCGGCATCGCATGCCGTCGTGGATGATCCGCGACTGCGCCCTTCAGGCCGCGGGACTGCTGACCGGACCCGTCGGCGGTCCGCCGGTGAAGCCGTACCAACCGACGGGCGTGTGGGAGGAAGCGACGTTCGGCGCCAAGCAATACCAGTCCGATCACGGCGCGGCGCTGTACCGCCGCAGCCTGTACGTGTTTTGGCGGCGCATCGTCGGACCCACGATGTTCTTCGACGCGGCCAACCGCCAGTACTGCACCGTCCGAACCGCGCGCACGGACACGCCGTTGCAGGCGCTGCTCCTGCTCAACGACACCGGGAACGTCGAGGCCGCGCGTGCCCTCGCGACCCACGCGCTGAAGGAATCGAAGGACACGACGGGACGCATCGACGCGATGTGCCGACGCGTGCTCGGGCGTCGCGCGAAAGCGGACGAACGCGAGATCCTTTCCGCGGGCGTCGCACGGCATCGCGCCCGTCTGGCGTTGGATCCAAAGGAAGCCGACCGTTTGCTGGGCGTGGGCGAATCGCCGCGTCCCGACGGATGCGATCCGATCGAGCTCGCGGCGTGGACGCTGGTCGCGGGCACCGTGCTCAACCTCGACGAGGCCATCACCAAGGAATGACGCCGATGAACCCACTCACCGACCATGATCGTTTGCTGACCCGCCGCGCGTTCCTCGGCCGCGGCGCGATGGGCATCGGGAGCGCCGCGTTGGCCGGGATGCTGACGCGGGACGCGCGCGCCTCGGGAAATCCTTCCGGACCGGGTTGGGGACACACGCACTTCGCGCCGCGCGCCAAGCGCGTGATCTATCTCTTCCAGAACGGCGCGCCGACGCACGTCGACCTGTTCGACTACAAGCCGGAGCTCGCGAAACGCCATGGCCAGCCGGTGCCGGACGAATACATCGCCGGGCGCCGGTTCAGCACGATGACGGGCAAGGCCGACGGGAAAAAACTTTTGGGCCCGATGGAACCGTTCCAACGCCACGGCCAGTCGGGCGCGTGGGTGAGCCGCCTGATGCCGCACACCGCGCAGATCGCGGACGAGCTGTGCTTCGTGAAGGGCATGCACACCGACGCCGTGAACCACGCGCCGGCCATCTCGCTGCTCCTGAGCGGATCGCAGATCCCGGGTCGGCCGACGCTCGGCGCATGGCTCGCGTACGGGCTGGGCAGCGAGGCCGAGAGCCTGCCCGCGTTCGTCGCGTTGACCTCGGTCACGCGGGACACCACCTGCGGCCAGATCTTCTACGATTTCTACTGGGGCTCGGGATTCCTTCCGTCGCGATTCCAGGGCGTGAAGTTCCGGGGGAGCGCCGAGCCCGTGTTGTACCTGGAAAATCCAGCGGGCGTTGGCCGCGCGACACGGCGCGAACAACTCGACGACCTCGCGCGGCTCAACGAGATCAAGCGCGCGGAATGCGGCGATCCCGAGGTCGCGACGCGGATCGCGCAGTACGAGATGGCGTTCCAGATGCAATCCAGCGTGCCGGAACTCACCGATCTCTCTCGCGAGCCGAAGTCGGTGTTCGAGCTCTACGGACCCGATGCGAAACAGCCGGGGACATTCGCGTACAACTGCCTGATGGCGCGCCGGCTCATCGAGCGCGGCGTGCGGTGCGTCCAATTGATGCATGCCGGTTGGGACCAACACCGGAGCATCACGACCGAACTGTACAACCAGTGCCGCGACACCGACCGCGCGTCCGCGGCGCTCGTTGTCGACCTGAAACAACGCGGCCTGCTCGACGACACGCTGGTGGTGTGGGGCGGCGAGTTCGGCCGGACGCCGTTCATCCAGGGAAGCTTCGAGGACCGCCCGAATTGGGGACGCGACCATCATCCGTACGCGTTCACGCTGTGGATGGCGGGAGGCGGTGTGCGGCCCGGATTGACGTATGGCGAGACCGACGATCTCGGCATGAACGTGGTCCGCGATTCGGTGCACGTTCACGATTTGCAGGCGACGATCCTGCACCTGATGGGACTGGACCACGAACGCCTGACGTACCGGTTCCAGGGCCGTGATTTCCGCCTCACCGACGTCCATGGCGAACTGGTGACCGGAATCCTAGCGTAGCGCTTTTGGAGTGCGGTGGGAAGCCATCGGATGGCGCCACACCGCTTTCCTCGCCACGGCTGCTTCCCGCCTCAAAGCGGTGTGGCGTCGCTGACGCTCCTTCCCACCGCACTCCAAAAGCGCTTCGCGCGGGGGGGCAGTTTCCACCTCTGTCCGCCGTCTTCGACGTCTGCCACGACGCCGTCTTATTGCGCGAATCGTCAGTGCCCCAGCGCCGGGTTTCCCCCCGACAACCGCAATTGCTCCGCCAACTGCCCCACCCGATTCCGATCCACCACCGCCGCCACGATCACCATCTGCTCGGGGTCCTGCACCAACACCGAGCAGGCGATGTCCGGGCCTTCCGGCCATACCGCGGGCGCGAACACGACGACCAACGAGTCGTCGGACGCCACCGTCACGGCGCGTTCCCATCCGGTCTCGCGCATGCGCCGCGTGGCTTCCTCGAGCACCGCCGCCGATTCCCCGGCCCTAGCGGGCTTTTGGCCCGCACGCCGAGCGATGTGGACGGTGGCTTCCCGCGCGGCGCGGAGCGCGTCCCGCACCCGGTCGTCGACCCGCGCGAGACGAAGGCCCTGACGGGCGGCGATGAATCCCGGCGTGCCCAGGCCGAGATGGAGTTCGTCGTGCCACGCGCCGGGAGTGGCCGCGGCCACGGCGTCATGGAGCGAATCCGCGGCGTCCCCGGCATTGGGTCCGGCGGCCGCGCGGTCCCTGCAGCCCGACAGGACGAAGACGAACCAAGCGAGGAAGCTGGCCAAGAGGAGCGTCGGCCAGCCAAAGGGCTTGGAACGCGGATTTGATTCCGCGATGTCCTTGCTCCGGTTCACTTCACTTCTTCTCCTTCGAGATCGACTCGGCGGCCTGCCGGAGCGGCTCGATGCCGAGGCGGGTGGCGAGTTTCTCGAGCTGCTCGGGCTTCACGTCGCCGACCACGTTGACCAGCACCGCTTCCTTCCCGTGATCCTCGACGAGGACCACGATTCCCTCCACGGCTTCCTTGCCGCGGGTCTTCACATGGACGGTGACGTTGTCGCCCTTGTCCTGGACGTTGACGATCTTGTCCCAGCCACCCGAGTCGAGTTGGGCGCGGATTTCGCCGAGGCGTTTCCGGACGTCGGAGCGGTTGTCGTCGCCGAGGCCGACGACGTTGACGCGGACGCACTTGAGGGACTCGACGAGCTTGGTGAGCTCGGGGTCCTGCTTGCCCGCGAATTTCGTGGCCATCTCGAGCAAGGGCCCCTTGAGGTTGATCTCGACGAATTCGGCGCCGCCGCGGGATTTCGACGGTTCGAAGGTTCCGAACTCGACCTGCCCCGACGGGGTGTCGGCAAGCAGCGGGGAGATGGGAATGAGCGCGGAGAGCAATGCAGCCCGCGCGATGCTCGTTAGGTTCTTCATGGCGACGCAATCACACGCGGTGCCGCGGGAAAGTTTCACCCGTCCAAACGGGATCGGGGCGGGCGACGTCGGGCGGCACATCCTGCGACCCGGGAAAGCCATTGACATTAGTCATCGTGTGACCCAACCAGTGAACCACTCGAGCGACCCAACCGCAGCACGTCCCCCCAGACTTATATCCATGTCCCGGAACCAGCATCGCCATTTTCGTTCCTTCCCGTCCGGGAGGTCGGGACGAGTCTTGGCGATGGGACTGGCCGCGGTGGTTTCGGCGGGGTGCAGCATTCCCCTCGGAAAGCGTTCGCTGTCGCTGGGTTATTCCCGGACGTCCATCGGCGGCGACCAAGTGCAGACCACGGTGCCGGGATTGGACCTGCGTCTCGGCACGGCCCACGACGGTCTGACGCTCGGATAC
>JANYDN010000283.1 GCA_025363585.1 Verrucomicrobiota bacterium | reverse complement strand
CTGCCGTGGTGGTTGTTCCGGGACCGCGCCGTGCGGCCGCGCTCCAGCGATCCAAAGTTCCTGACGCCCGCCAAACGCTGGATGCAGGCCGTCGCGGGACAGGTGGCGCCGTTGCAATCGGACAAGGGCGGCCCGGTGGTGCTGGTCCAGGTCGAGAACGAGTTCGATGGCTACGGGAGCGACGACGCCTATATCAACGGGCTCGTATCGACGCTCCGGGAGTCCGGGATCACGGTGCCCCTTTATACGTCGGAGATGGGCTGGACGTTGCATCCGTCGCGGGTGCCCGGGTTGATCCGCGGGGTGGGTTTCGGGACGGACCCGGACCGCGAGTTTGCCCTGTTGCGCGGGGTCCAACCCAACGGGCCGCTGTGGTGCAGCGAGCTTTATACCGGATGGTTCGACACCTGGGGACGCCGCCACAACGACGGCATGGGGCTGAACGTGCTCTCGAACTCTGTCTCCCGCGTGGTGGAACTCGGGGCGTCGTTCAACTTATACATGGTGCATGGCGGGACGAGCTTCGGGTTCCTCGCCGGGGCCAACGGCGAGCCGTTTCGTCCGGACCCGACCAGCTACGATTACTCGGCGCCCATCGACGAGGCGGGTCGGCCGACGGCGAAGTATCACGCGCTGCGGGCCATTCTTGGGCGCCAGCTCCCGCCGGGCCGAACGCTGCCGCCGATCCCGCAGTCGCCGGCCTCGGTCGCGATCCCGGCGGTAAGGCTGGGGGAATCGGTGGCGCTGGCGGACACCGTGCACGTGGCGACGACGGGACGTCGGCCGCGTTCCATGGAATCCTTGGGCCAAGGACAGGGAATCGTGGTCTATCGAACACGACTTCCGCGGGGCCCGGCGGTCGAGATGCAGGTCCACGAGCCCCGTGATTTTCTGGTTGCGATGATCGACGGCGCGGTGATCGGCACGTTGGACCGCACGCGGCGACAGACGGCCCTGTGGCTTCCGGAACGGACCGCGGACGTGACCTTGGACCTCGTGGTGGAAGCGATGGGTCACGTGAATTACGGGAACCAACTCGGCGAGCACAAGGGGATCACCGAACGGGTGGAAGTGGGCGAGGGAGTGTTGAACCACGAGCTTCTGGACTGGGAGATGTTCGCGGCGCCATTGACATCGGAATGGGTGAAGACGCTGCGATTCGCGAAGGGCGTGCCGCAGGGGAAGGGCCCGCGGTTTTACCGGGGTCGCTTCGACGTGGCGTCCGAGGGCGACACGTTTCTGGACCTGCGCGGTTGGAACAAGGGAATGGTCTGGGTGAACGGACAGAACCTGGGACGGTATTGGAACGTGGGTCCGCAACAGACGTTGTACGTGCCGGGCGCGTGGTTGCGTCGGACGGGCAACGAGATCGTGGTGCTGGACCTGCTTGGGGTGGACAAGCCGGAGATCTCGGGGTTGCCGGACCCGATATTGAACGACGTGGCGCTGGCGTCGGCGGGACGCGTGCACCGTCGCGAGGGGCAACGGCTGGCGTTGGAAGGAATCCAACCGGTCCACGCGGGGGAATTCGGATTCGGACTTGGATGGCAGGAAGCGCGGTTCGAGCCGGTGCGGGCGCGTCACCTGTGTCTGGAAGCGTTGGATTCGCAGGGACGCGATGATTACGCGACCTGCGCGGAGCTGCGGTTTCTGGACCGGCAAGGCAACGAGATCCCGCGGGCGGGATGGAAGGTGGTGTACGCGGACAGCGAGGAAGTGGAGGCGGAAGACGGCGGGGCCGACCGCGCGTTTGACGGCCGCGAGGAAACCTTCTGGCACACGCGCTGGGACGGGCCCAAAGCAGCGCACCCGCATCATCTGGTGGTGGATTTGGGATCGGAATGGGAAGTGTCGGGACTGAGGTATCTGCCGCGTCGGGACCAGGGCAACGGTCGGGTGGGGCACTATAGGCTCTACGCGCGGAAAGAGGCGTTCCCGGGGTTGTGATGGTGCGAGGAAAGCGGCGTGGCGTCCGACTTCCCGCCGCACTCCGAAGGCGCTTCGCGCGGTGGCCGTTGCGTCAAGGCCGGGGTCAGGCCTCACTTTTGACACTGCGCGACACCTGCCCCCGTGCCCCGTCACGTCGGTTTCAAAAGTGAGGCCTGACCCCGAGGCCCCTCAAGTGGGACCAAGGCTGGCCAAGAAGGCGGGAACGTGTGTCGGGAACTAGACATCGGATCCCACGTTCGGTGAAATGGCACGCCGGCGGTCGTTGCCCCCTTGGATGGCCTTGGCCCGGCTTGGCGTGAGATGATTCCTCGGCCGCTACTGCTTGGATACGCTACTGCATTTCCCGCTTCATCCCGGTGGCGGTTCGCCTCCAACCTCCCCGCACATGGCCAATGCCCCGCTAGCCGGTCTCAACGTGCTGGTCGTCGACGACGAGCCCCTGCTCCGCCGTCATCTGATCGCGACGCTGGATCGGCTCGGTGCCGAGACCTGCGGCGCCGACAGTCTCCGCTCCGCCCGCCAGGTCGCGAACGAGCTCGGATTCGATTTCGTCTTGCTCGACGTCAATCTCCCCGACGGCCTGGGCACCGACCTGTTGCGCGAGCGCGCGTTCGGCAACCATGCCGGCGTCGTGGTCATGACCTCCGACGGCGGGATCCGCGGCGCGGTCGAGGCCATCCAACTCGGCGCGATCGATTACCTGGCCAAACCCTTCGAGCCCGAGGCGCTCGCGCT
>JANYDN010000250.1 GCA_025363585.1 Verrucomicrobiota bacterium | reverse complement strand
GGACACGGCTGGAACTTCCGCATGTACTCGGGCTCCGGCAACGGCGGGCAGGACATCCTGACCGACACCGACTACACGGTCGGACGCTGGCAGCACCTCGTCGTCACCTGGGAGCCGACGACCCAGAACGGCGACGTGGGGAGCAACGGCAATGACCAATGGCTTGGCAAGCTCACCGGCTATATCGACGGCGTGCAGGTGGTGCAGAACGAGAACATCCTTTACTCGGCGAATCGCGAGACGCCCGAGGACGGGCAGGATCAGACTCCGGCCGACCTCGCCATCGGCGCGTACAACAAGGCTTCGACTTTCGGCAACAATCCCTACGAGGGCGGCGTCGACGAGTTGGCCATCTACAACAACTACGTGCTGACCGCGGAACAGGTGAAAGCGCACTACGACGCCGGCACCAAGGCCAATCCGCCCGTTGCCTATGACACGTTGGTGTACACGGCCGGATTCACCGGACCCGAGCGCGTCGGGCTCCCCGCGAGCTACTACCGCTTCAACGAGACCGCGGTGGCGCCCGTTGCCAATGCCGGCACGCTGGGCGCCGCGGCGGACGGCAGCGTCGTCGCCGGCGTGATCGATGGCTCCGGCCCCACCGGCGCCGCGTTCGGCGCGCCGAACCCCGCCATCCAGATCGGTGCCCGGAATTGGGTCGCCATCAACAATCCGGCGGGCCTGAACATCGCCGGCAACATCACGCTCGAGGCGTGGATCAATCCCGACGCAACCCAGAACGCCGTCTCGCGCATCGTCAGCCATGGGCCGGCGATCCCGACGGACTTCGACGCCGCGGCCACGGGCATCACGCTCGCGGGTTCGTTGCTCAGCACCAACGAGGTTGCCCTCCGTATCGACGGGGGCACCGAATACGTGGTCGGCACGTGGAAGGGCGCCGATTTCCACGGGGCCCGCGCGTCGGTCGGCACGGATCTCGGCGCCGGGAAGTGGGTGCACCTGCTCGGCACGTACGACGGCACGACGTGGCGTCTCTACCGCAACGGCGTCCAGATCGCGTCGGCGGCCGACGCCGTGGGCGCGGTGGGAGTGTCGGACGGCGATTGGGCGGTGGGTTCTACCGGCAGCGGTTGGGCCGACAACTTCGCCGGCGGCATCGACGAGGTCGCGGTCTATGGCAAGGGCCTCTCCGCGGCGCAGGCGCAGGCGCATTACAACGCGGCGGTTCCGCCGACCGTGTCCAACCTGTCGTTCGCGCGCTCCGCGGACGGCCTGAAGCTGACATGGACCGGCGGCGTGTTGCAGCAGTCGGATTCGTACGCGTCCGGCTACTCGGACGTCGGGGGCGCCGCGTCCGGGATCGACATCCCGGCGACCGGTGCCGCGAAGTTCTATCGCCTGCGCCAATGATGGCCGCGCGATGAACGCATGCGGCGCGGATCGAAATCCGCGTCGTGCAGAGCCCCGTTCCACGCGAGTGGAGCGGGGCTTTTCTTTTTGCGGGCGGCGCGGAGCCGTGGGTCGGGGGAAAGCGGAACTCAACCGCCGCGGGGCGCGGCGGGCTTGCGGGCTTTCCCGCGGGACGCGCGGGCGGGCGGGCGGGCGGCGCCGGCGAACGCGCGCGAATGGGCGTCGATGCGGCGGCGGACGCTGCCGCAGACGTGCTCGCAGAGTTCGAAGATGGCGGGGTCGGCGACGTAATAGACGACCGATTGCCCGTCGCGGCGGCGGCCGACGATGCCGGCGTCGGCGAGGGTCTGGAGGTGGCGCGACGCGTTGGCCTGGGCGAGGCCGGAGGCGGCGACGAGGGAGGAGACGTTGCGTTCGCCGGCACGGAGGATCTGGAGCAGGCGGAGGCGGCTCGACTCGCCGAGCACCCGGAAACGGGCGGCGACGAGCTCGAGGGCCTCGGGCCCGAGCGGGGACGCGGGATGCTGCATGCCGCCCGGAAGAAAGCGCGAATCCGGCGTTGCGTCCAGCAGATATGAGTGTATAGGCATAGATCGCAACATCATGAAAATGGAATCGATCATCCGCGTGTTGGCCGGGAGCATGGTGCTCGCCGGCGCGGCGCTCGCGCACTGGGTCCACCCGAACTGGATCCTCCTGTGCGCGTTCGTCGGGCTGAACCTCGTCCAGTCCGCCTTCACCGGCTTTTGCCCGGCCGAAATGGTCCTGCGCCGTCTCGGCGTCGGCGGCGGGTGCTGTGGCGTCGGCGAAACCCCGGCCTCCTGACGCGGGAGTGCCCCTTCGCCACGTGCCCGACTTCCTCCCGCGGATTCCCCGCGCGCTCGCCGTCGCGTGCCTCGGGTCGCTGCTCGCGGCCGGATGCCGGCGCGAACCGGTCGCCGCCTTCCCCGCGGCCGAACCGCCCGTCGCGTCCGTCCGCGTCGAGCCCGTCGCGCCGCGCGGGCCGGTCCCATCGGAAACCGTCATGGGCACCGTCCACGCGCGGCACCGCGCGTCGGTCGAATCCCGCGTGGTCGCGCGGATCGAATCGCTCGCCGTGACGACCGGGACGCGGGTCTCGGCGGGCGACGTGGTGGCGTTGCTCGACGCGCGGGACCTTCGCGCGCGACGCGAAAAGGCGTCGGCGCAACGCGACCGCGCTGTGGCCGATCTCGTCCGGTTGGAACGCCTCTCCGGGGAGGGCGCCGCGCCGCCTTCAGAACTCGACGCCGCGCGCGAGCGGCGTGCGGTCGCCGATGCCGCGGTGGCCGAGGCGGAGACGGCGCTCGGCCACGCGCGCGTGGTCGCGCCGTTCGCCGGCGTGGTGACGCGCAAGTGGCTCGACGCCGGCGACCAGGCCGCTCCCGGCCGCGCGATCGTCGACATCGAGCAACTCACCGAACTCCGGCTCGAGATCAACGTGCCCGAATCCCTGGTCGCGCGCCTCGCGGTCGGCACGCGCGTCGCCGTGCGGTTGGGAACGACGGAGGATTCGTTCGACGCCGTCGTCGGCGAGGTCGATCCGGTCGCCGATCCCGCGACGCGCACGCACTTGGTGAAGCTCGATCTTCCGTCGTCGCCGTCGATTCGTCCGGGCGCGTTCGGGGTCGCGTCAATCCCGCTCGGCGAATCCAAGTCGCCGCATGTTCCCGCGTCCGCGTTGGTGCGTCGCGGCCAGATGGAAATGGTGTTCGTCGTCGCCGACGGCCGCGCGGGACTGCGCTGGGTGCGGGTGGGACGTGCCTCGGGAGGCATGGTGGAACTGTCGTCGGGCGTCACGCCCGGCGAGAGCGTCGTCACCGACGGCTCGGCGTTGCTCGTGGACGGCCAACGCGTCGAGGTTCGTCGATGAACGCGGACAAGGCCGATGCCCCGGCGATCGCGCGTCGCGGGCCCGCCGGTTGGCTTGCGGCGGCATTCGTCGATTCGAAGCTGACGCCGTTGTTCGTCGTCGTCGCGCTGCTGCTCGGTATCGCGGCGATCGTGCTCGTGCCCCGCGAGGAAGAACCGCAGATCCACGTGCCGATGATCGACGTGCGCGTCGCCTTGCCCGGCGGATCGGCGCGCGAGGTCGAGGACCGCGCCACGCGGCCGATCGAGGGATTGGTCCGCGAGTTGCCGGGCGTCGAGTACGTCTATTCCACCTCGCGCGAGGAGGAGTCGATGGTGATCGTGCGGTTCAAGGTCGGGTCGGATCCCGACGCCAGCCTCCTGCGCGTCGCCGAGAAACTCCGCTCGAACCTCGCGCGCGTGGCGCCGCACATCCCGTTCCCGTCGATCAACCCGCGTTCCATCGACGACGTCCCGATCCTCGCGCTGACGCTGCACGGCGGCGGGGCCGATTGGGTTCAGTTGCGACGATTGGCGAAGGAACTCGAGGGCGTCGCGAGGCAGGTGCCCGACGTGGCGGAGACGACGCTCATTGGAGGCGCGCGACGGCAGGTCCGGATCGAGCTCGATCCCGCGCGGTTGGCGGCGCGCGATCTCGGGCCGGTGGATGTGGAAGCGGCGTTGCGCGCGGCGAACCAACGCGGGCGCGTGGGGACGATGGCGGTGGCGGATCGTTCGTGGACGGTGGACGGCGGCGGATTCCTTGGGGACGCGGACGCGGTGCGCGCGGTCGTGGTGGGGGCTCCGGGCGCGGGCGCCGTGCGGATTGGGGACGTGGCGGAAGTGCGTGACGGTGCCGAGGAGCCGTCGCAATACGTGATGCACGCGTCCGGTCCGGCGGGCGGCGGCGGTGCGGTCGAGCCCGCGGTGACGCTGGCGATCGCGAAGCGCCCGGGCGCGAACGCGATCACGGTGTCCACCGCCGTGATGCGCCGCGTGGAGGCATTGCGCGGGACGCTGATTCCCGCGGGCGTGTCGGTGACGGTGACGCGTGACTACGGGCGCACCGCCGCGGACAAATCCGACGAACTGCTCGCGCACATGGGCATCGCGGTGGCGGGCGTGGCGCTGCTGGTCTGGCTCGCGTTGGGATGGCGCGAGGCGGGCGTGGTGGGCATCGCGATCCCCGCGACGCTGGGGCTCACGTTGCTGGTGTTCCTGCTGGCGGGTTTCACGCTGAACCGCATCACGCTCTTCGCGCTGATCTTCAGCATCGGCATCCTGGTGGACGACGCGATCGTCGTGGTCGAGAACGTGGTGCGCCACCTGCGGATGGCATCGAACCGCGGTCGAGCCGCGTCGGCGGTGGCCGTCGAAGCCGTCGCCGAGGTCGGGAACCCGACGATCCTCGCGACGTTCGCGGTGATCGCGGCGGTGTTGCCGATGGGATTCGTGGGCGGGTTGATGGGGCCTTACATGCGTCCGATCCCGGTGGGCGCGGGCGCGGCGATGTTCTGGTCGCTGCTCGTGGCGTTCGTCGTGACGCCGTGGGCCGCGGTGAGAATCCTAGGCCGCGCGTCGCGGGCGGGGACGGCGGCCGCGCATGCCGCGCCGAGGCGCGAGGACCTGGCGACGCGCCTGTACCGGCGTTGGATGGCGGGTTTGCTCGGGCACGCGCGGTGGCGCTGGCTCTTCGGCGTGGGCGTGACGGCGCTGCTGTTGCTTGCGTTTGCGGGCGTCGGCGTGGGTTGGGTGAAGGTCAAGATGCTGCCGTTCGACAACAAGGCGGAGTTCCAGTTGGTGCTGAACATGCCGGAAGACAGCTCGCTGGAACGCACCGCGGCGGCGGCGCGCGCGTTGGGATCGGAACTCGCGAAGGTGCCCGAGGTCCGCGATTACCAGATCTACGCGGGGACGGCGGCGCCATTCGGGTTCAACGGATTGGTCCGGCACTATTTCCTCCGGCGCGGCGCGTCGGTGGCCGACGTGCAGGTGAACCTCGTGCCGAAGGACGCGCGCCGCGCGCAGAGCCACGAGATCGCGCGGCGCGTCCGTCCCGCGCTGGCGGCGATCGCGGCGCGATACAACGCGCGGCTCGCCGTGGTCGAGGTGCCGCCCGGCCCGCCGGTGTTGCAGACGCTCGTCGCCGAGGTCTACGCGCCCGACGACGCGACGCGGCACCGGTTGGCGACGCGCGTGCGCGACGTGTTCCGCGCGGCGCGGGGCGTGGTGGACGTGGACTGGTACGTCGAGGACGAGCAGCCGCGGGCGCGGATCGTGGTCGATGCCGCGAAGGCCGCGCTGCACGGCGTGAGCGTCGAGTCCGCGAACCGCGCGCTGCGGATCGCGATGGGATCGGAGACCGCGGACGTGCTGCACGGGACGGGCGCGTTGGAAGACGTCGAGATGGTGATGGAAGTGCCACGGCGGCTTCGTGGAAATCCCGGCGACCTGCTGTCGCTGCGCGTGCGTTCGGACGCGCCGGGTTCGCGCGCGGTGCCGTTGCGCGAATTGGCGCGCATGGAAGAGGGAACGGTGGATCGCAGTCGGCACCGGAAAAACCTGATGCCGGTGACGTACGTGATCGGCGACGTCGCGGGCGCGGTGGAGAGCCCGGTGTACGCGATCGCCGCGATGAACGACGAATTGCGCCGCATGGAAATCCCCGCGGTCCCGGGCGCCGCGTCGTCGGTCGGCCTGCGCGTGCTCAACGCGTCGCAGCCGGAGTCCGACGCGACGCCGTCGATGAAATGGGACGGCGAATGGCACGTGACGATCGAGGTGTTCCGCGATCTCGGGATCGCGTTCGCGGCGGTGCTGGTGTTGATCTACGTGCTGATGGTCGGTTGGTTCCGCTCGTTCCTGACGCCGCTGGTGGTGATGGTCGCGATCCCGTTCTCGTTGGTCGGGATCCTTCCCGCGCACGGCGCGATGGGCGCGTTCTTCACGGCGACGTCGATGATCGGCTTCATGGCGGGCGCGGGGATCGTGGTGCGCAACAGCATCATCCTCGTGGATTTCATCGAGCAACGGATCGCGGAAGGCATGTCGATGTCGGACGCGGTGGTGGACGCGGGCGCGGTGCGGTTCCGGCCGATGCTGCTGACGGCGCTGGCGGTGGTGATCGGGGCGTCGGTGATGCTTTCCGACCCGATATTCCAGGGATTGGCGATCTCGCTGATGGCGGGGGAAATCGCGTCGCTGGCGATCAGTCGCGTCGCGGTGCCGGTGCTTTACCACGTCGTGCACCGGCGGAGAAACGAGGGCGAGGGGAAGGCCGCGGATGCCGTCGCGTGAGCACGAGGTGCCGGGAAGTGCGTGGCGGCTGCGGTTGGCGACGGACGCGGACGTGCGGGCGATCGCCGAATTGATCCCGGCATCCGTGCGCGGATTGCAGTCGGGATATTATACCGAGGCGCAAATGGAAGGCGCGCTGGGGCCGGTGTTCGGCGTGGACCGGCAGTTGATCGCGGACGGGACTTATTGCGTGGCGGAGGCGGATGGGAGGATCGTGGGATGCGGCGGGTGGAGTCGGCGACGCGCGCTGTATGGCGGCGGCGGTGTGGGAGGTGCGACGGCGGAGGCGTTGGATCCGGGGAGCGAGCCGGCGCGGGTGCGGGCGTTTTTCGTTCATCCGGATTGGGCACGGCGCGGGATCGGGCGCGCGATCCTCGCGGCGTGCGAGCGGGCGATTCCGGGCGCCGGATTCCGGCGGATCGAACTCGTCGCGACGCTCGCGGGGGAACCGTTGTATGCCGCGTGCGGGTACGCGGTGCTCGAACGATACGAGGTCGGGCTGCCCGGTGGATTGCGATTGCCGGTCGTGCGGATGGGGAAGCACTGCGGGTAGATGTCCTGCCCAGCCAGTTGCGGTGCATCCGACGGGAGCCGGGGAATTGGGACCAAAGAGCGAAGCAACCGGGGAGTTTTGACAGGATTTGCAGGATTTACCGGATTGGCCTTCTTGCAATTGCTACGGCCAGTCGGCTCACAATCCTGTTCATCCTGTAAATCCTGTCCAAAAACCTGGGCGCGGTTGGTCTACAGGATTTGGAACCCTCGCGCGGGAGCGCGTCAAAGACTCGTCAGCGGCGCGGGAACCATGAACGCGTGTTGTTCCAGCAGGCTGCGCGTTCCTTCCCACGACAAGTATTGCGTGAGGTAGACCACCAACACGTAGACCAACACCACCGGGACGATCGCGAGGCGGCCCGACCAACGGAAGAAACCGTGGCGCGGCGCCCCGCGTCGGCGCGCGCGCGACACCGCCCAACCGACCAATAGCCGTGCCGGAAAGATGAAGGCGACGAACAACACGCTCGGCAGCCACGCGATGTCGCGCGGAGGCAACTCGATCCGCAGGAGGTACAGCGGCAACGCGAAGAGCAGGGTGGCCAGCAGCGCGATCCAGAATGCGATCGGCGCCCGGGCGAACATCCGGCGCACCGCTCGGACTTCGAACAGCGCGCCGAACCGGTCCTCGACGGCGAAATGGGACTGGAGGAACGGGAGGTGCATGGCGACGAACAACAAAACGAGACCCCCGAGCAGCGTCAGCCATCCGCCGCCGTGGTTGGGAGCGATGCGTCCCGCGGCGATCCACAGCGCCGCCGGCGGCAGCAGCCAGAGCAACGTTCCCACGAAGCCGCGCAGCCCGAGCCAGAAATAACGGGGAAGGTGCAGCGAGAGCGCGTAGTCCGACACGGCGTCGCGCGCGCGGGGGAATTTCCCGGGGGTCCGAATCCAGCGAAGGAAACGCACCGGCGCGGGCCACGCGAAGTGCCGCAACCGGCCGCCGCGCAGCGCTGCCCACGCCACGTGGAGCACGGTCAGGACGCCCATCACCAGGACCGCGGTGTGCCAACCCCGCGCGGTGCGTCCGCCCGGTGCGACGAGATCTGCGTCCCCAGCCATGCCGGCGATCCATCGCAACGGCAGCGATGCCAGCCAGGTGCCCGCGAGCACGCTTCCGGCCAACGACGCCTTGCGGATTCCCACGAAGCCATCGCGGAGCCGGCCCGACGCGGCGACCCGTCCGCTTGCCGCCAGGAGATATCCAAGGCTCAGCAGATTCAGGACCGGGATCACCGAGAGCAACGAGAGCCCTGCCACGATCGAGACGAGGCCGAAGACCCAATCGAACGCGGACGCGATGGCGCCGCCCCATCGGCGCGGCCACGGCATTCGCGCCACGCCGGACGCGGGGTCGGGCCCCGAACCGGGCGCGGCATCACCCTCGGCCGGATTCGTCGCGGGTTGGATGGCGATGGCTTCGTTCATGTCGTGGACGAGTCCGCCGAAACATTTCGGCATTGCGGACACTCTTGATCACCGGAGTCTGGTACCGATTGTTTCGGCAAATCCCGCGGACGGATCGCGGGAGGCCGGTGACGGACATCGAAACCGTGAAAACGTGGGCCCGCAACGCGATCTTCGCCTCGTGCATCCTCGGCGTCGCCGTGTGGATGGCAGGCCGATGGCCGCGGCATCGCGAGGGGTCACGCGGTGCGTCGCCGTCAATTGCCACGACGGACGCCGCGTCGATCCGGGAAGTGGCTGGTTGGATCGATCGCGAATTCGCGTCCGATTGGCGCGGCAAAAACGTGGAACCCGTCGCGCCCGCACCCGACCTGGCGGTGGCGCGCCGGCTCTCGCTCGCGCTGGTCGGAACGGTCCCGTCGCTGGAGGAGATCCGCTGGTTCGAATCGCTGCCCGCCGACGATGGAATCGGCGAATGGACGGCGCGCCTGCTCCGGGACCGTCGGACGTCCGACTATCTTGCGGAGCGCCTGGCCCGCGTCTTCGTGGGAGTCGAGGACGGTCCGTTCATCCTCTACCGCAGGCATCGGTTGGTGAGTTGGATCTCCGACCAGTTGCATGCCAACCGTCCTTACGACGCCATGGTCCGTGATCTGGTCACGGCCGAGGGACTGTGGACGACGCGGCCGGAAGTGAATTTCGTGACGGCAACGATCGACCCGAACGACGACCGGAAACTTCCGGACGACGCGAAGTTGGCGGCCCGCGTCTCGCGGGCATTCCTCGGCGTGCGGTTGGATTGCGTGCAATGCCACGACGACTTTCTGGGAGGGAATTGGAAGCAACGGGATTTCCACCGTCTCGCGGCCTTCTTCGCGCCCTCGGAGATGACGATGACGGGAGTGCGCGACGACCCCGCGCGGGGTTATGAAATCCGTTACCTCGGCAAACCCGAGAAGGAGCCGGTGATCGCGGCCGTGCCGTTCTTGCCCGGGTTGTTGTCGGACGGTGCGGGACCGCGCGCGCGTCTGGCGGCGTGGGTGACGCACCGGGACAACAAGGCGTTCGCGCGTGCGACGGCGAACCGTGTCTGGGCATTGCTTTTCAACCGGCCCCTGCACGGGCCGGTCGACGACATCCCGCTCGACGGCGCGTTGCCGCCGGGGTTGGAAATCCTCGCGGAAGATTTTTCGCGCAACGGATTCGACCTCGCCCGGTTGGTGCGCGTGGTGGCGGCGACGCGGGCATTCCGTCTCGACAGCCGGGACGCGGATCCCTCGCGGCCGGTCGACGCGGCGCGCGAGCGTTGCCTCGCGGCATTCCCATTGACGCGCCTTCGGCCGGAACAAGTGGCGGGGGCGATCCTGCAATCGGCGCGGCTTGAGACGATCGATGCGGACTCGCCGGTGATGGTGCGGATCCTCCGGTACTTCCAGGAGCGCGATTTCGTGAGGCGCTACGGGGATCTGGGCCAGGACGAATTCGACGCGACCGGCGGGACGATTCCCCAGCGTCTGGTGATGATGAACGGGGAGTTGGTGCGCGAACGGACGAAGCACGACCCGCTGATGAACGCCGCGACGCGGATCGCCGCCGTGTCGCCGGACGACGCGACGGCCGTGGAAGCCGCGTATCTGGCGGTGTTGACGCGTCGGCCGACCGCCGACGAGCTCCATCATTTCGCGCGGTCGAAGAAGGGCGGCGGAAAGGCCGGGCGCGCGGGACGGACGGAGGACCTTTACTGGACGCTGTTGAATTCGGCGGAGTTCGCGTGGAACCACTGAGATGAAAACCGGGGGACACGACGGTTGCGGGTCGGCGGCGCATTTCCCGAGGCGGACCTTGCTCCGTTGGGGAACGGTCGCGGGTCTCGCGTGGCTGGGCCCGGTGGCGACCCTGCTGGCGCGCGCGGCGGAACGCGAACCCCGCGGCAAGCCGGCGCGTTCGGTGATCATCCTCTGGATGGCGGGAGGGCCGAGCCAGTTGGAGACCTTCGATCCGCATCCGGGCACCGTGATCGCCCACGGCACGCGGTCGATCCGCACGGCGGTTCCAGAAATCGAGTTGGCCGACGGATTCGAACGCCTTGCCGAACGGATGTCGGACGTCGCGCTGGTGCGGTCGTTGGTGAGCAAGGAGGCGGACCACGAACGCGCGGTGTACACGATGAAATCGGGCTATCGCCCGAACCCGACGCTGGTGCACCCGTCGATCGGCGCCGTGATCTGCCACGAGACGGAGGACGCCGGCTTGGACATCCCGCGGCACGTTTCGATCCTGCCGGACCAATGGCCGGCGCGCGGCGGCTTCCTGGGGGCGCAGTACGACGCGTTCCAGATCCGCGATCCGAAGGAGCCCGTGCAGGACGTGGAGCGGCGCGTCGCGCGGGAAAAAATGGCGGCGCGGTTGGACGACGTGTCCGTGGTCGACCGCGCGTTCGCCGCGGGACGCATCCGGGACGCGGACATCGGGGCGGCGGTGCACGCGCGCACGACGGAGCGCGCCACGCGGGTGATGGACTCGGCGCAGTTGGAGGCGTTCGACGTGAACCGGGTGCCGGCCTCGGAACGCGCGGCGTACGGGGACACGCCGTTCGGACGCGGTTGCCTCGCGGCGTTGCGGTTGATCGAGAGGGGCGTGCGCTGCGTGGAAGTGACGCTCGGCGGTTGGGACACGCACGCGCGCAACCACCCGGCGCAACGCGCCCGCGTGGAGGTCCTCGACCCGGCCTTCTCGGCGTTGCTGCGGGACCTGAAGGCGCGCGGGTTGCTCGATTCGACGATCGTCCTGTGCGGCGGGGAATTCGGGCGGACGCCGAAGGTCAACCCGTTGGAAGGGCGCGACCATTGGCCGCACGGGTTCAGCGTCGCGTTGGCGGGCGGCGGAATCCGCGGCGGGCGCGTGCTCGGCGGGACCGATCCGTTGGGGGAGAAGCGCGACCCGAAGGATCCGGTGGCGGTGCAGGACCTGCACGCGACGATCCAGCACGCGCTGGGATTGGATCCACGCAAGGAGATCCGCACGCCGGTGGGACGTCCGATCGCGCTGAGCGACGGGCGGGTGATCGAGGGTTTGTTGCGCGGTTGACGGAATCGATGCTTGGCGGTCGCAGGCGCGCGACGTCACCCTCCGTGCATTCCATGAGTTCACCGAATGCATCCGCGGCGGATCCGGGTTTCCGGTGGTGGAAACTGCTCGGGCGCTACCAGTGGTTCGTGTTGGTGGTGGCGTCGCTGGGTTGGTTGCTGGACTGCATGGACCAGCAGTTGTTCAACCTGGCGCGCGTGCCCGCGATGAAGGATTTGCTGGCGGCGGGCAACGGCGGAAGGGCCCCGACGCCCGCCGAGGTCGGAGAGTTCGGCGGCTACGCCACCTCGATTTTCCTGCTCGGATGGGCGACCGGGGGATTGATCTTCGGCGTGCTCGGCGACCGCTGGGGCCGCGCGAAGACCATGCTCGTCACGATTTTGTTGTACTCGGGTTGCACGGGTTTGAGCGCGTTGGCGACGCACTTCTGGGATTTCGCGCTGTTCCGTTTCATCACCGGACTGGGTGTCGGCGGCGAGTTCGCGGTCGGCGTCGCGCTCGTGGCGGAAGTGATGCCGTCGCCGGCGCGTCCCTACGCGCTGAGTTTGCTCCAGGCATTGTCGACGGTGGGCAACATCACCGCCGCCATCACCAGCATGACGCTGGGCAAGCTCGAGCAATCGGGCGTCGGCGGAATCGTCTTCGGGATGAAATCCTGGCGCTGGATGTTCCTCGTCGGCGCCTTGCCGGCGATCCTCGTCGTGTTCGTGCGGCGCGGACTCAAGGAGCCCGAGGTCTGGGTGAAGTCCCGCGCGACCGCCGGCAAATCGTTGGGGGATTACGGCGAATTGTTCGGCAACCCGCGATGGCGAACGCCCTCGGCGATCGCGGGACTCGTGTTGCTCGCCGGCATCCTCGTGGCGTTCCTCGTCCCGTTGGCCACCGTGCAAGGCCTGCTGGGATTGGGTCCGGACGCCAAGTTGGCGAAGCACGGCGTCGTTGCCGGATTCGCCGTGGTGGCGTTGGCGTTTGGCCTGCGGACGGTGTTCGCCGGCGGCGGCGACATCCGTTACCGGCGCCGCGCCGTCGTCGGTTTGTTGCTCGCGTTGTCCGGCGTGATCGGCGTGTGGGGCATCGGTTTTTTCAGCTTCGACCTCGTGCGATCGGTGCTCGAGAAAAAGTTCATCGCGGACGGGATCGCGAAGGAATTGATCCCGGGCAAACTGACGTTTGCGGCCGGGGTGACGTCGATGATCCAGAATCTCGGATCGTTCTTCGGCGTGTACGGGTTTGGTTTGCTGGCGCAACGGGTCGGACGCCGGCCCGCGTTCGCGGTGGCGCTGTGCGCGGCGATGGGCACGACCCTCCTGGTGTTCTCGAGCCTCCGGACCTACGCGGATTTCTGGATGATCCCGCTCATGGGCTTCGGCCAATTGTCGTTGTTCGGCGGCTACGCGTTGTATTTCCCCGAATTGTTCCCGACGCGGCTGCGCAGCACGGGGACCAGTTTTTGCTACAATGTCGGCAGGTTCGTCGCGGCAAGCGGCCCCGCGGCGCTCGGCATCCTCACGGGCGTGGTGTTCAAGGACAAGGCGGAGCCGATGCGCTGGGCGGGCGTCACGATGTGCGCGGTGTTCCTGATCGGGATGGCGGCGCTCCCGTTTGCGCCGGAGACCCGAGGCGAGCCGTTGCCCGAGGAAGACCGCGGCGTCGCGCACTGAAGCGTCCCGGGAAATGCGCTGAATGCGGACCGGGGGCGTCGGGTCAGGACAAAGTCACCGGGACATCGATCGAATGGAAACCACGACGAGATCCGATCCCACGACGCGCGGCGTCGCGGCGCTTGGGCTCGCCGTGCTCGCGTTCGCCGCGGCGTGGCTCATTCCCGCGCGGGTGCGCTCGCTGCATCCCGAGGTGCTGGTGGTCGCGGCGCGCGGGACTCCCGGGCTTTTGGAAGCGGTGACGGACGCGGTTCGGCACGACCAACCGGGCGCCGCGCGGTGGTTCGCGCGCGCGGCGGGCGAGGTGGGGGGCGTCGAGGCCGGTCGCATCGCGTCGGTCGCCGCCGGCGGAAGCGCGGCGCGCCTGGATTTCGATCCGGCGTTGGCCCCGGCCATTTCAAAAGGGCTCGCGGGGTTCGGGACGAACGTGCCCGCGGCGTTCGACTGGATCCTGCCGGAGGCGGGTCGCCAGGCGACGGCGGCGTTCCTCGCCGGCTCGCGTTCACCGGGAACCCAGGCATTGCTGCGAACGCGTTCGATGCCGGTCCGGCGTTTCGTCGCGGCAGACAAACCCGGCGGGCAACCGCTCGAGGCGGCGATTCTTCTGACGGCACTGATGCACGAGCGCGAGGTGCTGTCGCCGTCGCTGGCGGCGGATTTGCGGCGGTTGGCGGAACGCGCGGCCACGGAAGCGAACGACGAATTGGAAGACTGGTACCTGAATCTGGTCGTCACCGGACGCCGGCTCGAATGGTCGGCGTTGGTGCGGTTGGTGGGCGTCACGCCCGACGCGCGGTCGTTCGCGCGGTTCGCGCTCGCGGCGAAGGCGTTTCCGGCGGACTTGCCGGTGTTGTATTCGGCGGCGGTGTTGGGGACGGACCCGGCCGGCGTGGCAAACCAATTGCTTGACCAAGGCGAGCCGGGCAGGGCGGGACTGCGGAAGGCGCTTGGGTTGGGCACGGGCGCGTTGCGGGTACTGGTGGCCGACGGGCGTCCGGTGTTGTCCGGAGGTTGGACGCCGTCGTTCGCGGCGCGATGGGCCATGGTTTCGCCGTGGGGCGCGATGGCGGCCCGCGGCGGCCTTGTTCTTTTCGCGGTGGTATCGGCGTTGGCGGGAATGGGGTTCCTGGCCGGGCCGGTAGGCGCGCGTCCGAAATCCGGGGCATGGTCCTGGGGCGCGCGCGCGGGCACCGCCCTCATGGTCTCGGGATTGCTCGTCGCCGCCGGGGAACCCTCGCCGCCGCGCATGGGTCCCCAACCGAAATACCAAATCCAACTCGCCGTCGCCGGCCTTTCGTCCCCCGCGAAAAGCCCGACGGCACGAAACCAGGCATTCATGGATCCAGCCACGCTGATCACCATCGGGATTTTCGCCGCCCTGCAGGTCACGGTCTACGTGGTCTGCCGGCGCAAGATCGACGAGATCGCGGAACTCGACGAACCCCCGCTCGTGCGACTGCGGTTGCTCGAGAACGAGGACAACCTTTTCGACGCCGGGCTCTACGTCGGCATCGCCGGCACCGCGACCGCGCTGGTTCTACAGGTGCTGCACGTCGTCGAGGCCAACCTCCTCGCGGCGTATTCGTCGAACCTCATGGGCATCATCACCGTGGCGTTCGTGAAGATCCGCCACGTGCGCCCCACCAAACGCCGCGTCATCCTCGAGGCCGGATCCTAGGCGGGATCGCCCGAATCCGAGTCCCATCCGAAGATGAACAAGACGCTGCTGCTGATCATCTGCGACTTCCTGTTGCTGAACCTGCTCGCGCTGACGCGGTGGGACGCGACGGAACCGCGGGAGGCGTCGCGCCCGTCGCCCGCCGAGGTGGTGATCGCGGCCGACCGCGCGGCATCGGCCGAGTTGGTGGCGTCGATGAAATCCGCGCTGGAGGACGAGCGCGCGGCGCGGGACCGGGTCTCGACCCAATGGAAGGCGGAGGTCACCGAGCGCGACGCGCGGTTGAAGACGCTGGAGGAACAACAACGGCAGACGTCGACCAACTTCAACCAGATACAGGCCTCGACGCTCGAGCTCGGCGAGAAACTCGCGCGCACGGCGGAGAAGGCGGCGCAGGCGCAGCAACGCCTCGCGGACGCGCAGCAGAAGCTCACGGATTCCGAGCACGCGCGCGGGGTCGTTGCGGACACGCTGCGCGCGGCGGAGGCCGAGAAGCGGCGGTTGCTCGATTCGTTGGCGGGCGAGAAGACGATCCTTCAACAACAGCAGGAGGCGTTGGCGGCCGTCGAGAAAGCCAAGCGCGAGGCGGAGACGAAGATCTCGGACCTCAATGCGGCCGTGAAGGTCGCGGAGGCGGAGAAGAACCTGCTGAAGGACAACGTCACCGACCTG
Organism: Verrucomicrobiota bacterium; assembly: GCA_025363585.1. Lineage (GTDB taxonomy): Bacteria > Verrucomicrobiota > Verrucomicrobiia > Limisphaerales > UBA9464 > UBA6176. The sequence continues at coordinate 23,243 of JANYDN010000250.1, read as the reverse complement.
AAGCAACAGGTGAACCGGGTACAGGTGGAGAAAGACCGGCTGGCGACGCAGGCCGCGACCCTTGCGTCGGGCGTCACCCAACTCGCGGCGCGTTCCGAGGAACTCAAGCAGGAGTTGAAACAGGAGATCCACGACAGCATCCCCATCAACGCCAACCTGATCTTCAACGATTTCCTCACCAACCGCGTGCAGGTCGCCGTGGGCGGCATCGGCGCGGCGTTGATCGGGTCGGGCCAGCGCCAGAAGGATTCCTCGACGGTGCTCGTGACCGACGGCACGCGGACGAACGTGCTGCTCCATCTGAACGACACTCCGTTGACGCTGGGCATCCCGGGCTTCGGCATGGATCGCTTTGGCGCGCGGGTGGTGGGCCGCGGCGGCGAGATGACTGCGGGTCCGGTCGAATTGCTGGCGGTCGATCCGCGCGCGGTGGTCGTGGGCGTGGACGGGGCGTCGGTGGCGAAGTCCGGCGTGCGGGTGTACCCGCTCGCAAAGAACCCGTTGAAATTCACGGAGGCCGTGTTGGTGAGCCGCGGCGGGAAGTACTACGGCGAGGTCGAGTTTCGGGTGGACGCGCGGACACCGAACTACGTGCGGATGAAAACCAAGATCCTGAGCCGGTTATTCGGGGAGTTCTCGCCGACGGCGGGCGACTTGGTGTTGGCGAAGTCCGGCGAGGTTCTGGGCGTAATGGCCAACGGCGAGTACTGCGTGGTGCTGCACGACCTGAAGGCGGCGGCGGGCGGGGTGTTTGACTCGAGCCTGACACGCGCCGCGATGGGCAAGCGCCTCGAGGAATTCAAGGCGGCGGTCGAGCGGTTGCCCGGGCCGTTGCAGTGATGGGGAGACCGGGCAAACCGGCCGTCTTTACTCCCCGACTCCCACGCGCCGCAGCAGCGCCGAAGGCACCGCGGCCGGGGTCAAGCCTTCGACCAGATCCTCGAGCGCCACGAAGCGATAGAATCGCTGCGTGTCGCCCAGCGATCCGTCCTCCGCCAGTTCCATGCTGCTTCCCGTCAGGGTCTCCACGGTCGCGATTTCCCAACGGACGAGATCCGTGGACACGAGCACCGCGAAACTTTGACCGGGACTGCCCGTCACCCCGAGGCGGAAGGTTCCGTCGGCCATGATTCTACCTTCGGCAAGCCGTCCCGTGGGCGGCGCCGTCGGTCCGTTCAACGTCATTGAGAACGCCGTGGCCTGGCTCACGAGGGCAATGCGGTAGTGCTGCTCGCGGTTGGCATGGAATGCGGTGGCATGGGGACCCGCGGCAACGGGGAGCAGCGACCCGAGCGAGTCGCCGGTGTAGACGAAAACCGAGACCAACGCGTTTCCATCGGTCCGGACGGTGGCATCGCCCGTGCCGGGAGAAGTCCAATCCCACCAAAGCGAACCACCGTCCACCGGGCCGAATACCGGCAGCGAATGGTTGGGCTCGCCCGGCTCCCGCGTGGACAGGATGAACGAGCCCAACGCAGTCTCCGTGGAATCCGTCCAGCCGATCGCGCGGTCGAACCGATCGTTCTCGGGGATCCGGTGAACCTCGTGGACCTCGATCTCTTGCGGAATCAAATCCGTGGTTCGCCCGTCCTTGAAGACAATGTGGGCCTGGAGACGGTGGACCCCGATCGTCACATCGGACAAACCGAGCGCGAAGGGCGGTGCCTGCAACGCGGGAAACACGGTGTCGTCGACCGCGAATGCCACGCTTTGGATCTCGCCGTCCAAGGCGGGATCCGGATCGCTGGTTTGCAGCGCGATGGGATCGCCTTGGTCCAAGTCGCGGCGCGACGGCTCGGCCCAATGGAGCGTGGTGAATCCAAGCCGGAGACCGGCGACGAAGAAGTAACTGTCGGAGCCGTCCGGCTCGCCAAACTGGATCTGGTACGCAACCCCGGATTGGACGCGCAGACGCACGGTGCCGCCGTTGGTGTCGCGGGCCACGGGATGCAGTTGGTCCAGATGATCGCCGGTGAAAACCGCGAGCACGGGCGGAGGGGCATTCGGCGGGCGCACCGTCGGGAACCCGTTGGGATCCGTCATTGAAAGCAGTGGCTGGAGGTCTACCTGCCCGTCGTTCGGTGCCGTCCAAGTCCACCACAACGTTCGGTTCAAGGCCGTTCCGCCGTTGTCCGGCTCTCCCGGTTCGGCGGTGCCCGTGTTCAGGACGGCGGGGTCGCCCACGCTCGAGCCCGTCAGGTGGGTGCGGTGGACGAAGTCATCGTTGGGCGGGGCTTCGGTCTCCTGCGCGTAGAAGCGAATATCCCGGGATGCCGGGGGGCCGAGCGACGATGGGGGGAAATCCACCTGAATCTGGTACGCCTCGCCGTTCCGGACGGGATAACTGCGCGGCGGGACTCTGTGATCCGACGCGTAGTTGTCCCAATGCGAACCGACCCGCGTTAGTTCGGAGACCGTGTTGCCCCGATAGATCCCCACGATGGGCACCGAGCCGTCGGACATCGCATCGAGGCGGACCCATCCGTTCGTGGGCGCGGTCCATTCCCACCATGTGGTCTCGCCGGCTCCGAACGGCAGTGCGAGGGGTTCTCCGGGTTCACTGGTGGCGTTGAGGCCATCGAATCCAGTGAGGTTCAAATGGGCGCCGGTCAACTTCACCCGGTTCGCGAAGGCATCGTTGGTGGGAGGCGCGGAGGTGATCGTGACGTGCACCGGCGCGGAAGTGGCACCATGCCCGTTCGACAAGTGGGCGACGGCGACGAACTCGTGGAGGCCCGGCGCGAGATTGGCGACGGTGACGAGATGGGGATACCCGAACTTGTTCGTGTTGAAAATGGCGACGCCGTCGGCCAGCACCGTGGCGTCGATATTGAAGGGACGCGTGTCGGTGAAGTTGACGGCCAACGTCAGCGACGTGGAATTCCGCCGGACGCCATCGAATGGCGACACGATCTCGGCGGTGACCCAGGGCTCCAACAGCGGGACTACCCGGACCACGCCGGCTTGATCGGAATCCACCGCAAGGGCATAGGGCACGCCCGCGGAAACAACCCAATTGCCGAACGGCCCGATCTCGGCGCGGACGAGTTCCTGCAAACTCGCGCCCTGATACAGGACCGCGGTGCCGACGGAGGCAGTGATCAAATATCCGTCCACGGGCGGGACGTAGGAATACCAGACGCTGCGCGACGCGGGACGGTTGGTGGCAACGTGGCCCGGTTCGCCGGGCTCGGCGGTGGCGCCGCGAAGGTCGGCGAAGATCTCGCCGCGATACTCCTGTTCCCCGAAATTGCGTGTCGTCGTGAACGGCTGCCGCGCGGCGAAGTCGTCGTTCGCCGGACGCGCCACCATGGCGAGGCGGGAGGCGAACTCGATCGCGGGCGGGGGAACGTAATTCGACAACTGCCCGTCGATCGCCAGTTGGTAGGTCTTTCCCGCTTCCACCCGGAAGCTCCCGATCGCGTTGGTGCCGCCGAACGGAACCGGCTTGAGATCCGCAAGCGCACTACCCTCGTAAACCGCGGCCCGAACGGCGTTGTTGGTGATGATGGTCTCGAGTGTCGCCGTGCCACTGGCCGGGGCCGTCCACGAATACCACACGGTGTGTCCATAGCCGGCCAACGCGGGACCGTGCGACGGTTCGCCCGGCTCGCGCGTGGCCGCCTGGATCGCACCCGAAAAAGCCACGGCGTCGCCCGTCAGGAGCTCCCGCGCCGCGAAGTCGTCGTTCGAAGGGGCCGGGGACACCGCGAGTTGGGCATGAAACGTATAGGGGAAATCACCGATGAACCTCAGGAAGGCGCTGTCGCCGGCCCTCACGGACCATCCGGCCGACGACACCTCCCGGAAATGCGCGGGATCCGTTCCCGCATAGACCATCAGCACGGCACCGGACAATTCCGGAACGCTTGTCACGCGGGCCAAACCGGCAATCGGGGCTTTCCATTCGTACCAGATGTCGGTCCGAAGATCGCCCGCCACCGGCGGTATGCCCGCTTCGTGGGTCGCGCCCAGCGGCGTCCCTTCGAATTTCACATCGGATCCGGCCAACTGGATTCGGGAAGCGAAGTCGTCGTTCGGGGAGCGCGCTCCGAAGTCGATCGTGAGCGTGAACAGGCCGCCGACCTTTTGCGTTGATTGGGTTCCGACCTCGATGAAATAGGATTCCCCGGCCTCCACGTTCACGCGAAGGGCGGAGTAGGGATCGTCGTTGTTGGACCGGGCCAAACGCGTCCAGGCACCGGGGCCGCCCTTGTAGATGCCAAGGCGCGCAATCGTGTCCGGCGAACGCACCGACACCGAGATGGAGCCCCGTTGCGGCGCGTCGAACCGGTACCACACACCGTGGATATAATCCGAGGGCTCGTCGGTCGTGCGGACCGCCCAGCGGTTGTCCCCGGTCACCTGCGTTTCCAAAATTCCCGGAGCCAGAGTGATCGCGATCGCGTGGTCGGGATCGTCGTTGGGAGACAGTGTTTTTTGTTCGAGCCGCAGTCGGACGGTGCTCGCGGTGTTCAACCCATCCGCCGCGATGTAATACGTGATGCCTTCGGTGGCGGTGAAGATCAGGTTGGTATCCCGGTCTGCCACGACGGACACGTTGCTGGCGATGGGAATGCGCGGCGTTTGGAACACGGAGACCCGCGGGATCTCCGGTTGGCCTTGGATCCCGAGCACCACGGCCCGGGTAATTGGCGCGGTCCATTTCCACCAGACGGACGTGGACGCGAATTGGCCGTTGGCATCCTTTTCGTTCGGCTCGGCGCTCGCCGCCGTGGTGTCGGCGGCAAAATCCACGGGGGTCCCGACGACGGCCGTGGCGTTGGCGTAATTGTCATTCTCCGGTTGCCCGATGAAATCCAGACCCAGCTGGGCCGGGCCGAACCGCGAGACATCCCAGGCGATGGCCGTCGAGGCCACGCGGATGTCGTAGGTGATTCCTCCAATGACCCGCGTGTCGAACACCGTGCCGGAGCGCGCGCGCAGCGGGGCCGCTGCCAAGGCGCCCAGCGCGTCGCCGGTGAAGACGGCGACCTCCTGCTGGTGTCCTTTCTGGTCCGCCGACAAGGACAATCCCAGACGCAGCAAACCGTTGGAGGGAGCCGTCCAGCGCCACCATGTGGTTCCATTGAAATTGAACCCCGCCGGGGGTTCCCGCGGCTCCAAGGTCGCCCCGCGCGACGCCGCGTTCAGAAGCAGGTGGGTTCCGGCAAGCGGTGTGGCAAGATCGAACCGGTCGTTCGCCGGGCGGACGCCGAACGGGACGGGTGCCACGGCCAGTTCGTCGCCGTCGGTGTTCGTCGCGAACACGCTCAACACGTGGTTGCCCCCGACCGGGTTCATCCACGGGAAACGCCACGGCGCCTTGGTCAATCGCCCCACCGGACTGCCGTCGACCCGGAACTCCACGCTGGCCAGCGTCCCGTCGACCGGCGTGGACTCGATGGCCATGGCCACGGGTCCGGAATCGATCGCCTCGGCTCCGGCGGCAGGCTCGGTGATCCGGACGGTCGACAACCGCAGGCTTGCCGAAACGGCGGTCATCGCCCGGGAGGCATCGCCGGCCGCGAGGATGAGGTAGGGAGTGCCTCCCGATACCGGAAAGACGGTGCCGTCATCGCGGGCTGGTTGGAGCGTTGGGGCAGGCGATGGCGGCTGTCCGGGGAGATACGGTTTGAAGTCCAGGCCGTTGCCGTCGCGCAACAACGCCAACCCGTTGGTCGCGGGAATCCAACGCCACCACAGCGTCGAGGGATTGTTGAGCGATGCCGGCGAATCCGCGGTGCCCGAACCAAGGTCTCCGGACAACTGCGCGTGGTCGCCGACAAGTTGCGCCGGGGAATAGGGTTCATCGTTCGTCGCGTGCGGGTGGAGGGATATTCGCAGGGACAGCTGTTGATTTGGGTCCGGCGAGCCACCCGGAAGCGTGGCGGACAGTTGATAGGTCTGGTCCTTGAACGCCATGAATCGCGCCGCGCCGCAGTAATTCTCGGCGATGGTCCGGAATCCCCCGGGGTCGATCCCCGTGTAAACTCCCATCGCGATGCATTCGGTGACGCTTCCCGACGACCACGTCGCCACGCCGTCCGCGGGAGCGGTCCACGTCCACCATGCGGAGCGGCCCGGGATTTCCCCGGCCTCATGGGAGGCACCCGCTAGCGTGACCGTGGAACCGTCCGTATCCCCGACGAGGGTCTCGCGACGTCTGAAATCATCGTTCCGCGGCGCCGCGGAGAACGTCGAGGTCAATGCCACCAAACCCCGGGGATCGTCCAACAACGGAAGCGAAAGGAAGTCGGAGACCTGGAACTGGACATCCTCGCCGGCCTCCACGTCGAAACCCAGTTGCACGACGCCGATGCCGAATTGCTCGGCGAACGGCAGCAACCCGGGAAGCCAATCGCCGCTATAGGCCGCCAATGCCCTCAATCGGGTGACGGAAGGCGTCAGTTTCACTTCCAGATGCCCGTTGGCCGGCGAATGCCAAGTCCACCACAAGGAACCGACCATGGCTTGCGAAGGCGGCGAGGGCTCGCCGGGTTCCAGCGTGGCGTCGGTTTCGTCCGCCACCGATGCCGTGCCATCGCCCGACAGGAGAATACGGCGCGCGAAGCCGTCGTTGGCCGCCTTGACGATATAGGATGTCTCGGGCGCCGCGGTGCTCGCGCCGGTCGCATCGACGGCGATGGCGAGGATGGCGTCTTCGTGGTCGGGACCGGCCTGCCAGACGAAATTGTAGGGCGCGTTGGTTCGGGAACCGATCCGGCCACGGCGATCGAAGAGATCCACCCTTTGGACGGGGAATTGCCCGGGCACGACCGATACCGTCAAGGGAACCAGATCGCCGGCGATGAACGTGATGCCGGCGGGTGGCGCGGAAAGAGTGATCGTCGGGGGAATTGAGCGGGGAGCATCGCCCCGGAACTTCGCGACGATCGGGGCCGTCAGGTCCAATGCCCGCGCGTTGTCGGCCGCCCCGGGTAGACCCTCGGGAATTCCCATCGGCAGACCGCGGTATTGGAGCCGGGGATTCGAGAACAGCGGGACGCGGTGGGGCGCATCCGTCTCGATGGTTCCCCACGACTCGCCACCGATGGAAAACAAGTACCCGTGACCGAACGAAAGTCCCGACGCGGCGTTCCCGTGCGCGGAATCCGTCTGGCAACCGAGGTTGACGGACAGTGCGACCGGGAGCCGCGTTCCGTCCCGGAGACCGGCGATGGTCACCACGCTGAAAGGGCGCGTTTCGGAAGGACCCGGGCGGGCGAGGAATTGTTTGGTGTCGGTACTGGCGGTGACCAGACACACCAGATCGGCATCATGCGAATCGCGGCTGGCCGCAACGATCTCGTTCGGCCCGTCATTGGGACCAGAACGTTCCAAGAAGGCGAGGGAAGGGAATAGATTCCCGTATTCTTCCCAGTCGACCGCGAGGGAACCGGAAACGCGGACGCGAACGTGGGCGTCGCTGTTTTGGAAAACGATGTTGGCCCTCGCCACGGCGGCATCCACGAGCGAGGCCAAGGCGTCCCCGCCACCGGCCTCCACCATGGCTCCCCGCGTATGGGCCACCAGCAGGTCCACGACGTGCACGGGTTCCTGGGCGCGGGCGCGTGATCCGGCCGGGGAAAGAAGGGCCAGAAATAACTGACAGACAACTCCGAAATGGCCTCGCCGGTTCATGGGTGCAAAAAGTCTGCCCGAATCCGACGGCGACGGAAACATGAACCTGCATTCAAGCGAGCACGGGGCGAGGGTTTGGTCCGCGGCGTTTTCCTCGCTCGACGAGGTGGACACCTTTGACGAGCCTTGGCGGATACCCGATTCCCATGATCTCCCGTGCCCTGTTGCCGGCTCTTCTTTTGGCGTTCACCGCCGTGACCGTGGTCGCGGATCCGCCGGTCATCCTCGTCCATCCGTCGCCGCAGCGCGTCCATCCGGGAGGCGTCGCGACGGTCTCCGTGGCCGCGCTCGGGTCGGGGCTGTCGTACCAATGGACACGTGCCGGCGTGGACATTCCCGGCGCCACGGGGCGTGAATTCGTAGTGTCCAATGCCCGTGCGACGGATACCGCGGGCTATTCGGTCCGGGTCTCCAACGCGGGACGGCACGGTCGAGTCGCACCGGGCCGGCGTGGTCGTGACCGACGCGGCCGACGCGGCCTTGGTGATCCGGACCCACGTGTTCGCGGATCAGGTTGGACGATTGGATGCCGGGACCGGCGCGTGGGTGGGCACGAAGGTCACGCCCCAGATCACGACGGCGGCGAACATGACGGTTGGTCCGGACGGGTTGGCCTATCTATGCGGAGTGGAGCCGAGCGGAATCGAGCGGGTTGATCTCGATGCGGGAGTCACGTGGGGGATCGACCGATCTTCGCCGTACACGGTGAAGTATCAGGCATTCACCTGGGGGCACGATGGCAACCTGTACTACGCCGATAGCTTCCTTCACTGGCCGTTCGCACTCGACCCGCTCATGACGGGATTCCATGACGGCAATCGAAGCGCCGCCGTCGTCGATGGACTGTCGGACACGGAGTGCATCCAGATTGCCCCGGACGGGACGATCATGATGAGCAGCGCGGGTGATGGCTCCATCCGATACTTTCGGTCCGGCGACCAGACCTATCTGGGTTCGTCCGAGGCCGCGAATCGTTTCGGGTTGCTCCGGCTGGTGGCGTTTGCCCGACGGTCGGACGGCGCGTTGCTGGCGGCGGACGGCTCGCCCGGCGGCGCGGTGCATCGGTTCACGGCGGGGACCGCCCACTACGACGGGATTCTCGTGCCCGGCAAGACGGGCGGAATGGGAACACCGACGGCGCTCTGCATCGGCGACGACGGCGTGGTCTACGTCGGCGACGAATCCGGCGTGCTGCGGTTCGACGCGAACACCGGACGATGGCTCGATCGGTTCCCGACCGATCCCGTCGCGGCGTCGCTGGTCTATCGTCGCGCCGGGCCACCCGAACCACCGGCGGTCGTGACCAATCCGGTCGGCGGGGTTTTTCCGTCGCTGACCGGCGTGGTTTTGGACGCGGCATTTTCGGGGACGCCGCCCCTCTATTTCCGATGGTACCACGACGGCGTTGCCTGGGACGGGGACAACGGGATACCGAAACGAATGTCGGGTGAGCCCCTGACTGACGCCGGCGAATACCGGTTGGTGGCGTGGAACAGCGCGGGATCCGCGACCTCTGGCGTCGTCACGGTGTCGTTTGTGCCGGGCCGTGCGCGGATCTCCGACCTTCCCTCGACGGCGACGGTACCCGCGGGCCGCTCGGTGGTGATCGGCCCGCCGACGGTCACCGGTGCCCCTCCGTTTTCCTACCAGTGGTACCGGAAGGTCGGCTCCGCCCGCACGTTGCTCGATGGGCTGACGAACGCGACGCTGTCCGTTACCAACGCGACGATGCGGTTCGGAGCGACATACGAGTTGCAGGTTTCCAACGCATTCGGAATCGCCTCCTCCACGATCTCCGTCTCCGGGTCATCGACCATCGCTCCGCGGATCGTCGCCCAGCCGCTGGTGCTGAATGTCCTCGACGGCGCGCCGGTGGACGTGCCCTTGGTCGCCACAGGCACCCTCCCGTTCGACTGCAGGTGGACCCTCGATGGCGTGCCGATCGCGCAAAGATCAAGGTTGGCGCCGTGGATTCCGGCCAAGCCACCGGGTTTTTCCGGCGTGCTTGTCGGAACGGTGAGCAACCAATTCGGCACGGCGGTTAGCCAACCCATCGCGATCCGGGTCGTCGGCACGAACTTGTTCCGCGACGATTTCAACGGGCCGCGAAAGGCGGTCTGGCAACCCGTTTCGCCGATTTCGAGCGGAGCGGATCTCGCGTACCAATTGCCCTTTGCCGGCGGCGTCCTCCGCCTCACGAACCAAGTTCCCTGGGGTGCCGTGACGTTTGGTTTCGACGTCCATGCCATCGGCAGTTGGGACGGGTTGAGCGGTCTGTTCGGTTTCGATGGCGTGACCGCGACCCTGGACGGCGCGACCGTCTTCGAAGGGAGTTTCAGTAACAACGACGAGATCCCATGGGGTTCGTATTTCCTCCAGCCGTATCCCGGCAGACCCGGCGGCCCAGAGTTCGACCCGCGACTCGGCTCGGTCGGACTCCTCGCGCCCGTGGGTTCCACGCATTTCATCGATGCCACGACGATCTACCGGGTCAGGGTGGACGCGACCAACGTAGCACCCGTGCTCGAGGCGAAGTTCAAGACCTGGGAGTTGACCGATGAATCCGCGGCGATCGACAACGTGTACGTCTCCCGGTTGCCATCGGACCTCGCGTGGATCCGATTCCGAGACACGGCGATCGGGACGTCCGAAATCGCGGGGTCAATCGAGGTTGCGGTGGAACGTTCGGGCAATCTGGATCTTCCGGTTGACGTGCGATTCTTTTTCCAGGACGCAAGCGCCGTGCTCGGCATCGATTATCAGGCGGCATCGGGAACCCTGAGATTCGAGCCCGGCCAGACCGTCGCGACGATTCCGGTCACGATGATCGACAACGCGTTGGCGGGCGGGACGCGGAGTTTCGGAACCTGGCTTTTGGATGCGGGGAGCAACGGCGTTTTCTCGGGCAATCCGTTCGCCGCGATCTCGATTGCCGACGACGAAAGTCCCGTCCACTGGGATCGGACGGCGGCGACATTGCCGCCGGGAGCGACCACGACCGTCGGCCGGTTGGTCCGCGACGGGGATCTCTCGCTGCCGAGGTCCGTTGCGGTTGATGTCGTGGCGGGGACGGCGGCGCCCGGGACGGATTTTTTGGTCGGAGGGGTCGCGACGAACCGGTCGTGGATGCATTTCACGGTCGGGAGTTCGGTCGCTATCCCGCGTTACGATACCAACGGCAAGCGGGTGCCCGACCCGACGCGGGTGACGGCGCTTCCGGATTCAGCCGCGACGGGCGAGGCGAACTTCTCTCTCCGGATCGGAAGCGCCGGCGGGCAATTGGTCTCGGGAAGCCCGGACCTTTCGGTCGCCATCGCGCGGGTCGCGTCGCCGTCGTTCTCGTCGGTCGTGCCGGGTGCGCGCGGCGGGGTGCGCATGCGGATCGAGGACGGTCTTTATTCGGCGGCGACCTTGCAGCGGTCGCTCGATTTGGCGACGTGGTTCGATCTCAAGCCGGTGAAACCCGGCGAGGTCGTCGAGTTCGACGACGACGGTGGCACGTGGTTCTACCGCTTGGCGGGGAAGTAAAACGCAAAACCCCGCCCCTCGGTGAGAAGGGCGGGGTTTCGAAATCGGAACCAAGCAGTGGAGACCGTGGGGAATGACGGCAGGGCCGCCGTCACCCACCTTGGCCGCATCATTCCCCTTCAGAGCAACGCTTCGTCGCCCTCGAGGAAGCCTTGCAACTGCCGGAGACGCGTCGGATGCCGCATCTTGCGGAGCGCCTTGGCCTCGATCTGGCGGATTCGCTCGCGCGTCACCTTGAACTGCTTGCCGACCTCCTCGAGCGTGCGGCTGTAGCCGTCCACGAGTCCGAAGCGGAGTTCGAGCACTTTGCGCTCGCGTTCCGTCAGCGTGTCGAGCACGTCGGCCAGCTTCTCCTTGAGGAGCGAGTAGCTGGTCATGTCCGACGGGTTCTCCGCGGACTTGTCCTCGATGAAATCGCCGAAGTTGGTGTCGTCGCTGTCGCCGACCGGGCTCTGCAGGGAGATGGGCTGCTGCGCCATCTTCAGGACCGCGCGGACGCGTTCCACCGGCATCTGCATCTCGTCGGCGATCTCCTCCGGCGTCGGCTCGCGGCCGAAATCCTGGATGAGCTGCTTCTGCACCCGCATCAGCTTGTTGATCGTCTCGATCATGTGCACCGGGATGCGGATGGTGCGCGCCTGGTCGGCGATCGAGCGGGTGATGGCCTGGCGGATCCACCACGTCGCGTACGTGGAGAACTTGTAGCCGCGGCGGTACTCGAACTTCTCGACGGCCTTCATGAGGCCCATGTTGCCTTCCTGGATCAGGTCCAGGAACGAGAGGCCGCGGTTCGTGTACTTCTTCGCGATGGAGATCACGAGGCGGAGGTTGGCCTCGACCATCTCGGTCTTTGCCTGGAGCGCCTTGCGCTCGAAATCCTTGAGCAACTGGAACGCCGTGATGTACTCGGCGTTCGTCATCCGGACGAATTCCTCGAGGGCCTTCGTCTTCCGTTCCTCGGCGTGGATGATGGGCTGCACCTGGGCCGCGCGCTTCTGGCTTTCCAGGTCGCGGATGGTGCGCAGCGAGGTCTGGAACTTGTCGTGGATGTTGTCCGCGACGAGGCACATTTCCTCGATGACCTTCTGCTTGTAGTAAAACTTCGGGAACGAGCGCTGGAGCTTGTCGTCGAGCTTCTTGTACTCGGCCTGGAGCTTCTCGAGCTTGTTCTTGGAGGGCGAGCCCTGCAGCTCGTGCCACTGGTTGTCGACCTCGGTGTCGATGCCCCGCACTTCCTTCACCAACTTGCGCAGCGCCTTGAGGTGCTCGTCGCGGGTCTCGATCTTCTTGTCGACGATGACGCGGTCGAACCGTTCCTTCGGGGGCTCGGAGATGAGTTTCTCGGCGAGCGCGATGTGCTCTTTGCCGGAGAAGCCGAAGCTATAGATGATCCGCTTGACCTCGTTTTCGTTGTCCTCGATCCGCTTGGAGATCTCGACCTCCTGCTCGCGGGTCAGCAGCGGGACCTGTCCCATCTGCTTGAGGTACATGCGGACGGGATCGTCCAGGATGTCGAGGCGGGCCTTCTCGTCCTCTTCCTCCTGCTCCGGTTGCTTGACGCGGTCGACCTCGGCCTGGTCGACGATGTCGATCTCCAGGTTGCGGAGCTTGATGTAGATCTCGTCGAGATCCTCGGGCGTGACGAGGTTTTCCGGGAGCGCGTCCGTGATGTCACCGTAGGTCAGGTAACCCTGTTCCTGGGCGAGGCGGACGAGTTCCTTGATCTTCTCGGTGATGTCGACGCCGGCGGAACTCTTGACGGTTCCGATGGTGGTAATGGCGTCGGCCTCGGGGGTGCCGGGAGCTCCAGGAACAGCGGGGGCACCGGGAGGATGCGCCGCCTTGGGGGCAGCCGGGACCGCGGACTTGGCGGTGGCGCCGGGCGCCTTCGGGGCCGGATGGCCGGGCGCCTTGGTGCCGGTGGCGGGTGCCTTGGCGGGGGGCGCCTTGGGGGCGGCCGGTGCCGCGGGGCCGGGCGCGGCGGCCTTGCGGACGACGGGCGCGGCGGGTGCCTTCGGCGACTGTTTTTCGGCCTTGGCGGGTTCGGCCTTGGCGGTCTTCTCCGGCTTCTTTGCGGGACGGGCAGCCGCCTTGGTGGGGCGGGCGGCGGCCTTGGCGGGAGACTTCTTCTCTTTCGTCTTGGGCATAATGGAAGCCGCCCGGCTGGGGCCGGGCGGGCATTCGAGCGGCGCACTATCCGGGCCGCATTTCTTCAAGTCAAGATTCCGAAATGAACAAGACCCCGGGAACCACGCGCGGGCGTGGTTCCAGCGGGGCCATGCGTTTGCCGTTATTGCTTCTCGGCCGTCGGTTTCGCCGGCTGCTGCTTCTGGAGCTTCTCCAGATCGGCCGCCTTGATCACCTCGATCTTGGCACCCTTGTCGAGTTCGGCCTTGCTCGGCACCTTGATGATGTCGCTCGTCACCGGCTGCCCGGAGCCGGGGCTGGCAATCGGCGCGGCGTCCGCCGGATTCTGGATGCCGACGAGTTCGATCTCGAAGGTCAACGTCGCGAACGGCGGGATGCGGGGCGGCGAGCCATTGTCGCCGTAAGCCAATCCGGCCGGGATGAAGAACTGCCACTTCGAACCGACCGACATCAACTGGACGCCTTCCGTCCAGCCCTTGACCACGCGGTTGAGCGCGAACTTCGCCGGCTCGCCGCGGGTGTACGAACTGTCGAATTCCTTCCCGTCCAGAAGCGTTCCACGATAGTGGCAGATCACCGTGTCGGTGGCTTTCGGCTTCGTTTCCCCGGTGCCGGCCTTGAGGACCTTGTACTGCAGGCCGCTCGGCAGGACCACGATGCCTTCCTTCTTGGCATTCGCCGCGAGGAACTCCTCGCCTTCCTTCCGGTTCTTGGCGATCTCCAGTTGCTTCTTCTCCTCGTTCTTCTTGCCGATCTCCGCCTGCATGCTCTGGAACACCTTGCGGGTCTCTTCCTTGTTGAGCAGGGGCTTGCCGTTGATCCAATCGGTGAACCCACGCGTGACCGCATCGTTCGGCGTGTCGTACCCCAGCTTGCGGACGCGGTTGACCATGTCGTCCGCGATCATCACGCCGAGGGTGTATCCGTTCCGTTCCTCCGTGGACTTGAATTTGGCGTCGATCTCGGCGGGGACCGTGGGCGGGGCATTGGTGGCCTTGGGCGCCGTGAGGTTGGGTGCCACGGCCGGGGCCGGATTCTCCGCGAGGGCACCGAGGCTCCCCGCGACGCCGAGTATCATCAGGAATCGCTTCATAGTTGTCTTGTCGATGCCGGGAATTGGTTTGCCCGGCGTGAAACGCAGCCCATGTAGCAGTGCCGAAGCAGGAAGTCCATAGCGGCGGAAGGCCTACCGTCCCAAACACCCGGTCGCGCGTAGCGATTCCACGGCCTTTGCCCGATGGCTCAGGCGGTTCTTCGTGTCCTCGCCCAACACGGCAAAGCTTTCGTCGTATCCGTCCGGGACGAATAGCGGATCGTACCCGAATCCGCCGCCGCCCGACGGGACGCGGAGGATTCGTCCCGCACACGAACCCTCGAAGAACCGCGATCGCGCGGCGAGCGCCTCGGTCCCCGCGTCGAGTTCCACCGGGACCAGCGCCAGCACGCAACGGAAACGCGCGCCCCGCTTCCCGTCGGGAACGTCCGCGAGAAGCCGCAGCAGTTTGCGGTTGTTGTCCGCGTCGGAAGAATTGCCCGCGGCACCGGTGTCCAGCGCCGCGAACCGCGCGGAATGAACCCCCGGCGCCCCGCCCAACGCGTCCACCTCCAGCCCCGAGTCGTCGGCCAGGACCCATTCCGCCCCCATCCCGCACTCATCGACGGCGAGGTACGATGCCCATGCGACCGCCTTCAACAGCGCGTTCCCCGGGAACGTCGACGCGGATTCAACGACGTCGAGGCGCGCGTTCGTGTCCCGCAAAGACAAAACCTGGAAGCCGTCCCCCAAGAGCGCCCGGAGTTCGGAAACCTTGTGGGCGTTGGCGGTGGCGACGAAAAGAGAGGGCATTTGCGGAGTATTCAGTGGTCAGTGGTCAGTGGTCAGTGGTCAGGTCAGTCGTCAACCTTCCCGCGGTGTCGAACGTCGAAGGTCCTCGCAACTGACAACTGACGACTGACAACTGACAACTGAATACTGCCTACCGGATACTTCCGATTGAACGCCGTTGCCCCGACCCCGGTCGGTGGGGCATACCAGTCGCCCATGATTTCAGCAGATGCCGTCAATGCCGCGGTCCGGGAGTCGTCGGGATTCCTGGCGCCCTTGTTTGGCGAGATCAACAAATGCGTCGTCGGACAGCGCTATCTCGTGGAGCGCCTCGTGATCGGCCTCCTCGCCAACGGCCACGTGCTCCTCGAGGGCGTGCCGGGTTTGGCCAAGACCCTGTCGGTGAAAACCCTCGCCACCGCCCTGCACACGCGGTTCTCGCGGATCCAGTTCACGCCCGACATGCTGCCGGCCGACGTCGTCGGCACGCAGATCTTCAACCCGTCCGCGGGCACGTTCAGCATCCGTCGCGGGCCCATCTTCGCCAACCTCGTGCTCGCGGACGAAATCAACCGCGCCCCGGCGAAGGTCCAGTCCGCGCTGCTCGAGGCCATGCAGGAGCGGCAGGTGACGATCGGCGACCAAACCTTCAAACTCGAGGAACCCTTCCTCGTGCTCGCCACGCAGAATCCCATCGAGCAGGAAGGCACGTACACGTTGCCCGAGGCGCAGGTCGACCGCTTCATGCTCAAGCTGAAGGTCGGATATCCCACGCGCGAGGAGGAACGCCTGATCCTCGACCTGATGGCCCGCACCAGCGGCTTGCCCTCCGCCAAGCCCGTCGTGAGTCCGGAGCAGATCCTGCGGGCGCGCGAGGTGCTCAATGACCTCCACGTCGACGACAAGATCCGCGACTACATCGTCGACATCGTGTGCGCCACGCGCGATCCGGAGGAATACCGGCTTCCGCTCAAGGATTTCATCCAACTGGGCGCGTCGCCGCGCGCGACCATCGCGTTGACGCTGGCGGCGAAGGCAAACGCCTTCCTGCGCGGGCGCGGCTATGTCACGCCGCAGGACGTGAAGAGCATCGGGCTCGACGTGCTGCGCCACCGCGTGGCGATCACCTACGAGGCGGAGGCCGAGGAGATGACGCCGGAGTCGGTCGTGCAGCGGATCCTGGACGAGCTCCCGGTGCCCTGACGGCGCCGGTGGCCCGCGATGCGGCGAGTCCACGATTCCCCCCGATGATTCCCAAGGAACTGCTCAAGAAGATCCGGCAGATCGAGATCCGGACGCGCCGTCTCGTGACGGAGTCGCTCGCGGGGCAGTATCATTCCGCGTTCAAGGGCATGGGCATGGACTTCGACGAGGTCCGCGAATACCAGCCCGGCGACGAGGTGCGGACGATCGACTGGAACGTCACCGCGCGGATGAACCATCCGTTCGTGAAGAAGTTCCGGGAGGAACGCGAGCTGACCGTGATGCTCGCGGTCGACCTGAGCGGGTCGGGGTTGTTCGGTTCCGGCGACCACTCCAAGCGCGAGCTCGCGGCGGAGTTGGCGTCGGTGCTCGCGTTCAGCGCGATCCGAAACCAGGACCGCGTCGGGCTCGTGCTGTTCACGGAGACGGTCGAGCACTATTTGGCGCCGCGGAAAGGCCGCCGCCACGTGCTGCGCGTGGTGCGCGACATCCTGTTCCACGAGCCGAAATTCCGCGGGACGAGCGTGAATGGGGCGCTCGAGTTCATGAACCGCGTGCTCCATCACCGCGCCATCGTGGTTCTCGTCTCCGACTTCCTCGGCGAGACCAATCTCGGCCGCGCCGAGGTGATGGCGCACCTCAGGCGGAAGGCCCTGCACAGCGAGACGCTCGGCCGCATGTCCGCCACCACGCTCCGGCAACTCTCGCGCAAGCACGACGTCGTCGCGGTGCAGGTGATCGATCCCTACGAACTCAGCCTCCCGAGCCTCGGCCGGCTGGTACTCAAGGACGCGGAGACCGGCGAGATGGTCGAGGTGAACACGAGCGACGCGCGCCGTCGGCAGGCGTTCGAATCGCGCGGCCAGAAGACGCTCGGCGAACTCGACCGGCTGTTCCGCAGCGCGAACGTCGACGCCATCCGCGTGCGGACCGACGAGCCCTACGAGCAGGCCTTGGCGCGGTTCTTCGACACGCGCGAGAAAAGGAGGCGCCGGTGAGAGAACTGGTCACCAACACAGTGCCGGCGCCGGGCGCCGCGGCCACGACCAACGCCCCGATCCGCGACATCCGCGACATCGTCGAGATTCCCGATCCGTGGCGCCATGCGCCGCTCCAAGCGACCGCGTTGCTCGTGACGGCGGTGGCCGTGGTGGGTTTCTGGCTTTGGTGGCGCCGCCGCAACGCTCCCGCGCTTCCGGCCGTTCCCGAGAATCCGGCCGACATCGCGCGCCGGAGGTTGGACGCGGCCCGCTCGATCGCCTCCGATCCGCGGCGTTTCGGCAACGAGGTTTCGGCGGCTCTCCGCGAGTACCTCGAGGCGCGCTTCGGACTCCATGCGCCGGAACAAACGACGGAGGAATTCATCAACGACCTGCGGGCGCGTCCGTTGCTCGACGAACGCCACCAGGCGTCGCTCGCGGGGTTCCTCGAGCAATGCGACCTTCTGAAGTTCGCGGGCGCCCGGCCCGGACCCGGCATCGCCGAACTGCTCCTCGAATCCGGCCGACGCGTCGTTGATGAAACCGATCCCGCCGCCGCGGTCGCTGTCGTGGCCGCCGTGGCTCCCGCGGAACAGGAGGCGACGCGATGAGATTCGATTCGCCCTGGTGGCTCCTGGCGCTCGCGCTGTTGCCGGTCTTGGCCTGGCTTCGCTCGCGCACGAGCCACGACTCGGCGTTCCTGTATTCGTCGGTGTCCCTCGTGAAGGGCATCACCGCGTTGTCCCGGTCGCAGGCCGGGGCATTCCTCGTGAACCTGCGCTGGCTCGCCCTGGCGTTGCTCATCATCGCGATGGCCCGTCCTCAGATCGGTTCCGGACGCGCCCCCGTGCGCGCCAGCGGCGTCGACATCGCCGTCGCGCTCGACCTCTCCGGCTCGATGATCGCCGAGGATTTCGAACTGCGCGGCGAACGCGTGAGCCGCGTCACCATTGCCAAGGACGTCCTCGGCACGTTCATCGACGGGCGGCCGAGCGACCGCATCGGGTTGGTGGTGTTTGCCGGACGCGCCTACATCGCGGCGCCGCCGACGCTCGACCACGATTTCCTGCGCCGGAACATCGAGCGGCTCGAGGCGTTGCGGGAACCCGGCACCGCGATCGGTTCGGCATTGGCCGCGTCCGTGAACCGCCTGCGCGACCTCAAGTCGAAGAGCCGGATCTGCGTGCTGATGACCGACGGCCAGAACAACGCGGGCGACATCCCGCCGTTGACCGCCGCGGACGCCGCGAAATCGCTCGGCGTGAAGGTCTATACCATCGGCGTGGGCACGCACGGTTCGGCGCCGACCCCGGTGGGCGTCGATCGCAACACCGGCCGCAAGGTCTACCAGCAGATGCCGGTGGACATCGACGAGGACACGCTGCGCGAGATCGCGACGCGGACGGGCGGGAAATACTACCGTGCCGACAACACCAAGGCGCTGCGCTCGATCTACGCGGAGATCGACCGCCTCGAGAAGAGCGAGATGGAGACGCCGAAGTTCGCGTATTGGGAAGAGATCATGCAGTATCTCGCGGCGCCGGCGCTCGCGTTCCTGGTGCTGGAAATGATTTTGGGCAACACCGTGTGGAGGAAATTGCCGTGAACCACCCGACCCGCGGGGGGCTCCGGTGAGTTTCGCATCGCCCGCCTACATCGCGCTTTTGGTCGTCGCCGCGCCGCTTCTGCTCGCGTTCCTGTGGTGGACGTGGCGGTCGAAGCGCAGTGCCGTCGCGCGGTTCGTGCGCACCCGATTGCTCGCGCAACTGACGGTCGGCGTCTCGCCGTGGCGCCAGCAGGCAAAGCGCGGGTTGCTCTACCTTGGGGTGCTCGTGTTGCTGGTCGCGTTGGCGCGGCCGCGGATCGGTTTCATCGAGCAGGATTCCCACGGCACCGGACTCGACATCATCGTGTGCTTCGACGTGTCGCGCTCGATGCTGGCGACGGACCTGAAGCCGGACCGGTTGACGCGCGCGAAACTGGCGGCGTACGACCTCGCGCAATCGGCGAAGGGAGATCGCCTCGGGTTGGTGCCGTTCGCCGGCAACGCCTTCCTGCAATGCCCGCTGGCGTTGGATCCCGAGGCGTTCCGCCAGAGCGTGGCGGCGCTCGACACCGAGACGATCCCCGACCCGGGGACGGTGCTGGGCGACGCGATCCGCGAGGCGCGGCTCGGCTTTCGCCAGGAATCCGGCGCGACGCGCGTGATCCTCGTCCTGACCGACGGCGAGGACCACGACCCCAACGCGGTCGCCGCCGCGAGGGAGGCGTTCGCGGAAAACATCCGGGTCTACACGATCGGCGTCGGCACGCCCGCGGGCGAGGTGTTGAAAACCGCCGATCCCTACGGCAACCCGGTGTTCATCCGCGACGAGGCGGGCAATCCGGTCCGAAGCAAACTCAACGAGAACCTACTGCAGGAAATAGCGAAGGCCGGCGGCGGGTTCTATCTTCCCATGCAGGGCGCGCAGACGATGCGCACGTTGTACGAGCGGGGATTGGGCACGCTCGCGCGCGGCGACTTCACCGGCGGGAAGGTCCGGCAATGGCACGAGCGCTACCAATGGCCGCTCGCGCTGGCGGTGGTGTTGTTGGCGGTGGAGTTCCTGTATCCCGAAATGCGCCGGCCCACGGGGTCGAGGCGGCCGGGCGACGCGGCTTTGGGACCGATCGGAGGCAAGCGATGATGACACGAGGCACGAAGCGTTGGATGACGGTGGCGTGGATCACGGTGGCGATCGGCTCGCGGTTGCTCGCCGGGCCGGACGCGGCGCGGGCGAGGCTCGAGAAGCGCGACTATCCGGCGGCGCGCACCGAGTACGAGCGGCTGTTGCAGGGGAGTCCCGACGACGCGCGGCTCGCGTACAACGCCGGCGTCGCGGCGTTCCGGCAAAACGATTTCGACGGCGCCTCGCGGCATTTTGAATCGGTGCTCGGCAACGCGGATCTCAAACTCCAGGAGCGCGCGTACTTCAACCTCGCCAACACGCGGTTCCGCCAGGGCGAGGCCGCGACCGAGGCCGGCGACAAGCAGCGGATGTGGCAGGAATCCGAGAAGGACTACGAGGCGGCGCTCGGGCTGAATTCGTCGAACCTCGACGCGAGGTCGAACCTCGACGCGGTCCGGCAAATGATCGCCGCGTTGCCGCAGCCGCAGAAGCAGCCCGATTCCAAGGATTCGAAACCCGACCAGGACAAGAAGGACGACAAGGACAAGAAGAAGCCGGGCGACCAAGAGAAGAAGCCGGGCGATTCGGGCGACGACTCGGACAAGGGCGACGGCAAGCAGGATCCGGGAGACAAGAACGACCCGGGAAAGCAGGGCAAGCCGAAGAACGATCCCTCGAAGGACCCGGGGAAATCCGGCGAGCAAAAGGATCAATCGAACAAGGACCAACCGGGCATGGAGAAGAACCCAAGGCAGCCGAAGCCCGGCAAGGACGACGAATCGAAGAAAGGCGGGGACAAGGAGAAGGGAAAGAACGAGGGGAAGGGCGACGACGGGCAGCGTGGCGACCAAGGCCAACCCCGTCCCGGCCAGGCGGGCGCGGACGGAAAGGGCGGGGCGGGGGGCGCGGAGCCCGAAACGCCCGACGGCCAGATGGCGGTGCGTTTCGCGGAACGGTTGCTCGACGGCGAGAAGTCGAAGGAGAAGGCGTTGATCTGGCGGCCCGCCGGGCCAACCCGCGAGAATTCCGACCCGCGCGGACGGAGGAAGACGTGGTGAACGGGGCAAGACGTAGCGCGGGCGTTCCGCCTGCGTTTGAGTTTCAAGTTTCAAGTTTCAAGTTTGAAGTGGCCGCGTTGACGCGCCTCCCGTGGGCGCGGTGGTGGGCGGTGCTCGCGTTGTTTTTCTTCGCGGCGGCGGGCCCGCTCGCAGCGCAAGAAGTCCAGGTGGTCGCGGACCGCGTGCACGTCGAGGCGGGCGAGGCCGTGGGTTTGCAGGTGATCCTTCACGGCGTCCAAAACTCGCAGCCGCCGGCCCTGCCCAACATGCCGGGAACCCGCGTCAAATACCTCGGGCCAATGACCGCCATGGAAATCGTCAACGGCCAAACGTCGGTGCGCGCGGTGCATCGCTACCTGGTCGCGGTCGACTCCACCAACGACCTCGTCGTGCCTTCGTTCCCGGTGCGCGTCGGCAACCAGACGGTGCAAACCACTCCCCTCCGCGTCGGGGTGTTGCCCCACGAGGAACACGAGGGCCCGGCGTGGCTGAAGCTGATCGTGCCCGGCGGAACCCGCGTCGTCGGCGAATCGTTCCCCGTCGAGTTGCAGATGTACTTCCAGTCCGCCCGCGACGTCGACGCCCCGCGGTTCAATCTCGATGGCTTCCTCCTCGGCCGCGCGGAACGGGCCGTCGAGGGACTCACCCGGCGCGGCAACGAGGCGTGGAGCATCGTCACCTGGCGTTTCGCCGTGACGGCCACCAAGACGGGAATCCTCCCGGTCGGTCCCGCCGAGGTCGACGCGACGCTCGTCTCCGGACGCGCCCCGCAAGGGGGAAACCTCATCGACGAGTTTTTCGGACCCGCGCGTGGCATGAAGCGGGTGACGCTCAAAAGCCTGGCGTCGCCGGTCACGGTGGTGGCACCGCCGCGCGAGGGAAGGCCCGCCGGGTTCGCCGGGGCGATCGGCCGCTTCGCGATGCGCGCGGCGTTGAGTTCCCGCGAGACGACGGTGGGCGATCCGGTGACGTTGCGCCTTTCGGTGGGCGGCCGCGGAAGCCTCGAGCGACTCGAGTTGGGCGCGATCGCGGACACCGCGGATTTCCGGGCGTATCCCGGCACCAACCACTTCGAGCCCGCCGATGCGCTCGGGTCCGAGGGACACAAGATCTTCGAGTACGTGCTCGTTCCCGAACAGGCTGGCGTCCTACGCGTGCCCGTTCCGCCGATGGCGTTCTACGATCCCGTCGCCAAGGAATACGGCGTCGCGAGCGTGCCCGACCTCACGTTGCAAGTCCGCGGACAAACCGCCGCGCCGGCCGTGCCCACCGTCGCGTCCGGTGCCGGCGGGGATCCGTCGAAAGCCGCGGTGTCGGGAATGCCCGCGTGGAAGTCGTCGCGCGCGGGCGAACCGTGGGCCGGCGCCGGCTGGGGCATGCGCCCGTGGGTCGCCGCGGCCGCCGCCGGCCCGTGGCTCGCGTGGGGAATGGTCGGCGCCGTGGGCTGGGCGAACCGCCGCCGTCGCGCGCTCGGCGAGAAAACCCCGGAACAACTCCGGACCGCCGAGCTCGCGCGGTTGCGCGCCCGATTGTCCGGGCACGACGCGACCGTGGATGACGCCGTCCGCTCCGTGCGGCTCGCGCTCGCGCTGCGTCTTGGGCGAGTTCCCGACGCCATTGCCGCCGACGCCGCCCGGGACGCCGTGGCGCGCGGCGCGATCGATGCCGCGCTCGGCGACGACGTGGGCGCGTTCCTCGAGGCGGTGGACGATTCCCGGTTCGGCGGCGGCAAGGGCAGGGAACCGATCCGACTCGCTCGGGCCGCCGCCGCCTTGGTCGATCGACTGTCGGAGGTGGCGAGATGAAACGGCGACTCGGCGCGGGCAAAGGTGGATTCCGGAACGCCGCGTCCTTCGCGGCATTCGTGATCGGTTGTCTCTCGTTCGTCGCGGTCGCGCGAGCCGGCGACAACTGGACCGACGCGCGGCATTTGTTCCAGACCTCGCGTTTTCGCGAGGCGGCCGTGGTGCTCGAACGCGAGGCGCAGGCGTCGCCGCGTTCGCCGGCGGTGTGGTTCAACCTGGGCCAGGCCCGATTCCACGCGGGCGACGTCGGCCTCGCGCGCGTCGCGTGGGAACGCGCCTTCGTCCTCGCTCCGCGCGATCCCGAAATCCGTGGCGCGCTCGAGCTCGCCCGCGGCAAGTCCCAGTCACCCGAGGAACCCGTCTGGGCCGCGGCGTTGCGATGG
>JANYDN010000231.1 GCA_025363585.1 Verrucomicrobiota bacterium | reverse complement strand
AAGGCGCACTTGCGCGGGGTTCCAAGTGAACGTCAGCCGCGCCAGTCAATCCAGGGTGTCGCGCGCGGTCCTAAAGAACGGTCTTCAGTGGGTTGGAGGGCCCGGAATATTCCGGGGGCAGTGTCCGGATGCGCCCGCTCGTCCACCTCGGCGGCCACGTTTCTTGAAACTTGAATCTTCAAACTTGAAACTCCCCTCGTCCATCCTCAGCGCATGCGACCGACCGACATCCAGCCCATCGGGCAGGAACTCGCGGTGAAGTGGGACGACGGGACCGAAACCTTCGTGGCCCTCGAGACCCTTCGCCGCTATTGCCCGTGCGCCGCCTGCATGGGCGAGCACGACATTTTCGGGAATCTCTACAAGGCGCCGGAACGTCCCTATGGACCGCGCGCATTCGAGATCGCGCAGATCCGTCCGGTCGGCGGCTATGCGATCCAGCCGACGTGGGGCGACGGGCACCAGACGGGTCTGTACACGTGGGATTGGATCCAGCGCGTGGCCGCGGCGCGCGAGGACGGCGCGCACGCGGGCTGACCGCAGGGCCCGGAACGACGCCACGCCACGCACGCCGATGCCCACGTTGACGCTCCAGCAAAACGCCGCGATCGCGGCCGAAGGCAACGTGCTGGTGATGGCGGGCGCCGGCACCGGCAAGACTTCGACGCTCGTCGCGCGCGTCGCGGATCGTCTGGTCCGCGTGGAGGGGCGCGTTCCCGCGGACCGTTTGTTGATGGTGACCTTCACCGAGGCGGCCGCGCAGGAAATGCGGTCGCGGTTGCGCCGTGAACTGGAGGATCGGTTGGCCGCCGCGGGAGGAGGCGACGAGTCGTTGCAGGGGCAATTGGCGCGACTCGAATTGGCGCGCATCGGGACGCTCCACTCGTTCTGCCTCGGCCTTCTTCGCGAGCACGGCGCGTTGCTCGGCCTCGACCCGCGGTTCGTGGTGGTCGACGAGATCGAGGGCGGCGTGCTGGCCCGGGAGTCGGTGGACGCGGCGATCGAGCCGTGGCTTGCATCGGGCAATCCCGACGGCGAACCGGTGCGTTCCCTGGCGCGCGTGCAATTCGGCGGCGACCTGCGCGCCCTTCGCGCGTGCGTGCGCTCGGTGCACGCCTACGCGAGGACACTGCCCGATCCCGCGCGGTGGCTCGCGGGGGAGGCGGCCAAATGGGACGAGCTGGAACCCGTCGCGTGGCGCGCGTCGCTCGAGGCGTTCCTGCCCGAATGGGCGACGCGTTGGCAGGCGCGGTTGTCGTCGCTCGCCAACAATCCCAACGCGGAACGGCGCGCCGCGCGGCTTGCGCCGTGGATCGCGGCGGGATTCCCTCGGGCCGGCGTCGGCGCGTTGCTCGCGGATCTCGACGAAGCGCCGGACGAGCAATGGCCGGCGCGGCGGAAAACGGAATGCCGCGCGCCGCTGGTGCGGTTGTTCGAGGAGACCGCGTTCATCCGTTCCCACGAACCCGACGCGTCCGGCGTCGATCCGCTCGCCGAGGATTGGCAATGGTGCCGCGGGCCGATGGCAACCTTGGTGCGGCTCGCGGGCGACTACGGCGAACGGTTCGCGGCGGCGAAGAAAGCGCGCGGCGCCGTGGACTACCAGGATCTCGAGCAGTTCGCCATCGACCTCCTGGCGCGTGGCGATGGATCGGTCGCGGCCGCGTGCCGCGAGCGCTTCGATTTGGTGGTGGTCGACGAATGCCAGGACCTGAACGCCGCGCAGGAGTGCATCCTCGACGCGGTGAGTCGTCCGGACGACCGCGCGAACCGTTTCCTCGTCGGCGACGTGAAGCAAAGCATCTACCGCTTCCGGCTCGCGGACCCGCGCGTGTTCCAGCGTGCGGCGGACGAATGGTCGGTGCCGGGCGCGGCGGGACGCGTGTTGCCGTTGACGGGGAATTTCCGTTCCGCGGAGGGAATCCTTTGGTTCGTGAACCGCGTGTTCCCGCGCCTCATGCGGCGCGAGATCGGGGGCGTCGAGTACGGCCCGGGCGCCGCGTTGGAATTCGGGGATCCGGAAGGACGCGCCGGTCTTTCGCGCGCCAACGACGCGGCGCCGCGCGTCGAGATCCACGTCGTCGCGAAGGACGCGGGCAACAACGGCGCGGAGGACGGGTCGCAAGGCGACGCCGCGGACGTCGCCACGGGCGCGGCGGAGGCGAGGGTCGTCGCGTCCCGCTTTCGCGCGCTGATGGACGCGGCCACGCCGGTGTGGGACCGCGCGGCACGCGGGTTCAGGCCCGCGCGTTGGTCGGACATGGCCGTCCTGTTGCGCTCCGAGAAGGACCGCGCGGCGGAATACGCCGGGGAATTCGCCGCCGCGGGAATCCCGATGCAGGCGCGCCAGACCGGGTTTTTCCTCCGCGAGGAAATCACCGATCTCGTGTGCGTCCTGCAATGCATCGACAACCCGCTCCAGGACATCCCGCTCGTGTCGGTGCTGCGCTCGCCGTCGGTCGGTCTCGACGATCTGAACGAGTTGGCGGCGGTGCGGATGTTCCTGCGGGGCGAGGAAAATTGGTGGACGCGAGTGCAGGCGTTCCGGGAAGCGGGACTTCGCCTTGGGTTGCGTGTGGACGACACCGCGGCGGGTCCCCTTGTAGGCGAGGCCACGGAGTTGGTGGACGCGGAAGGGAAGCCAACGCTCTCCGGCGACGCGGTGTTCGTGCATCCGGCGACGGCGCGGTTCGCGGCGCGCGCATGGCATCGGTTGCGGCGTTTTCTCGCGTGGTATCCGGAATGGCGGTTGCGCGCGGAACGGCGCGGCGTGGCCTCGGTGCTCGAGGCGGTGCTCGACGACACGGGCACGGAGACGCGTCTCGAGGGCGCGCGGGACGGGGCGTCGGCATTGGCGAACGTCCGGCGGTTGCTCGATTTGGCGCGCGAATTCGATCGTGGGCAACGCGGCGGGTTGTACCGGTTCCTCCGGTGGATCGACGCCGAGGCCGAGGCGAACCGGATCGAGGCATCGACCGGCGCGGCGGGCGATGCCGTGCAATTGCTGACGGTGCACCGGAGCAAGGGACTGGAGTTCCCGATCGTCGCGGTGGGCGGGTTGGGTCGGCGGTTCAATTTCGACGACTTCACGAAACCCGCGGTGGTGCGCGATGAACGCCACGGTTTGTGCCCGGTCGTGGTGGCGCCGGACGAACGCCGCTATCCGAGCGTCGCGCTCTGGCTCGCGCAACGGCGCCAGAAACGCGAGGTGCTGGGCGAGGAATTGCGGTTGCTCTACGTCGCGATGACGCGCGCCGCGGACCACCTGCTGCTCGTGGGCACCGCGTCGGCCAAAGCCAGCGACGAACGATGGCCCGCGATCGCGGACGCCGCGGGGCAATGCGCGTTGCCGACCGACGTCGTCGAGGACGCGGCGTGTGTTCTGGATTGGCTCGGACCCTTGGTCTTGGCCGACGCCGGCGCGGCGTGGCTCGCGAAAAAGGAGGGGGCCACCGAGGGATTCGTTTGGCGCCGTTGGGACGCGCTTCCAACGATCGTTGCACCGCCGTTGTCGGCCGGGATCGCGCCGCAAACGGAAGCGGGAATCGACTTCGAGTATCCCTTCGTCGCGGCGACGAACGAGCCCGCGAAGGTCACGGTGACCGGGTTGCGCAAACGCATCGCCGCGGACGCCGACGGCGACGATGAAACGGCGGGCTACGGGACGTGGATGCGCCGGGCGCCGTCGTCGGAGCCGGACGACGTGTCGGCGGTGGAGCGCGGCGTGTTGCACCACCGGTTTTTCGAGCACGTGGATTTCGCGAAAGCCGGCGACGTGGCGGGAGTGGTGGCCGAGGTGGAGCGGATGACCAGGGAAGGGAGGTTCACCGGGGCCGAGGCATCGGCGCTCGACACCGTGGCGTTGGCGCGGTTCGTCGCGTCGGACCTTGGCGCGCGGATCCGCGGGACGACGGGTCGCGTGCGGCGGGAATTTCCGTTCACGCTGCGGCTGGACGTCGCGGACCTTCGCGAACTGGGCCTGGAATCCGCGCGCGAATTGCCGGACGGCGAATTCGTGGTGGCGCAGGGCGTGGTCGATCTGGTGGTGATCGAATCGGGCGTCGCGTGGATCGTGGACTACAAGACCGACCGCGTGGCGCCGGGAGGCGAGCAAGCGAAGGCGGATGGGTACCGCGCGCAACTAAGGGTTTATGCCCTGGCCGTGGAACGGATCCTCGGGATCCCGGTGACGGGTTGTTGGCTGCACTTCCTGACGACGGGCGTGACCACGGAAGTTTGACGGGGCCACGGAAGCCGCGGTGATCGGGGATTTATACCACGGAAATCACTGAAATCACTGAAGGTGGAGACGTTCCAGTCTTGGAGCATTTACCACGGAGCACACGGAATGGGGAAGCCGGAGCAATACGCACTTTACGATACTCGCCACCAATTGCCCCTCCTGCTCTTCCCCGATTCCGTGTGCTCCGTGTGATCCGTGGTAAATAATATTAACCTGGGACTTTTCCCGTTCCGTGATTTCAGTGATTTCCGTGGTAAACCTTTCCTAAACTCCCCGTGGTTCAACAGTCGGCGAGCGGCGTCAGTGGTTGGCGTTTTGCGGCGCGGAGTTGCTGCTGGTGCGCCAACGCCTCGAGGCGTTGTTCGTCGGGCAATCCCGTGTCGGCGAGACGCACGGCGAGCATCGCGATCTGCCGGTCGATCCACGTGTCGCGGAAGCGCCGGGCCGCGTCCTTCAACTGCACGTCGAGGTGTGGAACGGCCCGCGCCTCCGCGGCGGCCTCGGTGACCAGCCGGCGCGCGTCGTCGTCCCCGCCAAGATCCTCGATCAACTTGCCGAGATCGAGGCGGTCGCCGCCGCCGCCCGCCTGGTGCAATCGTGCCTCGACGACGCGGCGCGCGGTCGGATGCGTGATCCAGTTGGGATCGAAGTGCGCGATCGCCCACTCGAGCAACGGGGCGTCGGCGAGGCACATGAATTTCACCAGCCACTGTTCCTGCGACGACGGGCGCGGGAGATCCGGCAACGCCGTGGCACCGGGTTCCTCGTCGAAGTGTTCCTCCTCGACCCGCGCCGGCGCCGCGTTCCGCGCCTTGCGGAATTCCGAGCGCAACGCGTCGGGATTCACCGCGAGCCGGACGGCGGTTTTCTGCGCGTAGGTATCGATCATCACCGCGTTGCCGGTGAGTTGCAGCTTCTCCGCCATCGCCTTGGTGATCGCCACCCGGCCGCGGTCGGATTTCGGATCGTGCTGCGTGCACAGGAAATCGAGGAGGTAATCGAAATACTCGGTCGAGCCCGCGAGGATCGCGCGGAACGCGTCGGCGCCGTGCGCCTTGATGTAGCTGTCGGGATCGTCGGGCGGCGGGATCGTCGCGACCTTGATCGAAAGGCCGGAGCCGAGGCAGTCGTCGAGCGCGCGCACCGCGGCCTTCTGACCGGCGCCGTCGCCGTCGAAACACAGCACGACCTGGTCGGCGTAGCGCTTGAGGATGCGCGCGTGGTCGGCCGTGAGCGCGGTGCCCTGCGGGGCGATCACGTTGCGCACGTCGGCGCTGTGGCAGGCGATGGTGTCGAGCTGGCCCTCGCACACGATCGCGTGGCCGGCGTCGAGGATGGCGCGCTTGGCCTTGTCGAGGGCGAAGAGCACCTTGCCCTTGGTGAAGATGGGCGTCTCGGGCGAGTTCACGTACTTCGCCACCTTCTCATCGCCCTGCAGGATGCGTCCGCTGAAGGCAATCACGCGGCCCTGCTCGTCGCAGATCGGGAACATCAGGCGGCCGCGGAAGCGGTCGTAGAGCCGGCCGGTGTCCTCCTTCTTGATGATGAGCCCGGCCTGCTCGCAGAGGGCCGCCTCGAAGCCCTTCGACTTCGCCCAGTTCACCGTGTCATCCCACGCCTCGGGAGCAGCCCCGAGCCGGAATTCCTTGATGGCCTCCATGCTCACGCCACG
>JANYDN010000022.1 GCA_025363585.1 Verrucomicrobiota bacterium | reverse complement strand
CGACGGCCAGATGCTCTTCCTCGCCAACATGGCGTCGAAGATGACCCACGCCACGTCCCTCGGCAGCCGCATCGCCGAGGTCCACAACGGTTCGTCCCTCTTCACCGGCGATGCCGGCCAAGGCGAGAGCAACATCCGCCGTTGGCTCATTGAGAACGACTGGCTGGAGGCCATCGTCGCCCTCCCGTTGAACCTCTTTTATAATACCGGCATCGCGACTTATATCTGGGTGCTCACCAACCGGAAGCCCGACCACCGCAAAGGCAAGGTGCAGCTCATCGACGCCACCCAGTGGTTCAAGCCGCTTCGGAAAAACCTCGGCAAGAAGAACTGCGAGCTCTCGCCCGACGACATCCAGCGCATCTGCGACACTTTCCTCGCCTTCAAGGAAACCCCTCAGTCGAAGATCTTCCCCAATGCCGCCTTCGGCTATTCGAAGGTCAAGGTCGAGCGCCCGCTTCGTCTGCGGAGCCAGCTCACCCGATCGCGCATCGAGACCCTCCGCTTCGCTTCCGGCGACGAGGAAATCCGCGCCGCGCTCCGCGACCAACTCGGCGACGACCTCTTCGGGAATCCCGCCGCCGTCCGCGATCACCTCGCCAAGCTGGTGAACGACTGGGGACAGGACGACGCCGGCAACGACGAGGACGACGGCGAGGGTGGCGCCAAAAAGGGCCTGTCCGAAAAGACCAAGAGAAAGCTCCTGGATCCGGACACCTGGAAACGCGACGCCACGCTCGTCGAGACCGCGGAGAAACTCCGCGCCGCCCTCGGCGACGGACTCTTCGAGGACCATAATGTTTTCCTCGAACAGGTGGACGCGGCCCTGAAGAAGCTCGGCCTGAAGCTTTCCTCCTCCGACCTCAAACTTATCGTCAACGCCATGAGCTGGCGCGACGAAGCTGCCCCGCCCGTCATCAAGAAAGTCCACAAAAGTAGGGCGGGCGTCTCGCCTGCCGGGAAGGGCGTCTCGCCCGACCCTCTCCGCGGCCTCTACGAAGCGAAGGTTTCCGGCAAGACGGCCCTCGTCGAATACGAGCCCGACAGCGAACTGCGCGACTTCGAGCAAATCCCTCTGCTTGAGGAAGGCGGGATCGAAGCCTTCATCCGCCGCGAGGTCCTGCCCTACACGCCCGACGCCTGGATCGTCGAGGCCGATACCAAGATCGGCTACGAAGTCAGCTTCACCCGCCACTTCTACCAACCGCCGCAGCTCCGCACCCTCGCCGAGATCAGCGCCGACATCGTCAAGCTGGAACAGGAAACCGAAGGTCTGCTCAGCGAAATCACGAAAGGCGTCACGCCATGAGCCCGCTTGAACTTCTGCGCCAACTCAACGAACTCGACGAGCGGCCGCGCATAGAGGCCAAGACCGCTTCGGAAATGGGCAAGTCGGTTCTCGAAACCATCTGCGCCTTTGCCAACGAGCCCGGTCTGGGTGGTGGATGGCTCCTGCTGGGTGTCGCTCAGGACGAACAATCTTTTTGGCCGCAATATGAAGTTGTCGGCATCCCGGACCTGGAAAAGCTCCAGTCCGATCTCGCGACGCAGTGCGCCACCACCTTCAACATTCCGATCCGTCCCCAGATGGACGCAGCCCAGATTCAGGGTAAGCGAGTGCTGTCGGTGTTTGTCCCCGAGGTGCCCAATGCTTCAAAACCGATCTTTTTTACCGCGGTCGGTTTGCCTAAGGGAGCTTATCGCCGCGTCGGCTCCGCCGATGTCCGATGTACGGCGGAGGACCTCGCCGTCTTCTACAGCGACCGTCCTGCCCTGTCCCTGGATGCCACCGTGGTACGGGATGGGGAAATGCAGGAGATTGATCCGGCGTGCCTCGCCGAGTATCGACGCCTGCGCCGTGAAATCAGTCCGGGAGCGGAAGAACTCGCTTGGGACGACGCCGATCTCCTAAAGGCACTTCGGTGTGCCGATGCCGATCCCCAGGGAGTCATCCGCCCAACGGTTTCTGGTCTCTTGATTTTCGGTACCAGCCTCGCGCTGCGACGGCACTTCCCGATGGTCCGTGTGGATTACATCCGGGTCCCGGGCCGTCAATGGGTGGAAGACCCCCATCGCCGTTTTGAAACCATTGAACTGCGTGCTCCGCTCATCCGTCTTGTTGGCCGGGCCATCAATGCCATTCTGGACGACCTCCCCAAGGCGTTCTCTCTTCCAGAAAATGCCATCCAACGGGAGGACCTGCCGCTGATTCCCGTCCGCGTTCTGCGTGAGGCCGTGGTGAATGCCCTGATGCACCGCTCTTACCGCCTTCACAGCCCCGTCCAGATCATCCGCTACTCGAACCGCCTCGAAATCCGCAATCCCGGCTATTCCCTCGTCGCCGAGGAACGCTGGGGTGATCCCGGCTCCGTGACGCGGAATCCCCACCTCGCCACCGTCCTTCACGAAGTCAATTTTGCGGAAACCAAAGGCTCGGGTATTCGCGTCATGCGCCAGCTCATGCGCGAAGGGAATCTCACGCCACCCACTTTGGAATCCGACCGTCAAAAGGACCTCTTCGTGGCGACCTTCCTGTTTCACCATTTCCTCGGTCCGGATGACTGGCACTGGCTGCACTCCCTCGGCGTTGACGGACTTTCCGACGAGGATGCCCGGGCGCTGGTTTATGTGCGGGAAACACTTGCCATCGACAACGCCGCCTACCGCGACCTCAATCAGGTGGATGTGCTCAACGCCAGCCAGCACCTCCGCCGTTTCCGGGATCAGGGCCTGCTGATGCAGCGGGGCAAGGGCTCCGCCACCTACTACGTCCCCACCGACAAGTTTCTCGCCACTCTCCCCAAGAAGTCATCCGAGGTCATGACGGCTTCCGAGGGGCTATCCGGCAAGCCTGAGGCGGCGTCTGGTCGGCCCTTTCCCAATCCGATGCCCTCGAAGCAAGGAACCTTGCCGGATTCCCACGCTCCGGATGGCAAATCCAGTAAGCCCGAAGCCAAATCCAGTAAGCCAGAAGGAGAGACCATACTGGTTTCACAGCTCTCCGCCTCATTGCAGAGCCGGATCCGCGGACTGGGCAAGAAGCCAGATGGCGAGACGCTCCGTGGACTCATCCTGGCCCTCTGCTCGGAAAACGCGCTGTCGGCTGCAGACATCGCCCGGCTTCTCGGACGCACTCGCGATCACTTGCTCAACGAGCACATCCGCCCCCTCGTCGGCTCGGGTGACCTTGTTCCGACGCTGCCCGACCACCCCAAGCACCCTCGCCAAGCCTACCGGTCCGCCCGGCCCAAGGAGGAAGCGCCATGATCGAGGGACTCCCGCCGTATTCGGAATACAAGGAGTCGGGCCAACAATGGCTCGGACAAGTTCCGGGGCATTGGTCGCTCCTCCCGAACCGCGCCCTCTTCGAGGAAACCAAAGACCGCAATCATCCGAATGAGCAAATGTTGTCCGTGACCATCACGCGCGGAATCATCCAGCAGAAAGCGCTGCTCACCGACACCTCCAAGAAAGACAGCTCGAACCTCGACAAGGGCGCTTACAAACTCGTTCAACCTGGCGACATCGCTTACAACAAGATGCGCGCGTGGCAGGGAGCTGTTGGCGCATCCAGCTTTCGCGGCATCATCAGTCCAGCCTACGTTGTGATGCGACCCCGCAAGGACTGCACGCCTTCGTATTACCATCACCTCTTCCGGACACCATCGTTCGCCAAGGAAGCCGAGCGTTGGTCCTACGGCATCACGTCGGACATGTGGAGTCTTCGACCGGAGCATTTCAAAGTCATCTACTCCGTTCAGCCTCCCTCCGACGAACAAGCGGCCATCGTGCGGTTTCTGGAGCATGCGAACCGGAAGATCGACGGGTTCATCCGGGCGAAGCGGAAGCTGATCGGGCTGCTGAACGAGCGGAAGCAGGCTATCATCCACCGCGCCGTCACCCGCGGCCTCGATCCCCACGCCCGCCTCAAACCCTCCGGCATCCCTTGGCTCGGCGACATCCCGCAGCATTGGGAGTTGATGAGAGCGAAGCAGGTGTGCTCGCGGATCGTGGATTGCAAGAACCGGACTCCCGACATGATTGACGGTGGCGAGTTCACAGTCGTGAGAACAACGAATATCAGAAATGGCGCGTTCAACCTGCGGGGCTCATATCCGACAGACCGGCGCAACTTCGACATCTGGACTGAACGTGGCGCACCGCGCCTTGGCGACGTCTTCTTCACGAGGGAAGCACCCGTCGGAGAGGCGTGTCTTCTTCCCGATCGGCAAGACCTCTGCATGGGCCAGCGCATGATGTATTTCCGCCCTGACACTGAAGTGCTCGATGCCGAGTTCTTGCTGCACTCCATCTATGGGCCTGTCGTTCGCACCTACCTTGAACACGCAGTCAATGGCAGCACCGTTGGACATTTGAGGCTCGGTCAAGTTGGAGCGATTCCACTGCTGTGGTGTCCCGTGACTGAGCAGAAGGAAATCGTTGCCCACATCAATCGAGAGTTTGCACCGCTCGACACCGCCATCGCCCGGACGGAGCGGGAAA
The DNA here is from genome assembly GCA_025363585.1 of Verrucomicrobiota bacterium. Classification (GTDB taxonomy): domain Bacteria; phylum Verrucomicrobiota; class Verrucomicrobiia; order Limisphaerales; family UBA9464; genus UBA6176. The sequence goes on along the minus strand of JANYDN010000022.1, from coordinate 11,021 downwards.
TCGCGCTGATGCAGGAATACCGGACGCGGCTGACGGCGGACGTGGTGACGGGCAAGCTGGACGTGCGCCCCGCCGCTGCCAAACTGCGCGAGGTCGACGTGGGCTTCGCCGATAGCGACGCTGGTGCCCCCGACAATGGGGAAGAATTGGAACCGACTGCGGCCGAAAACTGATTCCCATGCCGGTCCCCGCCAAACCCAAGATCTACCACATCCTCCATGTGGACCGGCTTGCATCCGTCCTGACGGATAGCCGGCTTTGGTCGGATGCGATGGTGCAGCAGCACGGGTCGCCCGGGACGACGATCGGCATGGGCAGTATCAAGGCTCGGCGGTTGCAGTCGGCGCTGACCAGCCATCCGACACTAAAGGTGGGGCAATGCGTGCCGTTCTATTTCTGTCCGCGCTCGGTCATGCTCTACCTGATCTCTCAGGCGAACCATCCGGAGCTGATGTACCGCGGCGGGCAGGGACCGATCGTTCATCTCGAATGTGATCTGCACGCAAGCATCGCGTGGGCCGACGGCCAGAAGCGGCGATGGGCCTTCACCCTGTCCAATGCGGGATCGTGCTACTTCGAGGACCGGGCCAGCATTGCTCGGTTGGGCGAGATCAAGTGGGACGCCGTCGGGGCAAACCGGTGGTCGGGCAATGGCGTGGACGGGTCGATCAAGGAGGGCAAGCAAGCGGAGTTTCTCGTGGAAGAGAGCTTTCCCTGGACACTCGTCGAGCGGATCGGCGTGCAGTCCCAAGCCATGTATCAACGGATCGCCGGCCTCCCGTCCGGAAAGGCGCACCGGCCCAGGCTGGAAATCCTCGGCGAATGGTACTACTAAAACTCGAAAGGCACTCGTGATCCACTCCACCCAAGGCGACATCCTGCGCGACGACTCGGAAGCGATCGTCAACACCGTGAACTGTGTCGGCGTGATGGGGCGCGGGATCGCGCTGCAATTCCGCAATGCCTACCCGGGGAACTACGCGGCCTACGAAAAGGCCTGCCAGCATAACGAGGTGCAGCCGGGCAGGATGTTCGTTTTTGAAACCGGCGAGCTGACCGGGCCACGCTACATCATTAACTTTCCCACCAAACGCCACTGGCGCGGCAAAAGCCGGATGGAGGACATCGACCGGGGGCTGGAGGCGCTCGTGGAGGTACTGCGTGAGCGGAAGATCCGCTCCATCGCCATCCCGCCGTTGGGAAGCGGTCTGGGTGGGCTGGACTGGGCCCAGGTGCGGCCGCGCATCGTCGCGGCGCTGGGCGGGCTGGATGAGGTAAAGGTGTGCATCTATGAACCGAGAGGCGCCCCCGCCGGCGAGGCCATGGTGCGCAACCAGGCTGTGCCGAAGATGACACCGGGACGAGCCGCGCTGGTGGAGTTGATCCACCATTACCTCGGCGGCCTGCTGGACCCTTTTGTGACGCTGCTGGAAGTGCACAAGCTGATGTATTTCATGCAGGAGGCCGGGGAGCCGCTGAAATTGCGCTACGCCAAGGCTCCCTACGGTCCTTTCGCCGAGAACCTGTCACATGTGCTGAAGGCCATAGAGGGCCATCTGGTCTCTGGCTACGCGGACGGCGGCGACGCACCGGACAAGCAACTGAAGCTGGTGCCGCATGCGATCGACGACGCACGGCGCTTTCTGGAAGGCAAGGAGTCCACGCGGGAGCATTTCACTCGGGTAACGCAACTCGTGGAAGGCTATGAGTCGCCATTCGGCCTGGAACTGCTCGCAACGGTGCACTGGGTGGCAAAGCACGAGTCTCCGGCGTCGAGCGAAGAGTTGGTGGAGGCGATCCACGGCTGGAATGAGCGGAAGCAGCAGTTCACGGTCCGCCAAATCGAATTGGCTGCAGCGACGCTGCAGACGCAAGGCTGGATCACCCTGCCTGGGGCCGCATGACGACGGACATCACCGAGAAAGGCCTCGAAACGCAGATCATGCGGCACATGACCGGCACGGACGGGCTGGCGTTTGCCGCCGAGGGAATCGTCGCGGAAACGCCCGATGCCTTGGCCCTTGCCAAGGCGGCCGGGTCGGGTTGGTTGGCGGGGAATCCACGGCATTACGACCGCACCCATGCACTCGATGCCACGCAGTTGTTTGCGTTCCTCGATGCGACCCAAGCCGTGGCGCTCGGCAAACTGGGGATTGTCGATTATCAAAGCGGCAAGGACATCAATCGGCAGAAATTTCTCGCCCGGCTCTCCGGTGAAATCGGCAAGCGCGGCGTGATCGACGTCATACGAAAGGGGCTGGATCACGGCCCGCTGCATTTCGACCTGTTCCACGGCACGCCTTCGCCCGGCAATGCGAAGGCAGCGGCCCTACATAGGCAGAACCGTTTCAGTGTCACGCGCCAGTTGCGCTACAGCATGGATGAAACACGCCGGGCACTGGACCTCGGCTTGTTTATCAACGGACTGCCGATTGCCACGTTCGAGCTCAAGAACAGCCTGACCAAGCAGACGGTCGAGGACGCGGTGGAGCAATACCGCCGCGATCGCGATCCACGGGAGAAGCTCTTCGAGTTTGCCCGCTGCGTGGTTCATTTCGCCGTGGACGACGCCGAGGTGCGGATGTGCACCGAGTTGCGCGGCAAAGGCTCGTGGTTCCTTCCGTTCAACAAGGGATGGAACGACGGCGCGGGCAATCCGCCGAATCCGTCGGGTCTCAAGACGGACTACCTGTGGAAGGAGATCCTCACTCCGGCCGGCCTCACCAACATCCTCGAGAACTACGCGCAGGTCGTCGCGACCAAGAACGAGAAGACCGGCCGAAAGAAGCGGACGCAGGTGTTCCCCCGCTTTCACCAACTCGACGTCGTCCGCACGACATTGGCCCACGTCGCCAACCACGGCGCTGGGTCGCGGTACCTCATCCAACATTCCGCGGGCAGCGGCAAATCCAACTCCATCGCCTGGCTGGCGCATCAACTCATCGGGCTCAAGCGCGAGGAAGCCGACGTGTTCGATTCGGTCATCGTGGTGACGGACCGCCGCATCCTCGACGACCAGATCCAGAAGACGGTGAAGCAGTTCATGCAGGTCGGCTCCACGGTGGGACATGCCGAACATTCCGGTGACCTGCGAAAGTTCATAGAGGGCGGCAAGAAAATCATCATCACGACGGTCCAGAAGTTCCCCTTCATCCTCGATGAAATCGCGAGAGACGCGGCCGGCAAGAGGTTCGCCTTGGTCATCGATGAAGCCCACAGCAGCCAAGGCGGCAAGACTTCATCGGCGATGAGCGCGGCGCTGGCCGATCCGGAAGACACGGTGAACGATGCGTTGGAGAAGCGTATGCAGGCGCGCAAGATGCTGACCAACGCCAGCTACTTCGCTTTCACCGCGACGCCGAAGAACAAGACCCTGGAGATGTTCGGCCAACCGTTGCCGCCGGACGCCGACGGCAGGACCAGGCATCGGCCGTTCCACGGCTACACGATGAAGCAGGCCATCCAGGAAGGCTTCATCCTCGACGTGCTCCGGAGCTATACGCCGGCAAACAGCTATTACAAGCTGGTCAAAAAGATCGAGGGCGACCCGGAATTCGACACCAAACGGGCGCAGAAGAAGCTGCGGAAGTATGTCGAAAGTCATGATCACGCCATCCGTCTAAAAGCGGAGATCATGGTGGATCATTTCCACGAGCAGGTGATGGCCCTCGGCAAGATCGGCGGCAAAGCGCGCGCCATGGTGGTGTGCAGCGGCATCGAGCGCGCCGTCCAATATTTCACGGCATTCAAGGCATACCTCGTCGAACGCAAGAGTCCCTACCGGGCCATCGTGGCATTTTCCGGCGAGCACGAGTTCGGCGGGACCAAGGTCACCGAAGCTTCCCTGAATGGGTTCCCGAGCGGCGACATCGCGGAAAAGATTCAGGAAGAACCGTATCGGTTCCTCATCTGCGCGGACAAATTCCAGACCGGCTACGACGAACCGCTGCTCCACACCATGTACGTGGACAAGCCGCTCTCCGGCATCAAGGCAGTCCAGACGCTCTCGCGCCTCAACCGCGCCCATCCGGAGAAACACGACGTTTTCGTCCTGGATTTCCAGAACAACACCGAGACGATCACCGAGGCATTCTCGGACTATTATAGAACCACCGTCCTGAGCGACGAGACCGATGCCAACAAGCTGCACGACCTGAAGGCGGAGCTCGATAACTCACAGGTTTACGCCCCGGAACAGGTACAGGCACTGGTCGACCAATTCCTAACAGGGGCACCCCGTGAGACCCTTGATCCTATTCTGGACGCGTGCGTGGCCGTATATAAGTCACGGCTCGACGAGGACGGGCAGGTGGATTTCAAGGGCAAGGCAAAGGTATTCACCCGAACCTATGACTTCCTCGCCTCGGTGCTCCCCTACACCAACGGCGAATGGGAAAAGCTGTCCATCGTCCTGAACCTTCTCATCCCGAAGCTGCCGGCACCCGCGGACGAGGATTTGTCCAAGGGAATTCTCGAGTCGATCGACATGGACAGCTATCGCGTCGAGAAAAGGGCGGCGATGAAGATCGCGCCGACGGATGCCGACGCGGTGATCGACCCGATTCCCGTCGAGGGAGGCGGTGCAAAACGAGAGCCCGAACTGGATCGCCTGAGCAACATCCTGAAGGTCTTCAATGATCACTTCGGGACGCTCTTCAGCGATGCCGACCGGGTTGCCCGGCGAATCCGGGAGGACATCGCCCCCAAGGTGGCCGCCGACCAAGCCTACCGGAACGCGCGGAAGAACACCCCGAATGCGGCGCGCATGGAACACGACAAGGCGCTGGAGAAAGTCATGCTTACGCTGCTCAAGGACGACACACAGGTTTACAAGCAGTTCGTCGAGAACGAGTCCTTCCGCCGCTTTGTGAAGGATTTCGTGTTCTCGATCACCAACGGCTAAGAGCCCATCAGACCGGTTCCGCCCGACTTCGCGCTTCTGACGGCGCGGGGCATCCTCTACGGTGGTCCCCGTGGCGGCTGAGCTTTCCCCAGTGGTGCGGTTGCTGCGCGACCTCATCGCGTTGCCCAGCGTGAATCCGGCGTTCCTGCCGGACGCTGACCCGCGCACCGGCGAGGCCCGTGCCATCGATTTCGTCGCCGCCAGCGCCGCCACCGCCGGTCTCGACGTCGAGTTCCAATCCGTTTCCGCCGGACGTCGGAACGTCATCGCACGGCTTCGCCCCACCGGCCGCACGCTCCGGCGCGTCCTGCTCGCCCCGCACCTCGACACCGTCGGCGAACCCGCGCTCGACGCCCAACTCGTGCCGCGCGTCGCGTCCGGCCGCGTCTGGGGTCGCGGCGCATGCGACACCAAGGGCTGCGTTGCCGCGATGTTGTCCGCCGTTCTCCGCGTCGCGGCGTCCGGAGCGCGGCCCGCCGAAACCGAGCTCGTGTTCCTGGGTTTGGTCGACGAGGAGAACGGGCAAAGCGGATCAAGAGCCTACGCGACACTCGCCCGCAAAACCGAGTATCGCGCCGACATCGCCGTCGTCGGCGAACCCACGCGACTCGAGGTCGTGACCGCCCACAAGGGCGACGTCTGGCTCCGGCTCCGCACGCGCGGCAAGGCCGCCCACGGCGCCACGCCTCATCTCGGCACCAACGCCGTCCATCTCATGGCCCGCGTCGTCGATGTCCTCGAGACGACCTATCGCGCTCAACTTTCCCGCAAGTCGCATCCCCTCCTCGGCGCGCCCACGATCAACGTCGGTTCGATCCGCGGAGGAACGCAGCCCAACATCGTCCCGGCGGAATGCGTGATCGCGATCGACCGCCGCACGTTGCCCGGCGAGACCGAGGCCGGCGTGCGACGCGAGATCACCCGGGTCCTCCGCGAAGCCGGATTGAAAGCGACGTTCGACACTCTCCGCGCCGCGTCCTGCGACGCGCTCGAAACGGATCCCGCCTTGCCCGAGGTCGCCGCGTTGCTGAAGGCCGCGGGCCGGAAGCAAACCGTCGGCGTCCATTATTTCTGCGACGCCGCACCGTTGTCCGCGGGTGGCATTCCCGCCGTCGTCTTCGGTCCCGGCGACATCGCCCAGGCCCACACCAGCGCCGAGTGGATCTCGATCGCGTCGCTGGAACGCGGGACCGACATCCTCGAGCGATTCCTCCGGTCGCAACCGTGATCGGACGCGCGTCCATGCGGATCGCGTTGCTCACGCACGAGCCGTATTCCCCTCCGAGCGGCGGGGGTTCGGCGGAGGCTCCGTACTTGGTCCGCGAGTTCCGCGAGCGCGGCCATCGCGTGCATTTGTTTTGTCCGTCGTTCGCCGACGAGGAGAAAGTCGCGGCCGATCCCGGAATCACGGTGCACGCCTTCCGCCGCTGGCAAATGGGCCGCAACACGCGGTATCGCACCGCGAAATACCTGCTCTATCCCTCCGCCCTCGTGTCGCACGTGGAGAACGAGCGTCGTTCGTGGGAACAACGCACGGGGTCGGGCCTGAACTTCGACGTCATCGTCGCGCAGCACACGATTTCCTCCGTGGCGGCCGCGCGGTTGCGCAAGCGGCTCGGCGTTCCCGCCGTGTTGAACTACCTCGATTTCCTCACCGGGTTCATGGAGACGTGGCCCGCGCCGTTCACCAAGACCGGCCTCGTGGGCGCGCTCACGCGGTACGAGATCAACCTTCCCCGCCGCAGCGACGCCGAGGGCGTCATGACCGTGAGCGCGCCGCTCGCCGACCGCATCGCCGGCACCGGGTATCCATCCCAGCGACTCCTCCCGATTCAGTACGGCTACGATGCCGATCGTTTCCGTCCGCCGGATCGACGCATCCCCGGACCGCCGGTCGTCGTGATGCACGGGAGCTTCGACAAGCACCATCTCGGGCCGATCGCGCGCGGCGCGCTCGTACGGGTCCACGCGGCGCGGCCGGACGCCCGGTTCCGGTTCGTCGGACGCGTCACTCCCGACCTCGCGGCCTTCGTCGCGGAACTCCGGAAAGCGCGGCCCGGGATCGCCGTCGAGACGCCGGGATTCGTGCCCTACGCCGAGGTGGCGTCGCGGCTCGGCGACGCGACGGTCGGCATCGTTCCGTACGAGGCGTCGAACGGGACCCACTGCGCGTTCGTCGCGAAGGCCGTCGAATACCTCGCCTGCGGCGTTCCCGTCGCGAGCACGCCGCTCGAGAACCTGACGCGCTATTTCGAGGGCGAGCCCGCCATCCGGTTCTCCACCTTCGACCCCTCGTCGTTCGCCGAGGCGGTGCTCGAACGGATCGCGCTGCCCGAAGGCGAGCGCGCGCGGATCGGCGCCGACGCGTCGGCACGCGTGGCGCGCGGGCTCGACTGGCGGGTGATCGCGCGGAACGCGACGGATTTCATCGAGGCGTGCGCCGCGGGCGCGGGTCGGCCAAGGTCCGCGCCGGCGGCAACACAATGAGCGAATCCAAGGGCAGTTTTTTCCGGCAGAGCGCGTGGATGGTGATGGCAACCGTCGCGGGCGGCGCCGCGATGATGTTCGTGCACAACCTCGTCAGCAAACGGGCGGGCGACGCGGCGTACGCGGAGTTCAAGACGTTGCTGAGCGCGTTCTACGTGATCGCGGCGGTCGGCGGCGGGTTCTGGACGTTGTTCGCCCAGCAAACGGCCGCCGCGGTCACCGAGCAGGATCGACGCCGGGTGGCCGCGGCCGCGCGCCGCTTGGGACTGGCGATCCTCGTGATCTGGATCGGCATCGCGGGGATCCTCGCGCTCGCGCAATCGTCGTTGGCAGCCCATTGGAAACTCTCGAACCCGGCGTCGCTCTGGGCCACCTGGCTCGTCGGCCTGTTCACGCTCTGGGTCTCCGTGCTCCGCGGGCTCGTGCAAGGGCGGCAGGATTTCCTCGCGCTGGGCTGGATCGCGATCCTCGACGGGTTCGGCCGTTTCGCGGCGGTGTTCGTCATCCTCTCCTTCTTCGCGGGCCGGGCGGCGGGCGCGATGACCGGCGCGGCGGTCGGCTGCGCGGGGGCGATTCTGGTCGGGCTCTGGAGCACGCGCGACACGCTCGCGCTCGAACCCGTGCCGGTTCCGTGGCGATCGTGGTTGGGTGGTTTCGTCCCGCTGGCGCTCAACGCGGCCGCGCTGCAGTTGTTCCAGCAGTACGACAACATTTTCTGGCAGGGATTGGTCCCCAAGGAGGCCGCGCCCGAATGGAACCTCGGCGGCCGCTATTCGCCGGCGGCCACCATCGGTTTCGGAATAACGCAGTTCACCGTGCCACTCGCGCTCGTGATGCTGCCGCGGATCGCGCGGAGCGTGGCGACCGGCGAGCGGAGCGATTCGCTGCGGCTGACGGTGATCGCCACGGCGATCATGGGCGGGGTCGCGTCGCTGGCCTGCACGCTGTTCCCGAAACTCCCGCTGCAGGTGATGTTCTTCAACAAGCCGTCGAATTGGGCGGCATCGCCGCTGGTCCCGTGGTTCGCGTGGGGCATGACGGTGTTCACCCTGGCGAACGTGTATCTCAACGACCTCTTCGCACGACGTCGGTTCGCGGTCGTGCCGGGGATCATCGCGCTCGCGGCGGCGTACGTCGGGACGCTGCACTGGCTCCGGCCGCGGTTGCTGGCGATGCCTCCCGACGAGGCCTACCGCACCGGCGTGATGACGCTCGGGATGTTCAACATCGCGTTGCTGGCGCTCGCCGCGACGTTCAGCCGGAGGAAGGCGTAGGGCGGCCGTCCCGGCTGCACAATCAAGGGCGTCCCGCCCGCTCGAAGGTGGGGTGAAGCAAGCCCGGGAATCCGAAAAACGATTCGGGCGGGACGCCCTCGATTGAGCAGCCGGGGACGGCCGCTCTACGTCGCACCCCTTGCCTCCACGTGGCCGCGTCCGTAGCGTCGCGCCACATCCGTCATGTGGCAGGCGCTGAAAGAATTCCTCCTGTTCCTCCGGCAGGAAAAGAAATGGTGGCTCGTGCCGCTCGTGCTGGTGCTCGTGTTGCTCGGGGTGCTGATCGTGTTCAGCTCCAGCTCCGCCCTCGCGCCCTTCATGTACCCGTTCGCCTAGGCTAGGCCCGTCGTCCGCATGCGCCACCTGCTCGGCATCTCGGCCTTCTACCACGATTCCGCCGCGGCCCTGCTCCGCGACGGCGAGATCGTCGCCGCCGCGCAGGAGGAACGCTTCACGCGCCGCAAGAACGACGATTCGTTCCCGTCCCGCGCCGCCGCCTATTGCCTCCGCGAGGCCGGACTCAGCGCCGACCAACTCGACGCCGTCGTCTTCTACGACAAGCCCATCCCGAAATTCGCGCGCTTCCTCGAGACGTGCCTCGCGCTCGCGCCCGGCGGCCTCGGCACCTTCCTGAAATACGCGCCGTCGTGGCTCGCCGAGAAACTCGACCTCCGCTCGGTCATCCGCGCGGAACTCGACGGACTCCCCGACCGAGTCCCGGTGCTCTTCTCCGCCCATCACCCGTCGCACGCCGCCAGCGCCTTCTTTCCGTCGCCGTTCGCCCGCGCGGCGGTGCTGACCGTCGACGGCGTCGGCGAATACGCGACGACGACGATCGGTCGCGGCGACGGGCATCGTCTCGAGACCCTGGAGGAACTCCGCTTCCCGCACTCGCTCGGCCTTCTCTACTCGGCCTTCACCGCGCACTGCGGGTTCCGCGTGAATTCCGGCGAGTACAAACTGATGGGTCTAGCGCCCTACGGCGAACCGCGCTTCGTCGACGCCATTCTTGGGAAGATGCTCGATCTTCGGGACGACGGCTCGTTTTGGCTGAACCCGGAATACTTCGATTTTCTCCGAGGCTTCCGGCTCACCAACGCGCGCTTCGACGCGTTGCTCGGTGGACCGCCGCGCGATCCCGCGGCGCGAATCGAAAGCCGGCATTGCGATGCCGCGCGATCAATCCAATTCGTCGCGGAGGAAGTCATGCTGCGACTCGCGCGCCGCGCCCATGCCGTCACGGGCGAGGACGACCTTTGCCTCGCCGGCGGCGTCGCGCTCAATTGCGTGGCCAACGGAAGACTCCTGCGCGAGGGACCGTTCCGACGGATCTGGATCCAACCCGCCGCGGGAGATGCCGGCGCGGCGCTCGGCGCGGCGTTCGCCGTGTGGCACGACCATGCCGCGCGCAACGGACTTCCCGAACGTCCCGCGCGCGACCGCATGCAGGGCGCGCGCCTTGGGCCACGCATCGCGGAAGACGAGGCCAAGACCACGCTCCGCGCGCATGGCGCGGTCTATGAGCGACTCGACGACGACGCGCTTCTCGACCGCGTCGTCGCGTGGTTGGCCGCGGGCGAGATCGTCGGATGGGTGGAAGGCCGCATGGAATTCGGGCCGCGCGCGCTGGGCGGACGCTCGATCCTCGGCGACCCGCGTTCGCCGCGCATGCAGTCGGCGATGAACCTGAAGGTGAAGTTCCGCGAATCGTTCCGTCCGTTCGCGCCGGTGGTGCGGGCCGAGCGCGCGCCCGAGTTCTTCGATCTCGCGGTGGAGTCGCCGTACATGCTGCTGGTCGCGCCGGTACGCGCCGGACTACTGCGCACGAACGAAGCGGCGAACACGGGCGACGATCTCGTTGCCCGCGTGAACCAGGTGCGCTCCACATTGCCGGCGATCACGCATGTCGATGGTTCCGCGCGCGTGCAGACGGTGCGCGCCGAGGATCATCCGCGGCTCGACGCGTTGCTCCGGCGCTGGGAAGCGGCGACCGGTTGCGCCGTGCTCGTGAACACGTCGTTCAACGTCCGCGGCGAACCGATCGTGTGCACGACGGACGACGCCTACCGCTGTTTCGTGAACACGGCGATGGACCATCTCGTCATCGGCAACCTCGCGATGGACCGCGACCGGCAGCCGACGAAACCGCGGCAAATCTTCGCGCCCGTGCCGGATTGAGGGAACGCCATGCGACTGCGCTTCAGCGAAAAGCCGAAGGAATGGAGAACGTTCGCGTGGTCGAGCGCCGGTGCCGCCACGCTGTTCTCGGTGTTGCTGGCATGGCGCGGACGCGTGGGCCCCGCGGTGCCGGCCATCGTCGCGGCGATCGCCGTCGTCTTCGCGATCACCGCGGCGAT
>JANYDN010000211.1 GCA_025363585.1 Verrucomicrobiota bacterium | reverse complement strand
CCGTATTCGCCACCCGACGAGCCCGCCAGGTTTTTCGGCGGGAGCAGTTCGGGGAGGATCGGCTCCATCTGTGCACCGACACCCGTCACCTTGCCCTGGCCGACGCCACGACCCGACGAACGCGCACGGATTTCGATGGTCATCCCGGGTTGGACCTCCATGCGGAGCGGTTGGCGGATATAGGCGACGATGCGTTCGGCTTTGGCGGAACTGACAATGACGATGGGGTCGCCGGCGAGGATGGTTTCACCCGCATTGTGCGCGATGGAGCTGACGAAACCGTCGATGGGTGACACGAGGACGACGGGATTGAGTTGGGCCTCGATGGCATCCAGCGCGCGTTGTTCGACGGTAATGGCCGCCTGGACGGAACGCGTGAACTGTTGGTCCATTTGTTTTTCCTCGGGATCGAACTGCTCGAGGGCCGCGCCGATCTCGCGCGCGAGGGTGCTGTGCTCGGCAACGCGACCGCGAAACGAAGTGGCTTGGGCCTCGGCGGACTCCAATCCGGAAATGCTGACGAGTGGGGCGGTGTTGGTGAGGTGGGCCAACTGGCGGATGCGATCGATCTCGTTTTCCCAAAAAACCAACTGCGCGCGCTCGGTGGCGAGGTCGGCCCGGGCATTGAGCCAGTCGAGCCGGAGATGCACGTAGCCGATGAGATTGTTTTCCTTGCGTATCTGCGGGTCGATGTTGGCACGGACCATCTCGAGGCGGGCGCGGGTCAGCGCGGCTTGGGCTTCGATGGGCCGCGGGTCGGCGGGAGCGATCTCCGCCACGGGTTGGCCGGCCTTGACGACTTCGAGCAGCCGGACTTTCAACACCGAGACCCGGGCGGGAATCGTGCTGACGATCGCGGAGCGCGTGGCCTGGACCTCGCCGACAAGGGTGCTGGGACCCACGTATTGGCGCCAAACGATGACGGTGGCGGCGAGGACCGCGGCGAACGTCAGGAAGGGCATGACCGTGACCCGGAATTCACGGAACGCCGTGCCGGGCGGACTGGGGATCTGTGGGAGCTTTTCCATCGGCTAAACTTCGGATTCGTCTTCCGCCTTGAGGCTGGTCACCCGGGAAACGCCCGGAAACGCTTTGAGCTCGGTCATGAGTTCGTCCACCCGTCCGGAATCGCGCATGAGCAACCGGTACGAGAGATCGGCGCCCTCGTATCCCTGCGCGGAGCGTTGGCTCGCCAACGCGGTTTTCCGGGAATGGCGTTCCAGCAAACCCCCGAGGTCGGGCAGTTCGCCGAGCGGGCGGCCCCAATGCAAGTTGAGAATGAGGTCGTACCGATGACGCGCGCCGAAAGAAGTCCAGTGGAGATACAGCATCAGTCCGGCGAAGATGAGCGTCCCCGTGACCGCGGTGCTGAACTTCCGCGTGCCGGCGGACATGCCCACGGTGATGCTGGCAAGGATGTAGGTGGTGTCGAGGGTGTCGCGCAGGACGTTCCGGAACCGGACGATGGCGAACACCGCCATCAGGCCGAGGGCGACCAGCAGGTTGTTCGCCATGACCATCATCACCAGGCAAACGACGAGGCACAGGACGATGAGGGCGTTGACGAAGGACCGCGAATAGCTAAGGCCCGAGTGGCATGCCATGTAGACCCATGCCACCACGTGCCCGCACACGAATGCCAGCAACAGGCCCAGCAACATTCCGCCGGTATCATCCGGCGCGGTGCCAAAATCCCCCCGTGTTATCCAGTCGATCATTGTGTCGTGTCGTTCCCCTGCCCGTCATGCACCTTCGAGCGTCGCCGCGACGCGTTCGAGACGCGCGCGGCGGTTGGCCTCGCCGTCCGCCGGGTCCAACCCGGCCGGCCAACGACGCCCGTCCCGATAGAAATGCGACTCACCCTTCAAGGCAATCCCATCGGCGTACTTCGATGCGGATCCCTGCTTGAGGCCAAAAACCCGGACGAGCTCCTTGAACCAGTCCGGAAAACGTCCCGTGAACTTGAGTTCCAGGATCACCATCCTGCCGAAAACCAAGACCGGATCGTTCATCGCCGCGGTGAACCGGCTTTCGAATTCGGGCGCGATCTGGACGTTGCGGTCCATCGTCACCCGGACCGAATTGTCGGACGCGCTGATCCAGGCCTCGCGTTCGTAAAAGACGTGCGCCGTCGGCGATGCATGGTCGTGGATCATCAATTCCACGAACCGCTGGATCGCCACCAACTGCCGCGCGTCGCCCGATACCAAGTCGTCCGGTCCGGGGAATTGTCCGGCGAGCACCCCCGCCACCGCGTGGCGCTTCACGCCGCCGCGCTGCTTGAGGATGGCGTCGTTCATCCGGCGTTTGATCTCGAAGAAGATCGGCGCCTTGGGGTTGTCCTCGTAAAAGCGGATGCGCAGCTTGTAGCGATTCTTGTCGCCGTTGATCGTGCCCCAATAGATCGCGAGTTCGTCGGAATCGAGATACAGATTGTGGATGGTGTACGACAAGTTCGGGCGGCCGACCCCGTATTCGTCGATTTCCAGATAGGCACGGACGAACTCCCGGATCGCGAGCGCGAGCTCTTCCGGGATGACGTACTTCAACTCCCAGCGTTGAAGCTGCATCCGATCTTCGGCCATGACTCTCGTTGATTGTTACCGATCCGTGACACCCAAACGACCCGCGCGGTTCAGACAAGGTTTCGAAATGCCGGGAACACGGTGAAGTTAGCACTCGCCGTGCCGGGTGGGCACGTGGTTTTTGCGGAATCCTTTGGGGCCGAGCCAAGGATGCATCGCCGTGGCGGGAATGTGTTGCCGTCGGCGCGAAGGTTCGGGGACGCTCCGCGCCCATGAAATTGTTTTGGTTGGCCTTCGTGGCCATGGGCATCGTCTCGATGAGTCTGGGTGCCGCCGCGGCCACGGCGAAAAAGTCGAAACCCGACAAGGGCAAGACGGAGATCCGCCACGTGGTGGCGTTCAAGTTCAAGGACACGGCCAAGCCCGAGGACATCAAACGCGTCGAGGACGCTTTCGCCGGACTCAAGAACAAGATTCCCCAGATCCAACGCTACGAATGGGGCCTCAACAACAGTCCCGAAGGCCTCAACAAGGGGTTCACCCACGGATTCGTCCTGGCCTTCGCCTCGGAGAAGGAACGCGACGAGTATCTTGTTCATCCCGACCACAAGGCGTTCGGCGCATTGTTGCGCCCGTTCCTCGCCGACGTGTTCGTGATCGACTTCGTCGTGCGACGCTGACGGCGCGATCCCGTCGACGTGCCGCCGTGCCACGCTTCACGCGATGCCGCGGACCGTCTGGACCAACCGGTCAAGCAGGGGGTGTTGGCTTTGCTTGAGCTTCACCCGGGCCGCGGTCACCGAGAAGAACCCGGCGCGATCGATCTCCGGCCACGAGCCCCATTTGCCGGAGCCGGGAGGCCATTCGATGTCGACCCGATTGCTTTTGACGGGCTGGTCCTCGGGGTGATCCCCGGCAAATGCCCAGGCGTGGACGGTTTTCCCGCCCTTTTGCCGGATCGATCCCAATTCGTGGTAAGGACCCGCGGGCGTGATCCCGACTTCTTCCTGAAACTCACGGATGGCGGCCGCCAAAAGGTCCTCGCCCGCTTCCAATTCGCCCTTCGGGATCGTCCATACATCGGTGTCCCGATTGGGAAACCAAGGGCCTCCGGGATGCGCGATGAAAACTTCCAATTCCCCCTCGCGAACGCGGTACATCAGGAGCCCGGCGCTGACGCGGGCCCTTCGGTGGCGATTGCTGGAGGTGTATACGGCCACTCCGTCGTTTTCCTGCGGATGGAACCTCGACCCCGGAATGGATGCCAACCCCGGGCTCGGTTCCTGCTTGGGCCGAACGTAACCGGGAATTCGAATTGTCTGCAACCCTCCGAACCGCGTTCGGCCTTTCTTTTGTACCCGGAACTCCCGTTTTATCAACGCCGCATGCGGGCAAAGCCTTTGGACACGATCGAATCCGCCTTGTTGGATCTCCGGAAGGGGAAAATGGTCATCGTCGTCGACGACGCCGATCGGGAAAACGAGGGGGATCTCGTCATGGCGGCCGAGAAGGCGACTCCCAAGTCCATCAATTTCATGGCGCGGTTCGGCCGTGGGCTGATTTGCGTGCCGACGACGTCCGAACGCCTGCGGCAATTGGGCGTCGAGGAAATGGTCTCGCGGAACGAGGACTCTTTCAAAACCGACTTTCAGGTCAGCGTCGACGCCGCCTCCGGCATCACCACGGGGATCAGTGCGGCGGATCGCGCGCGGACCGTCCAGGTGATGGTGGATCCGACGGCCACGCCGACCGATCTGCGGAAGCCGGGCCATATCTTTCCCCTTCGCGCCAAACCGGGAGGCGTCTTGCGGCGTGCCGGTCACACCGAGGCCGCGGTCGATCTGGCGAGTCTGGCGGGTTTCCGCCCGTCCGGAGTCATCTGCGAGATCCTGAACGACGACGGCTCGATGGCCAGGCTTCCGCAGTTGCGCCTGTTCGCCCGCAAACACGGCCTCAAGGTGTGTTCCATCGCGGATCTCATCCACTACCGCCGGACGCGCGAAAAATTGGTGGAACGCCTGGAAGTGGTCAAAATGCCCACGGATTACGGTGAATTCACGCTGTATCTGTACGCTTCGAAGGCCGATGGGCAGCATCACATCGCGTTGGTGAAGGGCGATCCCAAGGGCCGGAAAGGGGTTTTGGTGCGGGTTCACAGCGAGTGCCTCACGGGCGACGTCTTCGGGTCGCGTCGTTGCGATTGCGGACCGCAGTTGCATGCGGCGATGGAACGGATCGAGAAGGAAGGATGCGGCGTCGTCCTCTACATGCGCCAGGAGGGGCGGGGGATCGGTTTGGCCCCGAAACTCGCCGCCTATCGGCTTCAGGAGCAGGGT
>JANYDN010000011.1 GCA_025363585.1 Verrucomicrobiota bacterium | reverse complement strand
TTGGCAACGGATGCTTGCGGATGCCCGCGCGCGCGCCAGGGAATCGGACGCGATGTTCAGGCGATGGTATAATTCGGATGCCGCGCCTTAGCCGTATCCATGCAGTAAGAACTCGATTGAGTATCACGCCAAGGCGCCAAGAATCCAAGCATTCCCGACCGAGCCGGGACGGAACCCTGCGGTCGCGGCATGGGAATTCTCTCACGCCAAGGCGGCCCAAGGCCGGCCAAGAAGGCGGGAACGTGTATCGGGAACCAGAGAGTGGATCCCACCCTTCGGTGAAACGACACGCCGGCGGTCTTTGCCCCCTTGGATGGCCTTGGCCCGGCTTGGCGTGAGATAATTCCTCGGCCGCTACTGCATGGATACGGCTTAGCCAGCACGTTTCGACACGGGCGGGGACGCCCGTGGTTTGCGCAGGCGAGGACGCCCGCGCTACATGGCGTACGCGTCCCTCGGGCGCTACTTGCGCCGCAACAACAGCGCGCAGTTCCACGCCAGGAATTCCCGCGCCACCGGCAACGCCAGCAGGAACGCCAACTCCGTGTAGTACCTCGGCGCGCGCGCCTCGATCGCCAGCGTCCCGTCCTCGTCGATCCATCGCAGCGTCCGCCCGATGTGCGTGACGAACAGGTTCACGCCCGGTTTGTGGAATCGCGATTTGCCGCGGGCATCGTGGATCCGCGGCCCGAGCCGCGTGCCGAGATAATGCCACGGCGAAAACTCATGCCCGCCCCACGGCGAAAGCCAGTTCGTCCAGCTCAGATACAATCGCCCTCCCGGCTTCAGCAACCGGCACGACTCGCGAAGGAACCGTCGCGGTTGCGACAGGTGCTCGAAGACGTTCGAGCAGATCACCAGATCGTGTTCGCCCAGCGACCCAAAGTCATCGCGGTCGAGATTGATCGCCTTGAACGGTTCCCCGCGGAATTTCTCGAGGAGGAAATTCGCCTCGTCCGCGAACGTCACCGCGCAACCGCGGTCCCGGAGCATCCCGCCGAACACGCCGTGCCCGCATCCCAGATCCAGCACCGAGAGTCCGGGTCCCACGCGGACGCCGCGCGACTCCAGCCAACGGACCGCGTCCTGCGCCTGCATCCGGTAAAACTCCGGGTCGTCCCCGTGGCGGAGGGCGCGCCCGATCAATTGCGGCAGGATCATGTGTCGGCCGCGGAGTAAAAGCCCGCGCGCCGCGCCGCTCAAGCCGGCATGACTTCAAACTTGAAACCTGAAACTTGAAACGCGCCTCCGCCGGGCACCCTTGAAACTTGAAACTGAAAACTTGAAACGCATCTCCCCTCCGCGTGTGACGGCTTCAAACTTGAAACTGAAAACTTGAAACTTGAAACTCAAGTCTCGACCCCGCGTTCCCCCGCATCGACCTTGGAGACATCGATGAGCGATTCCGCGCGTCCCGCACTGCGACTGATCTCGACCGACTTCGACGGCACCATCCACGAGGACTTCGACCACGCGCCGTTCGCGCCCGGATTCGAGGATCGCATCGCCGAGTTCCAGTCGCGCGGCACCCTGTGGGCCATCAACACCGGACGCGAGATGGCCAGCCTGATGGAATCGCTCGGACGCGCCGGCGCCCGCGTGCGACCCGACTACCTCGTGCTCGTCGAGCGCGAGATCTACCGCAACGAGCACGGCCACTTCGTGCCCGTCGAGCCCTGGAATTCCGCCTGCACGCGCGACCACGCCGCGCTGTTCCTCCAACTCAAATCGGAGATCGCGTTCAAGCTCGAGGACCTTTCGAACCGGTTCGACGCGTCGTTCTACTCGGACCCTTGGTCGCCGCTCTGCGTGATCGCCAGGTCAAACCCGCAGATGGACACGATCGAATCCGAACTCGCCGACATGTGCCGCGCGCATCCGGGTCTTGCCGCCGTCCGCAACGACATCTACATCCGCCTCTCGCACGTCGGCTACACCAAGGGCACGGCGCTCGGCGAACTGCAGCGACTCCTGGGCATCACGCCGGCGGAAACGTTTGCCGCCGGCGACCACTTCAACGACCTGCCGATGCTCGATTCGCGCTACGCACGCCATCTCGTGGCGCCGTCGAATGCCATGCCCTCCGTGCGCGAGCAGGTATTGAAACACGGTGGACGCGTGATGCCCCAACGCGCGGGTGCCGCCGTCCTCGCCGCGTTGGCAGACCACGTGCCGGCGTCTTGATTCCATCCCGACGCACCGAAAACATGGAACGCCCCGAAGCCATCCAACACATCCGCGCCGCGGCCCTCCAAATCGCGGTGTCCGTGACGAGCATCCATCCGTTGGTGCCGAAGCTCGCCGACGCGCCCACGCAGGCCGAACTGATCAAGGCGCTCTACGAACTCACCAAACAGGTCGAGGTCGTGAAGAAGCACCTGTTGAAGCTCGAGAAGCGCGACGACTCCGCGGTCTTGTAGCGCGGGCGTCCCCGCCTCGTGGCAGCGGTCGTGAGACCGTGGATCATCTCGCCTTGTGGCAGCGATCGTAAGATCGAGGACCTAGGCTGAGTTCCATTCCCCCGATCCGCCGCGTCACCGCGTCGGCCACGGTGCTTGGCGTGGCGGCGATCGTGAGATCGCGGACCAAGACCCTCGACATGCACTAGCCCTCGGCAAGCTTCGCGCAGGCGGGGACGCCCGCGACTACCGCAGGCGAGACGCCCGCGCTACGTCCGCCAGCGCCCCGAGCGCGCCCGTCGCGAACACCAGCGGGTAAAGTTCCTCGAAGTACCACAGCCGCGCGAAATACAAACCGATCGGCGACGCCCGCACCGACTCCACGTCGCGCGTCGCGTCCACCAACCACGCGCCGCCGCGCCGTGCCGCGAACTCCACCGCGCCACCGCCGTCCGGGATCGCGCACAACGCCTCGACCGCCAGCGACGTCTCCTCGATCGACGACGCGACGCCGCGCCCACCGCCCCAACCACCGTCGGGATTCTGCGCGGCCAGCAGAAATTCCACGCCCCGGTCGCGCGCTGTTCGAACCGTCCTGGAATCCGCTTCGCCCGCCAGCCCGACCAAAACCTGCGCGGTGCCGTACACGGGATTCTCCTGATCCGACGTCGCCTCGTTTCCGAACCACAACGGCAACCACGCGCCGTCCGTCCGCTGGCTCGAGGCCAAGTATCGCAGCGCCCGTTCCCGCGCGCGCGCGACTTCTTCCTTCAACGTCTCCGGCAATTCCGTCTCCCATGCCCGCCATGCGCGCAACGCGTGCGCCGTGAGTTCCGGCGTGCTCCGATCGAACGGCAACGTTCCCCAGCCGCGGCAAAACGTCGGCACGCCGCCGTCCCCGTTCTGCACGCCCAACAACCAACGGCATCCTCCTGCCGCCGCCGATCGCACCGCGTTCGCGTCGACTCCGTCGACACCCGCCAATTGGTGCAACGCCAGCAACGCGCCCGCCGTGTCGTCGGCATCCGGAACGCCGCCCGGCAAATCCGTCCACGCCCAACCGCCCGCCGCCGCACCCGTGTACGGATGCACGCCGCGCCCCTGCTGGCCGAGCAACCATGTGCACAACGCCGCACGACGCCCCGCATCCAGCGCGTCCGGATTGTGCCGCAGCGCCTTCACCGACAGCGTCGTCACCCACGTCGCGAGATTCGTGTCGATCGGCCAACTCCCGTCGCCGCGCGCCGACGCCCGCAGGAAATCCGCGCCGCGGCGCGCGACGATGTTTTCCGCGAGCCCCATTCCCGCGAGGCTCATCGTCACGAAACTCGTGAGCGGCGTGGCTTCCAGAAATCCGCCGTTCGGCGGCTGCAGCCCTTCCAGCACGCGCAGCGTGCGCGCCCGCGAGACCGAGCGCAGCGGATTCCACCGGCCCGACCGCGCGTGGATCACCTGCCCGATCGCGATCAACGCCGGCAATGCGTAGCTGACCACCGGCAACCGCATCGCGCCGAACCAAGCGCGCGGCAACATCGCCAACTCGAACGGCAACGACCGCACCCGGCGCCAACCCTCCGCGCCCAACCGTCCGCTCAACGCCAGCGTCATCGTGATGGGAACGCTGAACGTGCGGTCTTTGCCGTAGAGCGATTCGATCGCGCGCACCAAATCGCCGCCCTCGCCGACGAAGCGATCGAGATAACCCACCGCGCGCCGCACCGTTTCCGGGTGCCCGCCGTCCGCGCCCGCCGCGCCGAACGCGGCCCATGCCAATGCGGTCGTGCTCGGGTTGCTCCGGCTCCGCACGGTGTCGCCCCATCCACCGTCCTCGTTCGCGTTGCGCGCGAGCCAATCGAGTCCGCCGCTTACCAACGCCGCGTCGCGCGCCGAACCGATCGTCGCCAGCGCCGTCACCGCCGTCGCCGTCGCCAGCGCGCTGCTGCTCAGCCGCCCGCTCCAATGGCCCGACGGGTCCATCCGCGCCATCAACGCCGCCGACACGCGGTCGCGCGCCGTCGCGAAAACGTTCTGTCCGGACTCGTTCACAACGCGAGATGGCCCAGCGCCAGCAGGCCGTAGAACGTGTACTCGGCGTCGAGATGGTCGTCCGCCCAATGACCGTGGAATCCGCCCTCGGCCGACCACAGCGTGTCCATGAAGTCCAGGCACCGCTCGTGGACGTCGCTCGAGATCCGTCGTTCCAGGCACGCCAGCGCGTGCAACGCCGTCGCCGTCGAAAGCAAATCGGGAATCGGCGCGCCCGGCACCGCGAGGAATCCGCCCGTCGGATGCTCGCACCGCAACAGCCAGTCGCCCACCGCCTGGTTGATGGGGAATCCGAGTTGGTGGATCAGGGTCACCGCGCCCGCCGTCGCGTTCAACGAGCCCACGGGCAATCCGGCCGCGTTCGCCCACGCGCCGTCCGGTGTCTCCAGCCGTTTCAAACCGCGCACGAGTTCGATCGCGCGCGGCGGGGTTTTTTCCAAATCCTGGTACGCGCCCAACGCCACGAACGCGCCGTAGGCCGTTCCGTGCGACAACCGCGCGTCGCCCTCGTATCCGCCATCGGGTTTTCGGTAAGCCTCGAGGCGCGCGAGCAAGGCGTCCGCCAAACCGCCGGGCATGCGCTCCGCGCCGATCGCCGACCAGCACCGCGCCAACGCGCCCAGATGCACCAGGTCCAGCCCCGCGCCGTCGCCGAATCCCCGCAGCCACGTTCCGGTCGCGTCGCGCGGCACCTCGACGTCCAACGCCTGCGCGCCCGCCAGCGCGAAGATCGTGTAGTAAAGATCGGGCTTTCCGGAACGGTCCCGACCAATTCCGTCGTCGCCGAGACAACGCCGGAAAAACCCGCGGACCAAGTCCGTGGAATCGCCAAGCCGTCGTGGCGCCAACCGCGCCACCTGCAACAGTTGGCGTCTGAGGCTCACGCGCGCGTCAGGCCGACGCCGTCTCGCCAACCGCCGTCGCCGCCGATTCGCGCCGGCGCGCCTCGGCCTGTTCCTTCTCGCGGCACCAGCCCTTGATCTCGACGTCGTTGAAAATCTTCCCGACCACGCGGCGCAGCAATCCCTTCACGCTCGGGTTGTCCAGCAACGCGAGCGAACGGATCGCCTCTTCCTGGTAGCTCTCCAGCAGGTGACGGCACCGTTCGTCCGCCCCCAACTGCCGGTACAACGCCGCCGTGTCGGCCGCATCCACCGGGCCCTCGCGACGCCACAACCGATCCAACTTTTCCCGCGCCTCGCCCGACGAACGATCCCGCGCCACCGCCAACAGCAGGCTCGGCCGCCGCCCGTCGATGTCCCCGCCCTCGCCTTCGGCACCCAGATCGTCGAGGTCGTCGCGGATCTGGTACGCGATCCCGAGCGCGCGGCTATAGGTGCCGATCACGTCGTCCACCTCGTCGTGTCCGCCCGCGAGGATCGCCCCGAGCCGCAGCGCGACCTCGAACGCCGGCGCCGTTTTTTGGCGGAAAATATCCACCACCTGCAGCGGCGTCAGCACGCCGGGCTGTCGCGTCCACAGCAATTCCGCGCCCTGCCCGCGGCACAATTCGCGCTGTCCCTCGGCCGCGACGCGCAGCATCTCGACCTTCGCCTCGGCCGACGCGCCGCATGACGCCAGCAACCGGTAACCCTCGCCGATCAAGAGGTCGCCCACGTTCAGCGCCACCGGCACGCCATGTTGGCCGTGCAACGTGGGCTCGCCGTAACGCTCCGCGTCGTCGTCCTCGATGTCGTCGTGGATCAACGACGCCTTGTGGAAACATTCCACGGCGACCGCGACGCGACGCACGTCGTCGGACACCACGGCGTCGCCTCCGCCGGAAAGCGCCTGGTGCACCGCGACCGTCAGGAACGGACGCCACCGTTTGCCCGCGCGCCCGAGCCATTCGCGCCCGATCTTCTCCGTCTCGCTCTTCGCCGCGCCCATCAACAAATCCAACGACGCCGGCGTGAACCAGAAATCCACCTCGTCGCGCAGCCGGCCGAGATCGAGCCGACGCGTGCGGTCGTCCGCCGTGAGATGGATGTAATCCCACACCCAATCCAGATCGACGTTCGTGTCGATGCAATCGTCCTGGAGCAACGGCACCGCCACGCCGGGCACCGCCGCGGCCTCCATGTAAGGGAACGCGCGCTCAAGCACGCTGAGGCAACTGACGCCGACGATCGCCTCGATCTTTCCCGTCTGGATGAGGCTCATCACCACGGCCGATCCCTCGGCCACGAGCACCGCGTACCCAAGTTTCTCGGCCTCGACGGTGAGGTCCTGGATGGAGCAGAGCCCGCATTGCTTGCACAACAGGCCGAACTCATCGAAGGGCGCCGGGCACTTCGATTCGACGCGCAGGCATTTCGGCAACAGCAACAGCCGGCGTTCGAACGGCACGCCCGCCAATTGCTCGCGCCACAGCTCGTTGTTCACGAGCACGCCGATGAAATCGCGGAAGATCGGGTCGCAACCGAGCTTGGCCACGATCGCGTCGGCATGTTCCTTTAGTTCGGGAACCGGGATCGGCGGCACCGGGCGGAGTTCGGCGACATACGCGCGGACCTCGTTCAGGAAGTGCTGCCGCTGCAGCACGGTCGGCGGGATGTTCTTCTTCGTCGGTCGCCATTTCTGCTGCGGCACGAGCCTCGGCAATCCGACGGGCGAGGCGGAGGCGAACTGGATCGTGGATTCGGTCATGGCGTGGGAACGGGTGGGGACGCGGTCCGCTCGGATTTGATCGGTGCCGAAGAATCCAATTTGCCGCGAAGCCGGCGGGCTTGTCCTTCTGCGTCGTGATGGACCCGGCGGTACGCGCCGAAATCCGAAAACCAATATTTCTTGGCGATGCGGTACATCCAATGGCGCTCGGGCACTTCCTCGCCCGGCAACCATTGGCTGAAACGCGGCGCCATCGCCTCGAGTTCCGCCATCGCCGTCCCGCGCTTCGTCGTGTCGCGCGCGCCGTGGCGCAACGCCAGCTCGCGCACGAGGTCGGGTCGCTCGAGCACCACGCAGCCCCGCGTGGCGCGCGCGCTCAGTTCCCGGAAATCCTTCAGGAACGCCGAGTCGCGCATCGTCGCGTAGACACCGCGCCCATCGCGGATGTTCTCCACCGCGAACTGGATGATCGGGCACGGCTCGATGTCGCCCGCCGGCCCGACGTGGTGGCTGATCCCCGTGCTCATCGGGCACACCGCCTTGCCCTCGTGGTCGTAGTAGGCGTCGATGATCGCGATCGGCATTTCCGAGCGCATCTGCACGACGAACTTCCGAACGGCGACCAATTGGTCGGGACGCAACGCCAGTCCCGGATTCATCTTGGGCCCGACCGGCCGGTACGTGTGGTACCACACGTAGTGAACGCCGCGCCGGATCAACTCCTCGAGCCAACCGCGCGTCAGCAACTCGTCGATGTTGGTCCGGCAAACACTCGTCGCCACGCCCGTCAACAAACCCGCGTCGAGGCAATGCCCGAGCCCGCGCAGCGTGCGGTTCAACACTTCCTTGTTCCCGCGCCGCTCGTCGCTCGTGATCTCGCGTCCCTCGATCGAGACCAACGGCGTCGCGTTGCCCAATTGCCGCAGCCGCTCCGCCGTCTTCTCCGTGATGAACTGTCCGTTCGTGAAAATCTGGAAGTAGCAGTCGGGATGCGCCGCGAGCAGGTCGAGCACCTCGGGATGCATGAACGGCTCGCCGCCGAGGATCCCGAAGAACGCGTTCCCGTGCGCCTTCGCGTCGTTGATCGTCCGGTTCAACGTCGCGAGATCGATCTGCGTCCGCTCGGCCTCGACGTCCACCCAGCAGCCCTGGCAACGCAGGTTGCAGGAGTTCAGGATCGAAATGTACAGGAACGGCGGGAAGTACTCGCCGCGCTTGAGGCGCCGTTTGAAACGCTCGACCGACAGCAATCCCTTCACGCCGAAGTTCCACGCGAACTTCCGCACGCAACCGAAGTCGGCGCTCCGCAGGGTCCGGTAGGCAAGGGTGGGCAACATCGCGCGCGTCAGTTGGCCGTCGCCGTGGTTTCCGGAGCCAACGCCGCCTTCGCGCGCGCCGCCGCTTCCGTTGCTTTCCGCGCGATCTCTTCCGGCGACGGCAGGCTCATCAGGACTTCCGGCGGGATGTCACCGGCCAACGCCGCGAGTTTCGCGAGGCATTTTTGCCGTTCCGCCAACGCCTTGTCGGAATCGCGTTCCTTGGAAAACCGCGACTGCGCCCGCTCGCTTCGCGTCCGCAACATCGCGTAGACGTCGCCGCCCAGCAGCGCCGAGATGTCGATCTTCATCTTCTCGCGGCCCAGATCCGACTCGCTCACCGCGTCCCCGTTGATCGGTCCCGATTTGTATTTCGGGAACATGATCGCCGCCTCGGGACACACCCGCGAGCACGCCGGGCACTGCGTCTTGCACTGGTCGTTGTTCTGGACCTGGATCCTTCGCTCGGCATCGACGCCGTAGACGCCGAACAAACAAAAGCTCAGGCACTGCATGCAGTTCGTGCAGCGGTCGTAGTCGATCACCGGGAACCACGGCTTCCACGCGCCCGGTACCGGCGCACCCATTTCCGCCCGGGCCCGCTCCGCCGCGTCGCCCGCCGTCGCCGGATCCAGCGTCGCCCAACGCGTCAGCACGCCGTCCGCCGGATCGCCCGTCGGCTCCGGCGTCGCGCCGTCCCAACGACCGAGCACCAGCATCGGGCTCGCGTCCGCCGGCGCCACCGGCCGTTCGGAACCCGCGCGCGTCACGCCGAAGCCGCGCTCAAGCAACGCCGACACCGCGGCATAACGCTCCGCCGCGCCGACCGGGATCGCTCCCGGCCCTTCGTACACGACGACGCGCAACGTGCGTTCGGAAAGTGCCATGTCAGGATTCGTTGGGGTTCGGTGCGACGACTGCCTTCGGGGCGTCCGCCACCGTGACCTTGCCGGCGGGCAAATTGGCCTCGAGCGCCGTCGAAAGCAACGCCCCTGCCGCGGGCTCCGGCGACAGCGTCCGCAGGTTCACCACCTCTGTCGTCGCCGCGTCCAACGGCGCCCCGGCGGCCGCGAACAGCCACTTCACCGCGCGCGGGTAACACGCCGCGATTTTCAACGGGCCCGCCGACGCCAACCGCTTCAACGCGTCGTCCCGCCGCGCCGACGCCTCGCACAAATCCGGCACCGCCTCGAACGGTAGCCCCGAATCGCACAACGCCCGCAACACCGCTTCCTTCGTCGCCACCGGCAACACCTGCGCGTACTTGCAATGGCAGTACACGATCGCCGGAGCGCCGCCCGTTCCGTTCGCGCTCATCGCGACTGCGCCTCCACGGCTCCCTCGCGATGCGTCGGCGTCGGACGTCCCGGCCGGAAATGCTCGCAGTGTTCCAGCGTCGCCTTCATTCCCGCGAATCGCGCCGTCGTCGCCGGCAATGCCCCTGCCACCGCGTCGCGCAACAGCGCCGGATCCGCCTCCGCCCGCAGGTTCAAGATTAACTGCCCGCCCACTGCGAACTCATCGAGTTCCATCCGCAGCTCGGGCACGTGGTCATTGCGCACCACGCTCACCGCCGCCAACGCGCCCAATCCATCGCGCGGGTTGAACGTCATCTTCAAGTGCGCGATCTCCGCGCCGCCCAACCGCGACCGCACCGCGTCCGCCAACGCCTTCAACAGTTCGTTCGCGTCGAAGGGTTCCGCGGATTCGATCTTCACCGTCGCGTTCAGCCAACCCAGCAGCGCCTCGCCTTCCGCATACACGTCGTAGTCGACTTCCATCTGCGGCCGCGCTTCCTGTTCCGACGCCAGCAACCGCGCGAACCACCCATCGACGCCCGCGCCCGTTCGCACGGAGACTTCCAGGATCTCGCGACCCGGGAATTCTTCCTTCAACCGCGCGCGCAACCGCGCCAACCGCGCGTCGTCGAGCAAGTCGCGCTTCGCGATCACGATCAGGTCCGCTTCCTCCACCTGCTTGCGCCAGATGTAGAGCACCTTGTCGGAAAACTTCCGCGACGGCGCCAACCCCAGCACCTGCTCCGCCCGCACCGGATCCACCAGCACGCTCAACGGCGCGATGCGGAACCGATCGCCGTACATCCGGCGCAACGGATACGTCACCGTCGCCACCAAATCCGTGCAACTGCCCACCGGCTCCGCCACGAACGCATCCGGCCTGCTCGCCGCGTCCAATCGGTCTGCCGCGTCCACCAGCGAATCAAAGCGGCAGCAGAAACAGCCACCCGCGATTTCTTCCGTCGCGAAGCCGCGCGCGCGCAGCATCGCCGTGTCCACGAGCTCGCTCCCCTGATCGTTGGTGATCAATCCGACGCGCATCCCCGCCGACACCAACCGTTGCGCGAGCGCCGCCACCGCCGTCGTCTTTCCCGCGCCGAGAAAACCGCCGATCATGAAGTACCGCGCCGTGGCGACGCGCGGTTTCGTCGCGCACGCGTCGGCGTTCCCATTCGGCTTCGTTCCCGATTTCGATTCGTCGCTCATCCGTGTTCCTCGGCCTGCTGTTTCGCCAACATCCGGTCGATCGTTGCATCCAGCAAATCCCGATATCCCTCGACCGTCACGCACCGGGAATCCGGCTCGCCGTCGAATTCGTACAACCAACCCTTCCCGTGCGGGTCGCGACCCAGGACCGCGAGGTCTTCCTTCAGCGCCGGATTGGCCCCGGCGAACGTCCCCGTGCCGACGCAATACAAGTCGCTCAGCGCCTTGAATCCCTCGATCGCGCCGAGGATGTCGCCCGGCTTCACTGCCGATCCCACCGCGCGGTCGAACTGAACGTCCACCAACTCGCCGAGCATGCGCAGCGCGAATTTCGTATGGCCCACGCGCCAGCGTCCCCCACCCATGTCGCAAAGCCAGCAATGCGACGGCGAATACCGATGCGCCAGCGGCAACTGGGCGGCAAACGTGGCGCGTTTGTACGCGAGCGTGGACGGCGAACTCATGGCTGGCCCGCGGAGGCTACCCGGGCGTGGACGCCGCGTGCAGGACAATTCTCGGTTCGTCGACGGGATGTTTGGCTTCGATGCCGCGGAGGGTGTTTTTGACAGGATTAACAGGATTCACAGGATTTGAACTGGGAGCCGGAATGACTCCGTCTCCGTTGCCTCCGTTAACTCCTGTAAAACATTCCTCGGCCCGTTTCCCGGTGATTGGGGCAGGGTCAAGAAGCGCCCCATCGTCGCCGTCCCCAATCCCGTAAATCCTGTTAATCCTGTCAAAAACTCCCCGCCCATTTTGCTCCTGTGCTTCCTCGCCACGCGACGCCGACACGAGGTCCACGTCTGGGTCGCCTGCAGACGGTGTTCGACAGGATTCACAGGATTTACAGGATGAGACTCAAGTAACCGCGCGCGACCATCACCTGCAACTTCCTCTGCCCCGCTTCCCATGCTCACAATCCCGTAAATCTTGTTAATCCTGTCAAAAAACTCCCCGCCCCCGGCCCATCCTGTCCATCCTCGTCCCGTGACGTACTTTGATCACAACGCCACGCACCCGCTCTCCGCCGCCGCGCGCGAGGCCTGGGTCGACGCCACCTCCCGTCTCTCCGCAAATCCCTCGGCCCCGCATCGCGCCGGAGCCCGCGCCGCCGCCGCCCTCGACGTCGCCCGCGACCGTCTCGCCGCCTCGCTCGGTTGCCCCGCCGCGAATCTCGTCTGGACCTCCGGCGCGACGGAATCCGCCAACGCCGTCCTCCGTCACCTCGCCGCGAACTCCACCGGCACGCTCTGGCTTTCCGCCGTCGAGCACCCGTGTTTCATCGCCGCCGCCCAACGTGATTTCCCCGGCCGCCATCGTTTCCTTCCCGTCGTTCCCAAGCTCGGCACCGTCGATCTCGACGCGCTCTCCGACGCCCTTCGCCACGATCGCCCGGCGGCCGTCGCCGTGATGGCCGCCAACAACGAGACCGGCGTCATCCAACCTTGGCAACGCGCCCGCGATCTTTGCCGCGAACACGGCGTTCCCTTCGTCTGCGACGCCGCGCAATGGACCGGAAAACTCGCGTCCACCGGACTCGGCGACTGCGATTACGTCGTCGGATGTGCCCACAAATTCGGCGGGCCCGCGGGCGTCGGATGGATCCGTTGCCCAAGCGATTTCACGCCGTCGATCGTCGGCGGTCCGCAGGAAGAAGGGCGCCGCGCCGGAACGGAAAACGTCGCGGGCATCGTGTCGTCCGCCGCCGCATTGGCCGAACGCGACGCCGCCATCGCCACGAATGCCATCGCCGAACGCACCGCGTGGCGCGACCGTTTCATCGGGAACCTTATGACCGCGTTGCCCGGGACCACCGTGATCGGCCTCGACGCGCCGCGGCTCTGGAACACCGTCGCCGTGCTAATGCCACCCGCCGCCGATTGCCGGCGTCGTTGGGTCGTGAAGCTCGACCGACTCGGGATCGCGGCCTCGACGGGCAGCGCGTGTTCGAGCGGGAAGGAAAAGCCCTCGCACGTGCTCGAGGCGATGCGCGTGGGCGAAGGCGCGTCCGACCGCCTGCTGCGCTTTAGCGCCGGCTGGGAAACCACGGCCGCCGACTGGGACACGGTGCTCGCCGCATTGAAATCCGCCGCGATGGAATTGGGCGCGACGTGACGTAGGGCGGCCGTCCCCGGCTGCACAATTAGCAGCGTCCCCGCTGCGCCTCCAACCCGTGCTCCCGTCCAAGCATGGCGTAGCCGCGGGCGTCCCGCCTGCGCATACCTAATGCCGCGACGCGCCGTACTCCGTCGCCACCGTCGCGTGCGCCCCGAACCACTGCGCGTCCACGCTGCCGGGCACCACGATGAAGTCCGGCGGCCGCACCCCCGGCGTCATCGGCAACTCCGTCCGCGGATCCAGCCACCGGTGCATCTCCACGTGCCCGTCCGCGAAGCTCACCGGACACGCCTTCCCGTGGCGCATCGCCGGGAAATCGTTGATCGACGTTCCTTCCACCCCGTAGCCCCACGCCACCTCGAAGCACCCGTCGTTGATCGTCCACGGATGCTCCTCGATCATCACAAACAAATCCGACGGACCAATCCGCCGGAAATCCGACGTTTTGTAAAACGTCTCGCACACCGGCGGGATTCCCCCGTTCAACACCCCGATCCACGCGTTCACCGAATAGCTTCGCACCCGCGACGGCGTGCCCATCGACAGCGCCTTCAACGCCGAGCTCCGGTCCCCGGGACACCGGTACACCCCGGGGCTTCCGACGTACGGCCCGATCTTTCCCGGGCCTGCCCGCACCATCACCTCGGTATTGGTCGCGCCGTCGGTGATGTCGGGGATGTTCAGGCCCTTGGCCACGTACCAACTCACCGAACCGGACACCCAGCCGGGGTTACCCGTGTGCTGCCCGGCGTCCGGGCCGGCGGCCGACGGCGACAACCAATCGCGGTTGTCGTCCTGATACTGAACCCAACCCAGCATCAACTGCTTCATGTTCGAGAGGCAGACCACGCCTTGCGCGCGGCTCTTGGCCCGGGCGAGTCCCGGCAACAGTAGGCTCGCCAGGACCGCGATCACCGCGATCACGACGAGCAATTCCCCGAGCGTGAACCCGCCACGCCCCGGTGGCGCCGCGTGCCCCGTCGCGGATTGCCGCTCAGAAATCATACGCCAGCCGATAGTAAACCTCGCCGTCCGCGGGCGCGGGCACCAACACGTCGTTGCCGTCGGTCGGCACGTCTTCCCAGGTCACCGTCATTGTCAGCGACGCCACCCGCTGCAACCGCACGCCGGCGTAGGCAGCCGGCCATTGGAGGCGTAGTTGCGGGCCTTGGCCGCCGCCCGTGTCGGGCACCACGCTGGTCTGCAACGACGGCAACTCCGGCGGCATCCCCGCCCGGATCGGTTGCCCCGGGAACGGATTCAATACCGCGTCCACAGGGGCGAACGGGGTCGCCATGTCCGAGATCGACGGTGGTAGCGTCGTGATCGCAATGCTATCCCGATGAATCCGCATCCAGCCGTACCGCGCCTGTTCGCCCAATCCGAGCCGAAACCCGATGATCGCGTCGTTC
This sequence comes from Verrucomicrobiota bacterium, assembly GCA_025363585.1. GTDB lineage: Bacteria > Verrucomicrobiota > Verrucomicrobiia > Limisphaerales > UBA9464 > UBA6176. The sequence goes on along the minus strand of JANYDN010000011.1, from coordinate 2,573 downwards.
TGCCCCTTGAATGGATCGAATACCGAATGCTGGACGATCAAGTCTCCCGGTTCCTTGACCTCCCAAGTATAGTCGAGGGCTTTGATCGATGGGTTCAGCGGCGTCGCGGTTACATAGCTAGCCGACGCGGCAGATATGAAGTCTCCCGCCGCGAATCCGTATGTCCCGGAAGCCGGGACAAGGATCGCATCCTGAGAGGTATTCAAACGGACAACCGATGCCACATCCCGAGCATTCCCCAGTGGGAAAATGGATTGGACGAATGCGGCTTTCGACCCACCGGATCCAAACACATATTCTTTTGAGTAAGCATCCGTGACGAACCCGCCCTGAGCAGACGCGGAAATGGACAGGAAGAGAGCCGAGATTGAGGAGACGACAATTGGTTTCATGAGGTGACGGATTACGGAGTGAAACCCTGCCGAATCAGGACGAAGCCTCGCGGAACGCCACCGGTCCGGCCTTGGGCCGCGATTGCTCCCCCGGCAGAGACAGATACCAAAGAGTCGATGATTCTACCCGATGAAGCACCCAACACCCGGTAACTGTCGTTCATCGTGATGGGCCCTACAGCCTGGCTTTTCCAGACGATTGGCTCTGCATTCGCCGAGGCACTTTGCTGTGCCCATCCGATCACAAGTCCGGACAGAGAGATGCCAACGGCAGACGCATGATAGTATTGCCATCGGTCAAGCAGGGTTGGGCTTGGGTTTGCAGTACTCGTCCCACGCGGGGACCACGCGACCGGCAATATGTGCCAGCCATCTTGATATTCAAATGTAACATCCCCGACCGCGGTTCCCCCACCGTTGCCGGAGTCTTCGCTGCACGCATACGCCAGAGTCGGCGTGTCGGCATCGGCATGCTGGATGAATCCCCAAGGCACTGTGCCAGGGAACAGGTAGTCCTGAGTCTGAATAGCAATGCCCCCAGGACGTGTCCGAAACGCACGGTCGGTCGGCCCTGGATTCACAGTGTCGGAATTCCAGATCTGCCGCCGTCCCACGAATTCCCCCAGATTATTGACACCCGCCACCTCGCCGGTGAATGACGGCTCGGGGGTGCTGGACAACAACGACGTCATCGCCCCCGCCTGCCAATAGACCGGGCGCTGCTCGTACAGAAGCACGGTGCCGTTCACGCCCCCGTACTGGTACGCCTGGGCATAGCCCCCGACCCACGTCCGGTTCGGGCTTATACACAAGGCCTCGTTGTACTCCGTGTACCATTGCGACGAAGTCGGCACGTTTAGGTACCACCACCCGCCCGCGTCCATGAGCACTGCGCGCGGATACCCATCAGCTTCCAACTTGTACCCGCTGATGCTCGGCGCGCCTCCCACCGACCCACTGATGCCCGTCGGAAGCGGCAATTGGGCCGGGGACACGATCGGCAGAATCGAACCTTGCCGGACACCGGTCGCTCCATACCACACCCCGGGCACCCATCCGTAGGAAACCACACCCTGAGCGTTTGTTTGCGGTAGATACGACGATCCAGCGGTCTTGAGGATTGGCACACCGCCGCTCAGGTCATCGTTCACTCCGAATATCTTCGTTGCCCCATACATCGATGCCGAGTCTTGTTGCTCGACCAACGTCCATTCCGGCCCGTCGTAGAAGTAGATCGAAGTTTTCGATTCCGCGTCGGTACCGACCGAGTACGGCGCGGTCGCGGCTTTGACCAGGTCGAACCAAGCCAGATCGTACTCAAGCACCTTGTCCGGATTCGGCGTCAACACCAACTCGAGACTCTTCTGTGCCGCCGCGAAATTAACGGTCTGCACCGTGTTCCCAACGGGCAAGGCAGGGCTCCAGGTAGCCGGACCCGTGGCGTTCAAGCTGTAGTCCGTTCCATACATCGCCGACCGAAGGGTCCGGCTCCCGCTGACGTCCTGGCGGAGGATGAATTGGACCGCGAGCGCCGGGTACCCGGTGGCATCCACCGTCGCGGGTCCAGAACGGGTCAACCGGATCCGCGCCGACTGCACGCCGCCATCCCGGTTGTCCACGGCAACATCGGGACTGGTGGTCAGGGTGATCATGGGCTTCGAAGACCAAACGGTGGTCGCGTACGCGCATTGATATTCCTGGAATATCAGCTGCGTGTCACCCCGGTAGGAAACCGTGAGCCGGACATTTTGGCCATCGAAAGCTGGCGGTATGAAACTGAACGTCGCCATGCCGTTGGCGTCCGTCGTGGCGATCCGAAACACGTTGCCTTCATTGACCTGAAGCAACACCTGCTTGCCGGAAGCCGGGAGGGAACCCGCGGGGTTTCCGCTGGGCGTGGCGTGCTGCGTGAGCATGACCGGTACCGAGAGCAGGTTGTTGGCGAAGCTCGGTACCCCGCAGACGATCTCGTGGGCAACGGAGAGAACGCGCTGCGAACCCGTGCCGCTCCACGTGGGTAGCAATCGCTGCACGGTCCCCGAGGGCACGAAGCCGGCCCTCGTCGGCTGGATCGCGGCAATGGGCGACTGTATCGCGGGCACCGCGGACGTACTGGTGAACGTTGAGTAGAACGCCGGCGTACCCAACGCGGTCAACCCGGAGAATTCCATGGCGTTGGCC
>JANYDN010000138.1 GCA_025363585.1 Verrucomicrobiota bacterium | reverse complement strand
CCACAGAATTGGTTTCGTGCGTTCGGCGAGCACCAGCCAGCCCAAGTCAAAGTCGTCCACTCGAAGTATTGGAGATCGGACCACTTTACCGTGGAGTTCATTTACTACTTTGAAGTCGAGGCCACGCCAGAGTGGAAAGATGCGTTCCTGAAGAGGCGCGGCCTCACACCCGTTCCTCCTTCTGTCGCACGAAGCTTCCGCAACAACATGCATTCTGACGATACTCCGAGCTGGTTTGCCCCTGACCCGGTGGAGCTTTATGACACATGGGACAGGGCCGGATATTTTGGATCGGTCTGGATTGCCAAAACGAATGGCCATGTTTTTTCCTATGGCATGGAACTTTAGTGTCACAGCGGAGAGTGGGCTAACCAGTCGCTGCAGCGAACCCGGCGTCGTCGTCCTGGTTTCAATCGTCACGTCCCGTGCGCCGGGTCGCTGAGCTCGTTTCGTTCGGCAAACCTCGTGGCAAGCCTCGACAAACCGGGGCCGATCGCTACGGTGAATTCATGAGTTCGACGGTAGATTCGATTGCGGCGGATGCCGGACGGCTTCCGGTAGACCAGCGTTTGACGCTTGCGCATCGCATTCTCACTAGCATCGAGCCCGCGGAGTCCGCTGAGGTCGGGTTGGCGTGGGACGCGGAGATTCGTCGTAGGATCGCGAGTCACGATGCCGGCGAAGCCGTGGGTGTTCCAGGATCCGAGGTGTTCGCGGAGTTGGAGCGCCGTCTGCGCCGATGAATCTGGAGTTTCTCCCAGATGCGGTGAGCGAGCTTTACGCTGCGGCGGAGTACTACGAAGCGAGGGAGGTTGGGCTTGGTCGGAGGCTTCACCCCGAGGTTCTGGAAGTTTGCGATGCGATCCTTCGACAGCCGCGACTTTGGAGAGGGAGCGTCCGGGTGGCTACCGGCGGGTCAATTGCCCGGTGTTCCCTTACCACGTCGTATATTTTATCCGCGAGGAACGTGTCCTGGTGGCTGCCATAGCGCACGGCCACCGTTTGCCTGGGTATTGGAGGAGTCGCGGATGATTCAGGGACGCCGAACAGGCCGCTCCAGGGAACGCCGGGATTGCCCTCCGCTTCCATTCGCACGCCCGGGGTCCGGCGTCCCTGAGCTCAGGCGTTAGGCGATACAGTTCACATATGAGAATCCGACATACTGTCTCGCTTTCTCTCTTCCTCGTCGGAGCGAGCTGCGTACAGCACCACCAACCGCCGGCTTCAACCGACATAAGAACGCAATGGGATAACGGCGAGGCTGACGCCAAACGAGACATACGCCGACGACGGCTTGCCGTTTTGGGCTGGCAGAAAGATGAGAACGCAATCGCTCATTCTTATGCGTTCAAACGATACGGTGTTGAGATGCCCTTCGAAAATGGACCGGCGACTGAACAGAATCGCCTCTATTTTTACAGCTACAATCGAACAATGTTCATTGAGCTCTATAGGCGTTTCGGAACGAATGTCCTCCAATGGGTTGAAGATGATGCCGCGACCAACTCGTATTACTGGAATAAATAGGCACGTCGCCTATTCGCCGAACGCAGACGTTACACCTAAGCGGAATAGATCGGGCGCGGATGGGCGTGGAATAGGAGCGGGGATGGATCGCCCGATTTATTTCGCGGTTGGACGGGGAGCCGCGGGGAAGTCCAAAGGCTATAGGCAAACTAGACCGGGTCCGCTTGCCGAAGGTGCGGGCCACCGTGCTTTCGCCGGGTTCCATTCGCTTCCGGGCCCGGTATAAGAAGACAAACCTCGGATGACAAACCGCCCGCATGGGCTCCCCACGACCGGTTTCCCGACCCTTGATCCAGGGGCGATGTTCAACGCGGAGATTTTGTCCGCAGATGGCGCGGATTCACGCAGATGTTTATCTGCGCCATCTGCGGATGTCCCCCAACTCTTGCAAAGGCTCCGGCGCGGCGCGGCCACGATTTCATGGGCGGTGGCGTTCATCTGACGAGGTGTCGGGTGCCGCCGGCGGATCGCCCGTGCGGATGCGCAGTCGGCGCGCTCCCGCCGCCAGGGGCGTGAAGCGGCCGTGAGCCTCCAACCGGCCGACGCACACAAGCTCGGTGGCCCCGCAACGGGGGCATTCGGCCTCGTCGCGCACGGGCCGCTGCAGGGCGGCGTGGATCCGAGGGCGAGGTGCCACCGGGTCCGGGCCAGCGCCTCGCGCGCGAGCGGCACGACGCGCTTGCGCCGGTTCTCCATTCGCGCGCGATGTATTAACTCCCGCAGAGACGCGGAGACGCAGAGATCCCCACGTGATCAACCTTGCCACACCGCCTCTGCGGGAAGTCCATGTTGGAAAACCGGCATGCCTCGGCCTCCGTTTCCTCCCTTTCCTCCTGTAAAAAATGTCTGGGTCCCCTTCCGAGTGATCCCGGGGGCAGTGCCGAGACGTGTTCGCGAGGGTGACGGGGCGTCGGAAAGCTTGCGCTCTTGGATGAGGTGGAGTAACCACGAGTCGATTTCCGGACGCCCGAGGGTGTCCGGGGAGCGCTTGTGAAACCCGGCGAAGTCCGCGACCCATGTGATATAAGTTTCGACGGTACGCGCGGCGAGTTGGCGGAGGGTGATCCGCCTTCGCGCGAGGCTTCGGCGGACTTGAGGGTCCACTTTCGCGCGAGGCTTCGGCGGACTGGAGGGAGTGATCGATGAATTTTTGCCGTAGTGGCATAATGGTGTTCATGCATCCGGAGCGTGTGCCCCGGACCCCCATTGTCGTCCACTACGGCGAAGCCCCCCGCGCAGCGGCTTCGTTCAACCATGCGCTCCAGCGAACCCGGCGTCAGGGTTGTGGTTGCAATGGTTGCGTTTCGTGCGCCGGGTCGCTGAGCTCGTGTCGTTAGGCAAAATGAACACGCTATGACACACGAAGACATCATCTCCTCTGCACGGCTTGTTGGCGGCCCGGGTACCGTGAGTCTACTTATTATGCTCAGCAGCAGATTGTTCGTTGCAAGCCAGCGAGCCTATACGGTTTTGGGGGTTGTTGCAGGCTTGCTTATCGTCGTCCAAGCGGTGTTTTTGGCGTTTACTATTTTTATTTTGGTGGGAGGGGGCGCAAACCCGCTCACAAATGTTTTCGGGATTGCAGGTTTGATTGTGATGTTGTCGAGCATTGCCTGCCTTCTCATGTATTTTTCGCGGGGGCCAAGGAAGCGGGAGAAAGCAAAAAACAATGACCCCGCCTAACACCTAAGCGGAATAGATCGGGCGCGGATGGGCGTGGATCGGGAGCGGGGATGGATCGCCCGATTTATTTCGCGGTTGGACGGAGCCGCGGGGAAGCCCGCAGGCTATAGGAAAACTAGCCCGGGTCCGCTTGCCGAAGGTGCGGGCCACCGTGCTTTCGTCGGGTTCCATTCGCTCCCGGGCCCGGTATAAGAAGACGAGCCCCGCATACCAACCCGCCCGCAGGGGGTCCCGCGGCCGGTTTCCCGACCCTCAATTCAGAGACGGTGTTGAAACCGGGGAGTTTATCCGCAGATGGCGCAGATTCACGCAGATGTTTATCTGCGGCATCTGCGCCATCTGCGGATGTCCCCCAACACTTGCAAAGGCTCCGGCGCGGCGCGGCCACGATTTCATGGGCGCTTGCGTTCATCTCACGAGGTGTCGAGTGACGCCGGCGGATCGCCCGTGCGGATGCGCAGCCGGCGCGCTCCCGCCGCCAGGGGCGTGAATCGGCCGTGCGCATCCAGCCGGCCAACGCACACGAGTTCGGTGGCCCCGCAACGGGGGCATTCGGCCTCGTCGCGCACGGGCCCGCGGCAGCGCGGCGTGGATCGCGAGGGCGAGGTGCCACCGGGTCCGGGCCGGCGCATCGCGCGCGAGTGGCACGACGCGCTTGCGCCGGTTGTTCGCGAGGATCTGTTAGCCACAGATTGGAACCCATTTCCACAGATTTTTGTTTTGTTTGGATGGCGTTGTTGGGCGAAGGGGAGTTCGGGAAATCCGGGTTCCGTTGCCGCGCGTTGGCCCAAGAACCCCGTGCGGAGGATCGTCGGGACTCCTCCGGTTTCCCAACGCCAGATCTTCCTTCCCGAGGAACAATTCCGTGCAAATGGACCGCAATCTGTGGCTCCCACTTCCCCGCAGGAAAGGGATGTGCCTTGTCGCCCGCTTCCTGCGGTGGCAGGCCAACCCCGTTCCCTGCTCCCTTGCTTCCCATGAACAATCGGTGTTCCGGAAACCGAGTTGCCGCACCGGGCGATTCAGCGGGAGAGAATCGCGCCGTGAAAATCCGGGGGCAGTGGCACGATGCGCTCGCGAGGGTGACGGAGGCGTCGGAGAGCTTGCGACTTTGGATGAGGTGGAGTAACCACGAGTCGATCTCCGGACGCCCGAGGGCATCGGGAGAGCGCCCGTGAAACCCGGCGAAGTCGGCGACCCAAGTGATATAAGTCCCGACGGTGCGCGCGGCGAGTTGTCGGAGGGTGATCCACCTTCGCGCGAGGCTTCGGCGGACTTGAGAGTCCACTTTCGCCCGAGGCTTCGGCGGACTTGAGGGAGTGATCGATGACTTTTTGCCGAAGTGGCTTAATGGTGTTCATACACCCGGAGCGTGTGCCCCGGACCACCATGGTCGTCCACTACGGCGAAGCCCCCCGCGCAGCGGCTTCGTTCAACCAATCGCTATCCCACTTTGACCCGATTGCCTATTCTCGGTTAATTCGTTTCATGCCTTTGAAGACGATTTGCTTCCGCTTGCTCTTTTTAGATCGCAAAGCGGCAAGAGCATTGGGGGTTGCCAATCCGCCGGACGGCGTGCGCCTGTCGGTTCCCAAGGAGGCCTCGATTCTACTGTCCACCTGCGATCTTGTCCTTCCGGTTGGTTTTGAGGTTTGCGGTCCGGAAATAGGTGTTGTCGCCGCCTGGATGGCATCTCGACTTCGCCGACGCAACAACCAATACAATCGGGGGAAAACGCTGATATTCGGCCAAAAGACGGGACCAACAGACGAGGAACTCCTTAGGCTGATGCAGGAAGCCATCGACGGGCAGAAGCGAAAACAACCGGCAAAGCGGGGCAAAGCGGCTGCGCCACGCGCGAAAAACCAATCGGTAAGGAAGGCACTGAAACAACTCATCAACGCGCTGGACAAGGTTTTCGAGAAGAACGAAGAGCTTGGCGATACGGCCGTGCGGGAAGAGCTGCATGATGCGGTTCGAAACGGATTCATCATGCCCCAACCCCGTTACAAGCTGCCGGCCAAGTTCGGCATGTTTAGTGACCATGGAGACAAGCTGGTGAGAATGGCGTTGGAGAGGTTCATGGCCCATCCGGAAATAGCCGAAGCATCCAAATCGATCAAAACCCCAGCCGCGCGTCTGGCGGCCTTTCAGGACGCCGAAGTGGAGTCGAGCGAGGGAAACCTCTACGATGAGTATTTCGGCCATGCGGATAAGCCGTAAGGGGTCGTGCCGGAGGTAGGCTCGGACGGTTTGTTCAACCACGTTAACCGCGACCTTGGCGACCGACCCCAAGGTCGGAAGGGTAAATTGAGCAATCCAATGAATCCGTCGAACCATGAGCCGCGGCGAACCCGGACATTGATTCGCCGCCGCAATGGCGGTGTCTCATGGGCTGAGTCGACGAGCTTGGGCCCATAGCCGCCGTCCGAAACCTTATGGCCACTCGACCCGACCCGTCGTACACGCTCGCCGCAAGGCAAGCGTCGTCGCCGAAGGTCGCCGAACTCTTCGAATGCCTTGCCAGTAGGGCGTCGACATTCGCCCGGATGCAGGATGACTTTTTGGCGAGCATCATTCGTCATCGCGAGGCCAGGACCGGCAAGCCCTTTCGCCATACGAAGCGTCAGCAAGAGTCCCTCGATGAGTTCGACGAGGGCACCGAGAAGGCTGCGCGCGATTTGGAACGTGTCACGGCCACGATGGACGACAAGAATCTTCTGATCTCCACCCTTTCGGGTGAGTACATGCAGCTCGAGTGCGAAGAGGACGTGTAGCACATACACCCGCCATGGGCATCGACATTCATGAAGTCCGCCGGACATTCCGGGAGTTCTATCCCGACCTCACGGCGCGAAATCGGGCGCACTACGAGTTCGCCCACCGGTTTCTGCCCCAATACGTCCATCACAACCCCCACGCGTTCTTCTCGTACCTTTTCCATCGGGACGTGCCGGGAGGCGCGATGGAGCCCACGCGATTCATCCACAGCCGGTGGACCATGTTCGAGCAGATGGCGGGGTTTATCCCGCCAAACAGCGATCCTTCGTGGAGAGGCTTGCCCTTCCGTCGGGTTGCCGAACTCTCGATGTCCACCCACCACTCGGCAGGAAGGCCCCTGGCATTGGTGCAGATGCCGTCGCCCGAGCAACCTGCGGGGGCATTTTTTGTCGCCTGCACGCTTCTGGCTTCGGCAGCACGCCCCGAAAGCTGGCCCCACGACGCGCAGGCTCGGGTGCTAACTCTTGAGGCCAAACTCAGCCCGTCTGCCGCCGAGATCGGGACGGGATTGGTCTGCGAGTGGACTCGGGACGGCGACCACCGCAATTTCGGACTGAGTGTGCCGGCAGACCGCGACTCGTTTCTCCGGGCGGTCACCGCGGTGGTGTCCGATCCAAATAGGCCGGCGCCGGCCGGCTGGTCGCCGCCGAAGCAAGGGGCGCCGGCCACCAATTCCCCGCACACCACCGCGAACCCACCGCCGCCGAGGCAGCCGACGCCACCGTCGCTGACGAAACGTCCGTGGTGGAAGATCTGGTGATGGCAGATCCCGACACCATTTTGACGACGGCGTGGCGCACTCCGGCGGCGGCGATCCCGCTGCTGGGAACCGGATGCAGGTCCCCTCAGGCGGACCCATCGTCTCGTGTTACGGCGTGTTGAGCTTCACCGGATTGCGGGACGGAGGCCCGATTCCCAAATCGCACGAACTAGGCCCGGCGTCCCAGAGCCCGGTCGTCTACCTTATACATCACGCCATATTTCGCGCGAAGGCGCGAAGGCCCGAACCAAGATCTGGGCTACCCAACTTACACTCCAACGGCCGGCCGGCCCATCAATGGATGATCGACCCCGGAGAGCCTTGCATCCCTTCGCGACTTCCCGGCTTCGATCACAATTGTCCCTTGCTGAACAAACGATTCGCAGCTTTCTGACAAACGCATGACAATTGCCGCCGTGACTGCCTTGAAGCTGGATCCCATGAAGCCGCTCCTCGCCTTTGCCCTGGCGCTCTTTGTCTTCCTATCCACGTCTGCCCGCGCTGCCTCCGACGCGGATGTCACTTATATGAAAATCAAGAAAGTGGCCATCGAGGAAGACGTGATCACGATCACCGTCGCCGAGTCGAAGACCCTCCTCACCTTGATCCGGGACGATTACGATCCCAAATACACGGGGGACAACTGGCACGGAATGCCGGTCACGCGGGTGCAGGTCATTTCCAACCAGGCGACCTTCACGGTCAAGCGGGGCCCGGAGGCCGCGCCCGGCAAGGTGCTGGAACAGGCATGGAAGGATTCGTTGAAGGCGGCCAAGGACATTCAGGATGGCAAGGCGGCGGGGGGCATCGGCTTCCATGCGCCGGACATCGTCATCAAGGGCAACATGATTGATTCCATCACGGGATTCGGATACCTGCGTCCGACGGCAAAGTAACAAACCGTCCATGGGCAAATCCGGGGATCGAAACCCACCATCGTGCCCGTCGTGGTTCTCCTCGCGACGGCATCAAGCCTCCCGGTGAAATCCGGAGCCCGATGGAGATGCGCGGCGGGGTCGGCATCACGCGCCCCGGCTGGACCGGCGCGGCGCGCACGCTGGTGGCACTCGTCAACGCCGACGATGTCACCAACATCGTGTTCCAAGTGACGAGCCAGAGCCCGTGAGGGGCCCGCCGCCCAAAGGGATTCCGTTGGGAACTCACGGTGCATCGTATGCGATCGTGTTCCGACGCGGCCGAATCAAATAAGTGCATCGACATGCGCGGAGCACGTGGGGTTCTTGGTTCATCTTTCGGGAAGGTGGAACCACGATGCCTTGGGATTTTTGAACCACGAACCACACGAAATACACGAAAAGCCGAGGCAAGATTCCGTGATGCGATTCACGACTCGTTCAAGGTTCGTCCGAGTCTTGGGACCTTCGCTTTTGAAACCCCAAGTGATTCCTTCACTTTTCGTGTATTTCGTGTGGTTCGTGGTTCAAAATTCCGGAGCGCCTGGCCAAAAGGCAGGATCAGGAAGCCGGCAGCCACCGATTGGAACGCATTTTTCCGGATTCGAATCCCGTCATCCAAGCCCGAAGCGCGCAGGAACCTAATTACCAAATCCGTGAAATCGGGTTCCAATCCGGGGCTAAAAACGGCTCGTCGGTATTCGTTGGCAGGAACGGTGACAGTGATGGATGTTCGTCCCATCTAGGCGGCGTCCGTTCCACCCGATTCCCGGCCGAGGCGCTTTAGGTACAAGGCGGCGATTTGTTCGCCGCCCTCCACTTGGTACGTAGCGTGCGAGCCGGGCAGCCGCAGCACCTCGGCGCCGCCGGTCGCGCGCGACGCCCACTCCATGCCGCGTCCCCGGGCCGCGTGCTCGCCGCTCAACATGAGGTCGAGACGCCCGCGGAATTTGCCGCGGGGAACCGACATCATCCGGCGCAGGTAGGCCTCGCCGTTCTGATAGTGGCACCATTCCGAGTGCAGATGACGGTCCAGTTCCAAGGCGGCGGCTTCCGGCGAGCCCGATGCCGCCGACCCATGGCCCAGCCCCCCGAGCAGCCGTTGCTGGACCACTCGACGTCCCGATGCCGTCATCGCGGCGCGGAGCCACGGCAATCCCAGGAACAGCGTGTTCGAGATCCATTGCCGCGCGCCGCGGAACGAATCCGCCCGGCACAACTTCCAATAGCCACGAGGACCGGACCGCGGCGCGTCGCCCATCGCCAGCATCGCCACCTCCTCGCCCGACTCCTGGAGTTGAAGCGCGACCTCATGCGCGAGGGTGCTGCCCACGCAAAGGCCGACCAGGTGCCACGGTCCGGCGCCCTGCACGCGCCGCATGTCCGCGATGCAATCGCGGGCCATCGTCCGGAGATCGGCCTGCAGCGGCGCGGCGCCGCGCCACGAGCGGTTCCGGAACGCCTTCAGCGCGAAATCGGGGCCGAGATGCCGCTGGCAGATCCACGCGTGCGTCAGGAATTCCGATTCGTCCCCATAACCCCCGGGGAACAGGAACAGCGGCCGTTTCCCGTCGCCTTCCTGGATCGTGACCAACGGATCGCCCGCGGGATAAGACAACCCCCCGGGATGTTCCTTGCGCAACGACTGGATGCGGACCGAGAGCGTGCGGACGGTCGCCGCCTCGAACAACACGCGCGGCGGCAGCCGCACGCCGAACCCTTCCTCGATCCGGTGGAGCAACCGCAACGCCGCCAGCGAATGCCCCCCGCACGCGAAGAAATTGTCGTCGAGCCCGACCTTCCCGCGTCCCAATACCTCGGCAAAATGCCGTGCCAGCATGGCCTCGTAAATCGAGTCGGCTTCCGCCGGACCCGCGCCCGGCGCTCCCGACGACGTCGGCTCCGGCAACGCACGACGGTCGATCTTGCCCGACCGCGTGAGCGGCAACGCGGCCAACTCCACCCACGCGCCCGGCATCATGAATGCAGGGAGCCGCTCCCTCGCGAACGCCGCGAGACCGGCGCCCTCGGTGGCCTGGCCCGGGCGTGCCTTCCAATAGGCGACGAGCGATTTCCCGCCGTCCGCCCCGGCGCGCGCGTCCACGACCACTTCCTCGACGGCGGGATGTTCCTCCAACACCCGCTCGATCTCGCCCAACTCGACGCGGAACCCGCGGATCTTCACCTGGAAATCCCCGCGCCCAAGGAAGTCCAGCGTGCCGTCCGGCAACCATCGGACGCGGTCGCCCGTGCGATACATCCGGGCCCCGGGCTCGCGAGAGAACGGGTCGGCCACGAATCGTTCGGCGGTGAGGCGTGGATTATTTAGGTATCCGTCCGCGAGCCCAGGACCGCCCAGGTATAATTCCCCGGGCACGCCGATCGGCGCCAATTCCCCGCGCGCGTCGAGCACATAGGCGAGCGTGTTGGCGATGGGACGACCGATGGAAACGCTGGACGCCGCGGTGCCGGAATCCCGCGGGATCGAATGGCAGCACGCGAAGGTCGTGCATTCGGTGGGACCATAGCCATTGATGATTCGCGTCCGCGGGCCCAGGTGTTCCTGCGCCAGGCGGACGTGCCGCGGCGAGAGCGCGTCGCCCCCGGTCAGTATTTCCCGCACCCCTTCCAGGGTCCCGGGCCTCGTGTCGATGACCTCGTTGAAAAGGCCGACCGTCATCCAAAGCGTGGTGACGCCGTGCGTCCGGATCAGTTCGCCGAGCGCGGGAAGATCCAAAGGGCTTTCAGGTGCCACGACCAGCTTCGCCCCGTGCAACAACGCGCCCCAGATTTCGAAAGTCGAGGCATCGAACGCCACCGGTGCGAGTTGCAGGAACACGCGGTCGCCACCGAACTCGGCGTACGATTGGCCGAAGACCAGCCGCGCGATGGCCCGATGCCCGACCACGACGCCCCGCGGTTCGCCGGCGGAACCCGACGTATAGATCACGTAGGCGGGGTCGCACGGGCCCGCGTCCGTCGACGGAGGCCCGGCCGGACCATCCGGATCTCCCGAGGCCCATCCGCGGGCGTCGATATCAATGCAGGAAGGCGGCCGGGCGTCGTCCGGCAAATCCCCGTGGCCGATGACCACGGTCGCCCGGCAGTCTTCGAGGATGAAGCGTTTGCGGGCGGCGGGATAATCGACGGCCAACGGGACATAGCATGCGCCGCACTTGAGGATCGCGAGCACGGCGACCAACAGGTCGGCGGAGCGTTCCAGATGGACCGCCACGGCGGAGCCGCGCGACACGCCGCGCGCGCGGAGTTCGTGGGCCCGGCGGTTCGCGCGGCCATCGAGCCCGATATAAGTCATCGTCTCGCCGCCGTGCACGACCGCCGTCGCCGCCGGGGTAAGCCGTGCCTGGTCGGCGAACAATTCGTGCACGCAGCGCGTGCCGGGAAAGCCGGTCGGGGCCGGGTTCCATTCCTCCAGGAGCCGGCGCCGATCGGCGTCCGACAACAACGGCAACTCGCCGACCCGGCAGTCGGGATCCCTCGCGATGCCTTGGAGGAGCCGCTCGAAATGCCCAAGCCACCGAACGATGGTCGCGCCCTCGAAGAGCTCGGTATTATATAGGAGCGCGCACCGCAACCCGTCGCCCTGCTCCCGCAACGAGAGCGTCAGGTCGAACTTCGCGGCGGTGAACGGGATGTCGAGCGCGCCGGCCTCCAGCGTCCCAAACGGCCCGACCGGACCGGGCGCGGGCTGCAGCAGCAACATCGCCTGGAACAACGGCGCGTGGCCGGAGTGGCGTTCGGGTCTCAGTTCCTCCACCAACCGCTCGAACGGAAGGTCCGGATGCGCGTACGCGCCCAGCGCCACCTCCCGCACCCGACGCAGCAATTCCCGGAACGTCGGACGGCCCGCGAGATCGACCCGCAATGCGAGGGTGTTGACGAAAAAGCCGACCAACCCCTCCAACTCCGAGAGGGTTCGCCCGCCGATCGGGGTGCCGACCACCACGTCGTCCTGCCCCCCGAGTCGGCACAGCAAGGACGCCCATGCCGCCAGAAGCGTCATGAACAGCGTGGTGCCCTCGCGTCGCCCCAGGGCCCGGATCGATCGACCCAAGGCCGGGGCCAACTGGAGTTCCCGCCGTTCACCCCGGTATCCGACCGACGCGGGTCGGTGGAAATCCGTCGGGAGCTCCAGCAACGGCGGCGCGCCCGCCATGCGTTCCTTCCAGTAAGCCAACTGGCGATCCAATATATCACCCCGCAGCCATTCGCGTTGCCACGCGGCGTAGTCGGCGTATTGCAGCGGCAACTCCGGCATCGGCGAGGGGCGGCCGGCTATATAAGAGCTATATAACACCCCCAATTCCCTCCACAGCACGTCCAGGGACCAGCCGTCGGCCGCGATGTGGTGCACCGTGATCACGAGCTCGTGCTCGTCGTCCGCAAGGCGCAGGCACAACGCCCGCAGCATCGGGTCGCGCGCCAGGTCGAAGGGACGATTTGCGGCCGACGACGACAGGCGCCGTGCCTCCGCGAGGCGGGCCTCTTCCGGCAATTCCCGGAGGTCCGAGCATTCGATGGCCACGTCGCACGGCGCGCCGACGACCTGTTCGGGTTCGCCCGCCGTGGCCGGAAACGTGGTGCGCAGGACCTGGTGCCGCCGCACCAACTCCCGCAGGCTCAGGGCGAGCGACGCGGCATCCAGCGGGCCGCGGAGCCGGAGCCCGGACGAGATGTTATAGGCGGCGCCGCCGGGTTCCAGTTCGTCAAGGAACCAAAGCCTCTGCTGCGCGAACGAAAGCGGCGTCCTTGCCGCCCGCCGTCCGGCTTCCAGCGGGACGATCCGCATCCGCGGGGCCGCGTCGCCCAACGCCAGGATGTTCCCCGCCAGCGCGCCCAGGGTCGGGTGCTGGAACAACGTCCGCACCGGCAATTCGACCGAGAACACCGCGCGGACGCGCGCCACCAGCCGCATCGCCATCAGCGAGTGGCCGCCCGACGCGAAGAAATCGTCGTGGATCCCGGCGCGGGACGTCCCCAGCACGTCCCGCCAGATGCCGGCCACCGCGTCCTCCACAGGAGTGCGGGGCGCGACATAGGCATGGCTCCCGCCCGTTTCCGGTTCCTTGGATTCCGCCGACGGGAGCGCGCGTCGATCCACCTTTCCGTTCGCCGTGAGCGGAAGGGCCGGCAGGAACACGATCCCGGCCGGTATCATCGCGTCCGGCAATTGCCGCCGCACGAAGTCCCGAAGCGCCGCGCGTTCCGGCGGCGACCCCGGATCCATCGGCACGACGTGCGCCACCAACCGCGTGTCGCCGCCCGCGTCCGCCTCCGCCGAAACCACGCACGCCCTGACGCCCGGGGCGCCGCCCAGCACCGACGCCACCTCTCCCGTCTCGACCCGGTGCCCGCGGATCTTTACCTGGTCGTCGCGCCGGTGCAGGAACTCGATCGCGCCGTCGGGAAGCCGGCGGCACCAATCTCCGGTCCTATATAACCGCGCGCCCCCCGCGGGGTCGAACGGGTCCGCCACGAACCGAGCGGCCGTCGACGACGGCGAACCGACATAGCCCCGCGCGAGGCCGTCGCCCCCGAGATATAACTCGCCGGCGACGCCGATGGGCACGGGCTGGAGATGGCCGTCCAGCACGAGGGCGGACGTGTTCGCGACGGGATGGCCGATGGGCGGTCGCGACGGCCAATCCGCGGGCGGGCCGGCCAAAGTCCACGCGGTGGCCACGTGCGTTTCCGTGGGACCGTATTGGTTCACGAGGACCATCCCGGGCCAGCGCGCGAACATCGACCGGATCGCCGGCGTGACGCGGAGCGCCTCGCCCGCGGTGATCACCTCGCGCAGCGCGTGCGGGCCGCCGGGACCGTCGCACAACGCCGACGCGAGCGCGTCGAGCACCGCGAAGGGAACGAACACCCGCGCGACCGAAGCCCCGCGGACCAACCGCGCCAGCGCCGCCGCGTCGCGCCGCGTCGCCTCGTCCGCCATCACCAGGGTGCCGCCGCCGCACCACGTCGCGAACAGTTCCTGGAACGCCACGTCGAATCCGGGCGACGCGAACTGCAATGTCCTCGCGCCCGGCGCGAGCCCCGACGCGCGCACCTGCCATTCCACGAGATTCTCCAGCGTCCGGTGCGGGACCGCGACGCCCTTGGGCCGGCCCGTGGATCCCGACGTGAACAGGATATAAGCCAGGTCATCGGCCCCCGCCCGGACGCGTGGCTTATATAACGTTGCCGCCGCGGTTTCCGGTCCGGACGCATCCACGGGCACGGTGACATGGCCCGCGCCGCCCACGCGCGGTTCGAGGCCGGGTTGCACGACGACCACCGCCGGACGCGCGTCGGCCAACATCAAGGCCAATCGCCCGTCGGGAAGCTCGGGATCGAGGGGCACGCACGCGCCGCCCGCCCGGAGGATCCCGAGCACCGCGACGGGAAGATCGAGCGTGCGCGGGACGCACAGGCCGACCGGGACGTCGGGACCCACGCCCAGCGCGATCAACCGGCGCGCGAGGCGATCGGCGCGTTCGACGAGCTCGCCATAGCCAATCGAGGCGTCGCCCAACGTCGCGGCGGGCCGGCCTGGGGCGTCGGCCGCGACGAGGGCGACCGTCTCGTGCACGCGGAGCCCCGCGGCGGCGTTCGCGCGCGGCGGGTTCCGGGCGGACAACAGGCGCCGGCGCTCGTCCGCTTCCATCAGCGGTTGGCGCGAGACCTCGAGGTCCGGGTTGGCCAGCAAGCCCCCGAGCAATATCCCGAATTGAACCGCCATCCGTGCGATCGTCGCGGTGTCGAAAAGATCGGAGTTATACTTAATGTAACCCGCCCAGTCCCCCCCGGTCGCGGAGACGTTGAGCTCGAGGTCGAAATGCGTCGTACCCCCGGCGCCGGGCACCACGGAGACCTCCAGTCCCTCCAGATCCAATCTTCGGGGCGGGACGTCCTGGATCCCGAAAAGAACCTGGAAAAACGGGTGGCGGGCGAGGTCGCGCGCGGGGTTCAGCTCCTCGACGAGCTTCTCGAACGGCAGGTCCTGGTGTTCGAAGGCATCGAGCGTCGACCGGCGCACGCGCGCGACGATTTCCCGGAAGTCCGGTACGCCCGAGAGGTCCAGACGCAACACGAGGGTGTTGGCCAGGAACCCGATCAGCGCCTCGAGTTCGAGCCGCCGTCGATTGGCGATCGGCGTCCCCACGAGGATGTCGTTCTGGCCGGAGAGCCGCGACAACAGGATCTGGAACGCTCCCAGCATCGTCATGAACGGCGTGGCGTTCTCCATCCGGTTGAATTCCCGGAGCCGTTTCCCGAGCCCGGCCGGCAACGCGAACCGATGCAGCCCACCCTTGTGGGTCTCCTCGGCGGGACGCGGACGATCCAGGGGCAACTCCAGCGCCGGGGCGTCCGCCAGTCGCCCGCGCCAATATCCGATTTGCCGCGCGAGTTCCGCGCCGGACAACCATTGGCGCTGCCACACCGCGTAGTCCGGATATTGGATGGCCAGCGGCGGCAACGGATCGTCGCCGCCCGATATATAGGCCGCGTACAGCGCCTCCAGTTCGCGGTCGAACACTTCCCTCGACCAGCCGTCGGATATTATATGGTGGCAATTCCGCAGCAGCAGGTGCTCCGCCGGACCCAACCGCAGCAGTCGCACCCGCAGCAACGGACCCCGCTCGAGGTCGAACGGATCCGCGCGGTCGTGTGCCACCGCCGCGGCAATCGACGCCTCCCGCTGGGCGCCACCGAGTCCCGAGAGGTCTTCCACCGGCAACGGGACACGAAGCTCGGCCGCCACGACCTGCACCGCGACGGCGTCGGCCTCGTTGAACCGCGTGCGCAGGCTTTGGTGCCGGGCGACGACGCGATTGAAAGCGCGTTCCAAGGCGTCCGCATCGAGGGCGCCGCGAAGCGACAGCACCTCGGGCATGTTGTATTCGAGGCTCGAGCCCTTGAAGCGATCGAGAAACCACAACCGCTGTTGCGCGAACGAAAGCGGCGGCAACCCGTCGTCGGCCGCGCGCCGGGGAATCGTCGCGCTCTCTCCCGTCGGCCGGACCAGCAATGCCTCGACGCGTTCCGCGAGTCCGCCAAGGGACGGTTGCTCGAACAATGCACGGATGGGCAACTCGATCGACCATGCGTTCCGCACGCGGGCGACGAAGCGCATCGCGAGCAACGAATGGCCGCCCGCCTCGAAGAAATCATCGCGGAGCCCGGGCCGTTCCACGCCCAACAACTTCCCCCAGATCCCGGCGAGGCGTTCCTGCACGGGCGTGGCGGGCGCCATATAAGTGTCGTCCGTACCCGTCCCGTTGGCATCGGGTTCGGGCAACGCCCGCCGATCCAGCTTGCCGCCCGGCGTCAAAGGCAACGACCCGAGCGCGACGAAGGCCGTCGGCACCATGTAGTCCGGCAGGACGGACCGGAGTTGCCTGGCAAGGACGGCGAACGCCGGGCGCGACGCCGGGTCCACCGGCACGATATAGGCCACCAGGCGCTCGTCGCCGCGCGCATCCTTCCGGAGAACGACGGTGGACCGCAAAACCCCGGGGCACGCGGCGAGCGCGGATTCTATCTCGGCGGGCTCGATGCGGAATCCACGCAGCTTGACCTGGTGGTCGATGCGTCCGAGATACTCGACGGTGCCGTCGGACCGCCATCGCGCGAGGTCCCCGGTCCGGTACATGCGTTCGCCGGGCACGACCGCGAACGGATCCGGAACGAATTTGTCCGCGGTCAAACCCGGTTGGTTTACATAACCCCGGGCGAGACCCTCGCCGCCGACGTGGAGTTCGCCGGCCACGCCCACCGGGACCGGTTGCCGCAGCGCGTCGAGGATATAGGCACGGGTATTGGCGAGCGGCCGGCCGATGACGATCGCCGCCCCGGCCGCGACGCGCGACCCGAGGGAGTAGACGGTGGTCTCGGTGGGACCATATAGGTTCCATAATTCCCCGCACCGGGCCAACAACTGTCCCGCGAGTTCCCGGGGCAATGCCTCGCCACCCGTCAGGAACCGGAGCGATGGGCTTCCCTGCCATCCCGATTCCACGAGCATGCGCCAGGTCGCCGGCGTCGCCTGCACGACCGTCGCCCCGGACCCGTCGATGAGGCGCGAAATGGCCTTGCCGTCGGTCGCTTGCTCGCGGCTCGCGAGTACCACCCGGGCGCCCGTGATCAACGGCAGGAAAATCTCCAGCGCGGCGATGTCGAAGCCGATCGTCGTGATCGCCAGCATCCGGTCCCCGGGCCCCATTCCCGGCTCGCGGGCCATCGAGAGCAGGAAATTGACGAGGGCACGATGCGGGATCGCGACGCCCTTCGGTTGGCCGGTCGAACCCGAGGTATAAAGAATATAGGCAAGGGACGCGCCGACCGCCGGATATTCCCCGCCGCGGTTCCCATCGTCCGACGGATCGCCTTCGTCTTGCATCTCCTCGACCCACACCAGCGCGGCGGAATTCCCGGGTGGACCTTCCCGCGTTTTTCGCCCGACCAACACGGCCGCGGGACGCGCGTCGCCGAGCATCCGTTCCAAGCGGGCGGCGGGCAGGTTCGGGTCCAGCGGCAGGTAGACGCCGCCGGCCATCAATATCCCGAGCAACCCCGCCACCATGTTCTCCGAACGCTCCAGGTAAACCCCCACCGTCACGTCCGGACCCACGCCGAGGGCGCGGAGACGGGCGGCCAGAGCGCGCGCGCGACGATCCAACGCGGTATAAGTCAACCGACGCTCGCCGAATTCCACGGCGATCCCGCCGGGCGCGCGCGCCACCTGTTCGGCGAACAAATGGTGGACTCCCTTGTCCCCCGGCAACGGCGACTCCGTGCGGTTGCACGTCTCGAGCAACCACCGTCGCTCGTCGCCCGCCAGCATCGGCAAACCGCCCACGACGCACTCCGGATCCGACACCACGGACTCCAGCAGGATCAGGTAGTGCGCGGCCATCCGCCGGATCGTCGCCGCGTCGAAGAGGTCCGAGTTATATTCCCAGCGCGCCCTCCATTGGCCTTCCTCCTCCATCAGGACCACCGACAAATCGAACGTGGCCCGTCCCGAATCGACGTCGAGCGTCTCGATCGCGAGGCCGGGAAGCGACAGGTCCTCCGTGGGCATGTTCTGCAGGAGGAAAAGGACTTGGAACAACGGGTGCCGTCCCAGACTCCGGCCCGGATGGAGTTCCTCCACCAATCGCTCGAACGGCAATTCCTGGTGGTCGCGCGCCTCCAACACCGTCTGCCAAAGCCCGTGCAGGAACCGACGGAACGGCGGGTTGCCGGACAGGTCGCCCCGGATGACCAGCATGTTGATGAAGAGCCCGATGACGCCCTCGAGATCGACATGGTGCCGGTTCGCGACCGCCGTCCCGACCGCGAGGTCCGACTGTCCCGTGTGGCGATGCAGCAGGACCTGGAACGCGGCCATGGCGACCGCGAACGGGCTGGTTCCCTCGCGACGCGCCAACTCCGCGACGCCCCGCACCAACGCGGCGTCGATCGCGAACCACATGGTGGCGCCGGCCGGGCTCTCGTTCGCGGATCTGGGTCGATCGCCCGGCAATTCCACCGGCTCGAGCCCGGCGAGCTTCCGCTTCCAATAACCGACATCAACGGCGTATCCCGGGCCTTCCGGACGCTCCCGTTGCCACGTCGCGAAATCACCGTACTGCAGCGGCAAGGCCGGCAATCCCGGTTCGCGACCCTCGACGCGGTCCTTATATAATACCGCCAATTCGCGGGTCAGGATCCACTTCGACCAACGATCGCAGACGATGTGGTGCAGCGTGACCAGGAGCACGTGGTCGTCGGTCCCGAGCACCGCCAGCGCGACGCGCACCAGCGGTCCCCGTTCCAGATCGAAGGGCCGGCGGGCCTCCGCGCGCAGGAATTCCCCGCAGGCGGATTCGCGGGCTTCTCCGGCGAGTCCCGACAAATCCCTCGCCACCGGTTCGAGGTCCACGTCGGGCAGGACGATCTGCACGGGATCGCCGTTGCCCGCGCGGAACACGGTGCGCAGCGATTCGTGTCGACCCACGATGACGTGCAACCCGTGCATCAACGCCCCGCGATCCAAACGACCGCGCAGGCGCAGTGCCCACGGGACATTGTAGGCGCCGGTGCCCGGGCCGAATTGTTCGAGAAACCAAAACCGCTGTTGTGCGAACGACAACGGGATCTCGCCGTCGCGGCGCCGCGGCCGAAGCGCGGAGGCATCGCCCACGATCGCCATCGCCCCCGAATCGATCCGGCCCGCCAGCCATTTGATCGTGGGATTCCCGAGGAAATCGCGCAGCGGAACCGAGACTTCGAAGGCCTTGGTGATCCGCGACAATACGCGCGTCGCCGACAACGAGTGTCCGCCCAATTCGTGGAAGCCATCGTCCACGCCGAAATCCACCGGCCCCAATACCTCGCTCCAGATTCCCGCGAGCCGTTCCTCCGTCGGCGTCCGCGGCGCGATCCCGGCGTGCGGCGCCGGATGTTCCACCGGCATTTCCGCCAACGCCCGGCGATCCACCTTCCCGTTGGCGCCGCGCGGCAATTTCTCCAGGAACACGAAGGACGCGGGAACCATCGGTTCGGGCAGCCGTTCCTGGAGACCGCGTCGGAGTCCGGCCGCGCCGGGAGCCGATCCCGGGACGGGCACGACGAAGGCCACCAGCACGGCTTCGTTCCGCGTTCCCGAGCGCACGGCCACCGCGGCGTCGCGCACACCCGGATGCCCGGCGACCGCCGCCTCGACCGCCTCGAGTTCCACGCCATGCCCGCGGACCTTGATCCTGAAATCGCGGCGGCCGGCGTGACTTATACAACCGTCCGGCCCACGGCTCGCCATGTCGCCCGTGTGAAACCACACGCTGCCGTCCGCGTCGCGCCGGAAGACCCGCGCCGTTGCTTCTTCCTGATTCCAATATCCGGCGGCAATCCCCGGACCGCTCGCCACGATCTCGCCGGACTCGCCTTCCCCCGACTCGCCGCCCGACGCATCCAACAAACGGACCCGGACCCCGGCCGCGGGCCACCCGATGGGCACGGACGGCGTCGGGAGCACCGTGTCGCGCCCGAACACCCGCGACGCGATCACGCCGGTTTCGGTGGACGACAGCGTGTTGCCGAAAACGCAGGGCGCCGCGAAATGTCGTCGCCACGTCTCCAGATCGCGCGGTTGGACGGGCTCGCTGGTCAGCCCGACCATCCGGACCCCATGGAATTCCTGGCCCGGCGACAACGTAGCGATTAGTTCGCGGAACACCGACGCCGGGCACGAGAGGAGGGTCGCCTTTTGATCCCGAAGCCACGGCGCGAGACTATCGATGCCCTGGACGCGCAGGTCGAAGCCCAGGATCGTGGCGCCGTTCAACAGCGCCCGGAACAAATTCGACACGCCGTTCCCGGTATTATATCCGGCCAGGAAACCATATCGGTCGCCGGCCTGCACCGAGAGCCCGCCGGCCAACGTGCCCGCGTTCCAGACGAGGTTCCCGTGGGTCCTCAACACGCCCTTGGGCCGTCCCGTCGATCCGGAGGTATAAACCAGCACCGCCGGGGCGTCTGCGTCCACAAGCGGCGGCGGAAGAATTCCGGTCCCCGTCGTTTCCAGATCGCGGACAGCAAGGAAACCACAACCCGCCGGCAGCCACGGCGCCGCGCCCCCGTGACCGGCCTCGCCACCGATCAACCACGAGGCCCCGGCATCCGCCAGGATCTCGCGGGCCAACGGGTCGGGACCGATGTAATCCAACGGCACCGCGATCTTCCCCGCCTCGAGGATTCCCAGGAAAGCGGCGATCGAGGCGACGCCCTGCGGCAACCGGATGCCCACCCGTTCGCCCGGCGCCGGCGAGCGTTCGATCAAGGCGCTCGCGATGCGGCCGGACCGCCGTCGCAATTCCGTATAAGTCACGGATTCCGACGCCGACCTATAGGCGATCGCGTCGGGATATAATCCGACTTGTCGATCGAACGCCCGGATGATCGTGGGTTCGGTCATCGGTACACCGTCTGGGTCCGGGTATGGAACTCGCGGTCGCTCGCGCCGTGTTCCGCCGGGCCGATTCCCGAGGATTTCCAACCACCGAAGGGAAGGTCGATGTCCGCGCCGGCGGTGGAGATGTTCAACTTGAGGATTCCCGCGCGCGCCCCGGCGAGGAACGCCCGCTGCAAATCCGCGGACCGCGAGAACAACGCGGCCGCGAGTCCCTGCTCGACCCCGTTGCACAACGCGATCGCCTCGTCCCAGTCCGCCGCGCGCTGCACGACGAGCACCGGCCCGAACGTTTCTTCCCGCACGCACTCGTCCCGCGGATCGTCGGCAAGGATCAACGTCGGGTCATGATACGCGGCTCCGGCGGATGGCGATGCTTCGCCGGCCTCCGCGTGCGGCACGCGGATGCGCAGGCCGCGGGCGCGCGCGCGGGCCACGCAGGCATCGACGCGATCACGGCTCGCGCGGGAGACCAACGGCCCGATCGTCACCCCGGGATCCATCGGATCGCCGTTCTTCAACCGGGCGGTGGCTTCAACCAACAATTCAAGGAACGCGTCGAGCGACGCCGCGTGGACGACGACCCGGCGGTTGGCGGTGCAGCGTTGTCCCGCCATGGCGAAGGCACCCTCGGCAATCGCCGCGGCCGCCGCCGGAAGATCCGCGTCGGACCACACGATCGCCGCGTTGTTGCCGCCCAGTTCGGCCTGCAGGGGAATGTTGCGCCGCGCGCAGATCTCCTGCGCGTCGTGGCCGGCGGCGGACGACCCCGTGAGCGTCACCGCGTCCACGGCGGGATCAGACATCAACGCGAGGGCGGTCGCGCGGTCTCCCGTCACGATTCCCAGCACGCCTTCGGGCGCGCCCGCCGCGCGAAGATGGCCCGCCAGACGCCGTGCGACCGAAGACGCCGCGGGCGCGGGTTTCCACACCGCGACGTTGCCGTGCGCGAGCGTCGCCCCGATCTTTCCGGCCGGGATATAAATGGGATTGTTCCAAGGCGTGATCACCGCCACCACGCCGAGAGCGCGGTGCCGCACCAACGCCGTCGCTTCGTCGGGCGGCGCCGGTTCCGACGCGATCCGCCGCGCGATCGCCCGCAGTTGCGCCGCCGTCGCCGCCACTTCCCCGCGCGCGTGGCGGATCGGTTTCCCCGTCTCGGCCGTGATCGCCCCGGCCATCCCGGCGTCTTCCTCGATGCGGCACGCCCATTCCTCCAGCAACCGGACGCGCGCCTCCGGCGACGTGCCTTCCCAATCCCGCGCCGCGGTTCGTGCCGATGCCGTCGCCCCGCCGACCGCGGGTTGGATCCGACTTATATCCGACGGATCCGGATCACACGGGCCCGACCAGAACTCGGCCGGACGGAATTCCGCGGCGCGGTCGCCCAGATAGCGACGCGTGATCGCGGCGTGGATCGGATCGTCGCTCGCGACCGCGTCCTCCGCGATGCACACGCGGTATCCGCGCTCGTAGGCATCCAGCGCGGTGGCGCGGACGCACGCGTGGAGATGGACGCCCGCGAGGACCAGCGTGTCCGCGCCGAGTTGTTTTAATACCCGGTCCAATTCGCCGGTGCCGAAAGCGCTGAAGAATCTTTTGTGAACGACGGGTTCGCCGTCGAGCGGTTGGAGTTCCGGAGGCGGTCGGTGTCCCTCGGTGCCTTCCACGCACTGCCATTTCCCGAGACGCTTCCAATGCGGCATGCGCCGGTCGTCGGCGCGATCGACGGTGGTCCACGCGTGCACGACCGGCCTGCCGGCGGCGCGGAAGGCGTCGAGCAACCGCGCGGCGCGCTCCGTCACGGCGCCCGCCGGCGGTTGCAATCCGGGGGCGGCGAGGTAATCGCGCTGCAAATCCACCAGGATCAGGAGGGCATTCACGTCATGCCACCCGCCGGGACCGATCAAGGATCGCCGCCGCGACCAGTTGGGCGAAGCGCCGGGTGCCGACGACGCGGCCGCCCGCCTCGGCGAGATCCTCGGTGCGCCATCCGGCCGCCCAGACGGCGCGGACCGCGCGCTCGATGCGGCGCGCCGGCCCGGACAGCCCAAAGCTCTCGTGCAACAACAGCGCGAGCGAAAACAACTGGCCCACGGGATTCGACCGGTCCGTTCCCGCGAGGTCGTACGCGGAACCGTGGTTGGTCTGGTAGAACGCGGAACCGTCCGCGCCGTAGTTGCCACCGTACGTGAGCGCCCGCGACCCGAGCAGCACGCCGCCGACATCGGAAAGAATGTCGCCGAAAAGGTTCGGTGCCACGATCACGTCGAACTCGCGAGGATGCTGGAGCATCCGGTAGGCGGAGTAATCGATGTCGAGGAAGTTGCACTCCACGCCGACCTCGGCGGCGATCGCCGTCGCGCAGTCGCGCCACAATTCGCTGATCGTGGGCGCGCCCGCCTCCTTGTAGATCACCGTGATCCTGCCGCGTCGTTCGCGCGCCATCCGCGCCGCCGCTCCGACGACCCGGCGGACGTCCGACTCCGTGTACGAAAACGTGTGGACGCCGCGACGCGGTTCGCCCGGTCGCGATTCCAGTTCCCATTTCCCCTGGTAAAGCCCGGAGGCGCACTCGCGCACCACGAGGATGTCCGTGCCCGCCGCGTGCCCCGCCGCCATGCGGCCGGCACCGGCCAATTCCGCGGGCGGGCGGATCGGGCTCAGCTTGCAGAACAGGTCGAAGCGTTGCCGGAGGTCATAGACATAGCGACCGCCGCCGGGGCCGCTGAGGATCACGCCGCCGCGATCGAAGATGGCGCGGCAGAAACCGACCACGTCGTCGGACAGCGCGCGGCCGCATTGCTTCTCCGAGACGCGGCCGATGTCGCCGCCAAACTCGATCCGGAACGAGGCGTCGTCGGCCTCGCCGACCGCGCGGAGCACCTCGAGCGCGCACTCGATGATCTCGGGCCCGATGCCCTCGCCGCGAAGGACGCCGATCAGGAATGGCGAACCGGCGGCCGTGGCACGGCGGCAACCCGCGCCGATCTGCCCGCTGAGACGCGGCCCGAAATCCGTTTCGTCCGCGGCATGATGGGGCGCGACGGCACGGGGACCGGTGCAATCCGCGATGGGCTGGGTATCGATGTTCATCCTCCTGAAAACACGAATTCTGTCGCCCGTAAATACAAGCCCCCTCGCCACCGGTCCAGCCAAGAGCCCATCACTTTTCGTCCAGTGTCATCTCGCCCTTCCAGTCATCGGGCGGCGGCTCCTGGCGCAGGCGCGCTACACGCTGCAGCAGGAATCCGGAAGGACCGTCGCCGGCGCGGGTGTCCGGGTCGCGGCGCAACTCGACGACGCGCGAGAACGACGCGACCGCGCGGTCCCACTCGCGGTTCTGGAAGGAACGCACGCCTTCGCGGAAGACTTCCAGCCACGGTTCCTCGGCAACGCCGTCCGCGCGGAGCCGGATCAATTCGTGCACGAGGAAGACGCGGTCGGAACCCTTGGCCCGGAACTGCCCGATGAACCGCGTGACGAGGACGTGCTGGAGGTCGGCGACGATGTCGTGGGTCGCGAGCACCCGCGTTCCCAGCTGCTTGTTCAATCCCTCGAGGCGCGAGGCGAGGTTCACGGCGTCGCCCAGCGCTGTATAATCAAAACGACTCTTGCTCCCGACGTTGCCGACGCACGCCGGGCCGCGGTGCACGCCGATGCGCGTGCGCATGGGCACGCCGCCGTTGGCGGCCGCGAACACGCCCACCTTGCCCGCCAGCGCGAGCGCCGCGCGGCACGCGCGTTCCGCATGGTCTTCCTGCGGCTCCGGCGCGTTCCAGATCGCGAAGATCGCGTCGCCGATGAGATCCATCACCGTGCCGTCCCCCGCGTGGACCACCGAGATCGCCTTTTCATAATAGGCGTTCAACTCGCGCATCAGCTCCGACGGCGGCACGCGCTGCGCGAGTTTGGAAAATCCCTCGAGGTCCGTGAACACCACGCTCACGTCGAGCATCCGGCCGCCCGGTTGGAGCGCCTCCGGCTGGGCCAGGAGCTGCCGCACGCGCCGCGGCGAGACGTGTTTGCCGATCGATTCCGCGAGGACGCGGTTGGCGACGTGTTGGCGCACGCCGCCATAGGCGACCGCCCAGATCCATCCCACGACGAGCACCAGCGAGATGTTAAGCCAGGGGAACCACACGTGTTCCGACCGTGCGCCCATGTAACCCCCGGCCACCAAGCCCGCGATCGCGACCCACGCCACCGCCCCGGACCGGAGCGGCGACAACACGGGCAATGCCATCGAGATCCCGAGCACCCCCAGCCACAGCAGGCCCTCCCAGCCGACGCCGAGTTCGGCCAGCGATTCGTGCCGCATTCGATTCAGGTAAGCCGTCGCATGCACCAACACCCCGGGCGCCGCGCCGTCGCCCGCCCGCGTATAAGGTGTCACGAACATGTCCATGTCGCTTCCCGCCGACGCCGTCTTCTGCCGCTGTCCCACGAACACCACCTTGTCCTTGAAATATCCCGGCGGCGCACGGCCCGCCAGCACCCCGGCATAACTAATCTGCGGATACCGGTCCTGCGTCCCGTAATAATGCAGGTAACGAACACGCTCGCCGGCCTCCGGATTCTTTCCGTCGAGCGCCGCCGCAAGTTCCGCCAGCGCCGGCACGCCGCCGACCGCGGTCGGGAGCTTCCGGACCCCCACGTCGGAATCATTTTGGAACCACGTGGTGCCGACGCGGCCGCCCACCCCCGCTATATAATTGGAAGCCACCGGGGTCGACACCAGCGAGCGTCCGCCGGATTCCGTCGTCCACGTGTGTTTCATGGCGAGGATCGTGTCGGGCCGAAGACGTAGCTCGGCGAGGAACGCCGCGTCGCCCCGCGGGTCGATGTCCGGGTCGCTGAACAACACGTCGAACACCACGCGCCGCGCGCCGCCCGCCCGCAGCGCCTTCAGCAACGCCGCATGCCAACGACGGTCCACCGTCCGGTTGTGCGGCCACTGGAGTTCCCGGAACGACGCGTCGTCGATATAGACCAGCACGACGCCGTCCGGCCCGACGGTCGGGTGTCCCGACATCGGGAGGTCGAAGGACATGAGTTCGCAACGGTCGCCCAGCGGTCCCGGGCCGAACAGCCACAGTGCCAGGAACCCGACGACCCCTCCGCTCGCCCATCCCTTCCACTTGGATATGAATCGCCGGAACATGTCAGAAATTGAATCGAAACCGCGCGGTGAAAACGCGGCCACGGGCAAACTCCGGCAGGCCGCCGAGGGCGTCGATATGATAGTCGCGATCCAGCGCGTTCAGCACGCCGACGGAAAGCTCGGCGCGGTTGCGCGGGAACCGCCATCCCGCCCGCAGGTCCACGAACGGAACATCCGCCCCGCCCGCCTGCTCCGATGCCAACGACGCGTTGCCCGGGTCCGTCGTGTTGTCGCGCGAAACGCGCCAGTCCTGAAGTTCCCAGCGAAGCATTCCCGTGCCGAACCAACCGTCCGGATGGTTCCATCCCGCTCTGAGCCCGAATTCCCCGAGCGTCGAAACCCGCCGCGCCACGGAACCATAGTCATCGAATTGGTCCGAGAGCCGCGTCCGGGCACCGCGGACCGACGCGCCGAAGGACCACTGTTCCCCGACGAGTTTGTCGAGCGCCAGGGTCGCCGCGCGCTCGTCATAGCGATAGGCATGGGGTCGCACGACCGCCGTGCCGTCGCCGCTGGTGAAATCGAATTCGAAAAGCCCGTTACCCTCCGTCACCTGGGACCTAATCCAATCGAGACCGAGCCCCGCGTACCAACGCCCCGGCCACTTGGTATCGAGCGCCAAGCCCGCGACCTCGAACCGCGGCGCCGTGACCGAACCCGCGAACGTTTCCGGGATCACGGTCCTAAACGCCTGGCTGAACCCCGCCAATTGAACCGGCTCCAGCCGGAAGCTCTCGTCGAGGCTCACCCCGCCGAGCGATTGCGCGTACATGCCGCGCACCACGACGTTGGTCGTCGCCGTCCAGACCACCGACGCCTTGGGCTCCACCCGTTGGTGGACCACCTGCCCGCCACCCAGCGGTGGGCTCCGGAAATCCGCCGGCGCCTCGAGCCGCTCGTAGCTAATGCCGGCCGTCAGCGCGAGCGCGTCGATGGGCTTCCAAGTCTCATATAGGTACGCGGACCACCGTCGGATGTCACCGCCGCCATTGCGGTCCACACCGAGCTGTGACGGGTAATCGTCTAGGAAACCGGTGTCCTTGGGATCGATGCGATATTGCACCCGCGTGTCGCCGGACTGAATGCGTCCTCCGGCCACCAGCACCTGGTGTTCGGTCTCGACGATCTGGCTCAGCTCCGCGGTATAGATCTCGAGTTGCCCCCGGTACGTGATGCCGGACGGGATGGAACTGTTGGGCGGGAAATCCCCCGCGTGAAGAAGCAGTTCGGGAAAGGCGACGTCGTCCTGCCGGAATCTTTGGTCGTTCTCCAGCCTTCCGGCCAACGCCAGCGTCTGCACCCCGGGCGACCACTCGTGCCGCCAACCACCCACCAGGATCGGGTGCTGCGATTCGTCGTAGCGGAACGAGCGGCTCGCGTCCGCCGGGTTTTGATACTGGAAATTATCGCCGCTGGAATATTCCTGGACCTTCGCCAGCAACGTCACCGTGTCCGCGTTGCTTACCTGTTGCTTGATCCGGCTGTACCACTCGATGCGATCCAGGTCGTTGTTCGGGCGAACACCGGCGTGGTGCTCGTAGTCGACGTCCAGCGACCACGCCGTGCGTCCGAAGTACCCGCTCTGCGTCGCGAGCTCGTGCCACTGGCGGTCGCTGCGCCACTCGGTGACCGACGACAACCCGAACGCCTCGTGTTCGAACAGCCGCGTGTATTCCTGCTGCGAGACGTTCGGCGAGAACGTCCCCGCCCCGACCGGCGCGAGCAAATCCGCGAGCAACAGCTCGTTGAACCACGCGGTCTCATAGCGGAGGTTGAAGCGCGTCGGATCCCGCAGCGCGTCGTACGTCTCCGCGAGGAACAGGTGCGCGGCATAATTCCCGTAGTCCGCCGCCACGGCCCGCGACGCCTCGCGCAGCGCCACGTCCGAAAGCCCGGCCCGCGCATAGACCCGCGCCAAGCCCGTGCCCCGAACCGCGCGGTCCTCGTCGAGTCTTAGTCCGGAGCGAAACACCGCGCGGTTGTCGTTCGCGGCCAGCGATTCCTCCAACCCGCCGATGGCGTCGTTGATGCGGTTCTGGTCATAGGCCATCAACGCGCCGTAAAAATGGGGCGTCGGATCGCGCGGATCCAATTCCCGGGCCAACGCGAGCTCGTGCCGCGCCCGCAAGGGATCGCCCGATTCCTCCCACGCCTTCGCAAGGTGCGAACGCAACAACGAGCGGTTGGGTTCCGTCGCGGCCGCGATCGTCAAATCCTCCAACCCTCCCGCGCGGTCACCGACTCTAATACGGCAGAGGCCGCGGCCGAGCCATCCGTTCGCCAGGCGCGGATCGAGCCGGATCGCCTCGTCGAAATGGGCCATCGCCTCGCGCGGATGGTTGCCGGCAGCCGCGAGGAATCCATCCAACGCCGCCGCCGGCGCGTGACGCGGCGCCAATTCCCGCGCGCGCCGGTTCGCGGTGCGCGCCGCCTCCAATTCGCCGAACCCGAATTCCAGCTCGGCCAGATAAGCCCATGCGAACCCGTGCCCGGGCGACCGGTCCAGTGACGCGCGCGCCAACGCCCGTGCGTCGACGAGCCGCCGGTTCGCCTGCGCGAGATATGCCAACGCCAGCGCGCGCGAAGCGGTCGCGTCGTCGGCCGGAGCGACCGTGTTGGCCGGGTCCGTCACGGCCCCCAGCAACGTCAACACGTTCTCGGCTTCCGGACCCGTCGTGCCGGCGAGTTCCGAGCGCGCCGCGTCGATGTCGCCCACGCCCAGCAACAACTGGGCGTGCAATGCCCGCGCGGCGGGCGAGCCTGCCGAGCCCGGCGAGCCCGGCGTCCAATCCGCCGGCCACGCGGCCAGCGCGCCCGCGACATCGCCGAACCTATAGGCTTCGAGCGCCGTCGCGAGCCGGGCCCGTTCCCCGTCCGCTAGACTTGGTTCCCGGGATTCGAGTACGGCGGGATAATATAGGAACCATTGGATGGTGTTCTTGGCCTGGATCGCGGGAACACGACGCGGGCCATCGCCCGGCGCGACGCGCGCGGCATCGATTCCCTCGAGGCGGACCGTTCCGGACGCGTTGGTCAGCACCACCGCGCCCTCGAGCAACGAGAACTCCGCGCCGCCGTCGGCCAGGATCCGCACGGTGAGTTCCGTTCCCTGGAACAGCCCGGAGCCACCGCCCGCCTTGATCTCGAGGCTCTCCGACTTGCCGCGGTCGAAGAAATAATGGAGTCCCTTCTCCAATACGCTCCGCACCGTGCCGCTGGGCTCCGGTGGCTGGACGACGAACGAGCTTCCGGACGCGGCGCGGTGCACGCATCCGTTCGGCAGCAGGATCATCGCCTCGCCGTGGTCGCGGACATCGATCCGTGTGCCGCCCGCCAATGCCACGTTCGTGGACGCGAACCGGTACCAATTCGTCTGCCCAGCCGGTTGCCACCGCACGTCGCCCTTGGCGGAGATCAACCGGCAGGCATCGGCCGCAATGGTATTAAGTCCCACGAGAAGGCCCAGGACCAGGAGCGCTGCGGTCGGGAACCGGTGTGGGTTGGCCATGGTCCTCGTGGGTCAGGGGACCACCAGCAGGCGATAATATCCACCGGCGCCGGCGCCCGGCAATTTCACGGACAAATCGTCGGCGTCCGTAAGAACCGACCGCTGGGCTCCGAGTGGCTGCCAGAGGGTTCCCGCGCCGATCGAGGGCGCGAATTGCAATTGCACCTTCAGCCCCTTCGCGCCGAGTGCCACCAGCCCGCTCGCCCCGCTGATCCCCAACGCCGGCCCGGACGGCGCGTAGTGCACCTCCAGGTTCAGGTCCACGTCCGGCCCCACCGCGAAGGTATAGGGATCCGGCGTCCTATATCCCGCCACCGCCGTGAACACGAGGGTATAAGTCCCGGGCACGACCCGGTAACCGGCCGTCGGTCCCGTCTTCACCGGCCCGTTCGGCGACAATTGCGCGCCGCCCGACGCCGGATCGAACCGCACCGACAGCGACTGCCGGTGTGACTGCACCGCGGGCGTCGTGTCGAACCGCGTCACCCCGCCGCTATTATAGTTTGTCCCGATGCGCGACGACGATTCCGCCAGTTCGATCAACGCCACCACGTTCGTGTCGATCACCCGCACCCGGTAACCGTTGGGCTCTTGCCCAAGGAATATCCCGGCCGGGAACATCGCCTGCGCGCCGGCCCCGGGCGGCTTCGGTCCGAACGCGAATACCGGACCGCCGCTGTTCCCGGGAAACCCGGGCAATCCCGTCGCCACCAGCACCGGGTAACGGCTCGCGTCGAACACGACTTTTCCCGGAGATCCAAGGTGAGGGAGGCCCGGGACCGTCCCCAGTCCTTCCTGCGGATAACCCGCCAGCGCCACCGGGTTCGTGTCGATCAGCCACGGGCCCGGCGCCCCGAGCGCGACCAGGAATCCCGATTGCCCGCCGCGGGCCGGCCGTGCGCCCGCGAACCATAATGTCGCCGCGTCCAGCGCGCTCGACGCCAGCGACGGCGCCCCGCCCAGCCCGGGATTCGCCATGTCGTTCGACCGTTGCAGCGCGTAGCCACCGAGCATATAGGAACCCCGCGAATAAATCGGGGCGGGATCCGAAGTTCCCGCGGTCGTCGCGTCCGCCTCGCGCCTCGCGCGTTTCCAGGCCCATCTTAGATCCGGGACCGGCGCCAACTCCACGAGGTCGAAGGCCATGTGCGCGGCCGTCAGCACGGTGTGCGGCATCACCGCGACGCCGCTTCCCGAACCGGCGGGCGAAACCAATTGCCCGATATAAGTCACGTCCGGCTCCGTCGTGTGGTCTTCCAACCGGAGCGTGGAAACGACGGCCGGTGCCCCCACCTTTTGCACCGTTCCCTCCGCACAGGAGAACGCGAACGCGTTGTTCGCTCCCGGCAACACCTGCACGGGCTGCGGCTCCGGCACGAGGAATCCCGCCGCCGGCTGGATCTCGACCAACCCCTGCCCCGCCGGGAGGTTCGCGCGCGTTCCGCCGGAGTCCGTGTAGGCCCCGCCCTCGCCCAGCATCCGCCACTTGCCGCCCGACGGCGCGAGATCGACCCGCAGGCTCCCCGTCGTCGCCGCGACCGTGGTATAAGCCCGGTCCAATACCGTCGTTTGCCCCAGCGCCACCATCACCGTCGCCGGCTCCGGCGCGCGCAATCCGGCCAGCGGCTCGAACACCACGTCCACCGACGGGAGGTCCGTCGGGATCGTGACGCGGTCCCCGGCGCGGCGCCACGCGCGCTCCCATGCCAGGCGCCAGCCGCCGACGCCCGTCGCCGGCGCGGGCACTGCCACGTTCACCACCACGTCCGCGCCCGTCGTCGCTCCGAACACGTGGGCCGGCACCGAGCGCGTCGCGATCCCCGCATCGTCGTCCAGTATCGTCACCTCCAACGCCGCGTCGCCCGTCACCGTCACCTTGGCCGGGTCGCTCGACACCAAATGCACCACGAACCGTTCGTCGCCCTCGTCCAACAGGTCGTCCTCGATTTCCAAACTTATATAATTCGTGACCGTCCCGCCGCCGAACGCCCGCGATCCCGAACGCTCGATCGCCACGTCGCGGTCCAGATCCGCGGGGTTCGCGCGGCCGCCGGTGTCCACGCTGAAATTCACCGTCCCGCCCGCGACGCCGGACTTGACGATCGCCAACCAGACCACCCGGTTGGTGCCATCGACCTGCGTTTCCGGCACGGCCAGGGTGGTGACGGCCCATCGCACCAATGCCACCGGCGACTCGGCAACCGTCAGGTGCAGGGTGCCCGTCACGGTGGCCGGCGGCGACGAGGAGTCCGACGCCGTGACCGCGATGTCCAGCGGACCGGCCGCGTCGGGAATCCCATGGAACGACCTGGTGACGGGATCGAACGAGAGCCAACCGGGAAGATTCCCCGCGCCGAGCGCGACCGTCTGCCCGGGATTTGGATCCACGAAGGCATCGGACGGGATTATATAATCGAAGGCCAACCCGTTGGTCGCGCGGGCATCGGGAAGTTTGGCCGGGTCGAACACCGGCGCGGAGTTTCCCGGCGCGAAGGAGAACAACACGCCGTCCCCGGCGATCCCGCCGAACGGCGCCGCTCCGTAAAGCTTGCCGTCGGAGGCACTCAATAGCCCTCCGGCCGG
This sequence comes from Verrucomicrobiota bacterium, assembly GCA_025363585.1. Lineage (GTDB taxonomy): Bacteria > Verrucomicrobiota > Verrucomicrobiia > Limisphaerales > UBA9464 > UBA6176. The sequence continues at coordinate 9,750 of JANYDN010000138.1, read as the reverse complement.
TGCCGACGCGTCCGAAGCCGACTCGTGGAACGCGTGCAGGATCTCCATGTTCCCGGAGGGATCCGCGTCCGGATCAAAGCGATATAATACCCCGCTGTTATAGGCGCCGCCACCGGCCGTCACTCCGTAGAAAAGATTGTCGAGCCCCAGACGCGGGGTGCCGTATGGATAAGTCCCGTCGATCTGGCCGCCCACCGGTTGCATGGAGCCCGCGAAATGGTGGAGGAGTCTCAGGGGCGTCCCGTCGGGGACCAGTTCGAAGACGGTTCCCCCGTTGAAATCGCCACCACGGATCGAGATGCCGAAAAACCGGCCGCCGCGCTCCACGAGGCCGCCCAGCGGGAACAATTCCTCGGGGGCGCCGCCCTGCAACCGTGCCTCGACCCGATAGTCGGCGCCGTTGGTCGAGAGCGAATAGACCACGCCGGAACCGGTGTCGCCGCCGGTCGCCGTGAGCCCGTACAGCCTTCCGTTGGCCGCCGCGAGGAGCGGCGAGGCCGGACCGACTCCCATAGCCGGCGTCGCGGGGGAGAAGAGGCGGAGGGTCTTCATCGCATCCGAGTGGTCGGTATCGATCCTGAACACCGAACCCGGATTCGAATTCTCTCCCGTCGTGACCCCGTAGAGCATTCCCGCGTCGCCCCGGGCTGCGGTTCCCCGAGTCAGGGTGCCATACGGATAAGAGCCGTCGTCGCCACTCTGGAAGGCGTGGAGGCGTCGGTAGCTCGTCGTGCCAGCGGTGAGGGGATTGATTTTGAAGACGATTCCTCCCCCGTCCCCCTGCGGGGTCAGGCCGTAGAGATAATTGCCGACCCGGACCAATCCGCCGTTCGGCATTCTCCCGGAATTGTTCGCCACCAGGGAATCGCCGAAATCGAGAACCGTCTGGTAGGACGAGCCGTCGCGGCGGGTTTTGAAGACCGTTCCCATCCCGAAGCGACCGCCACGGCGGGTCATTCCCCAGAGTTCGCCCCGGTCGGTCACCTCGGCGAGATCCCCGTTCGCTTCCGATCCGAGCCCGCCGCCTTTCAGGGTGGCGAACAACAGCGTGGGCGACGTGCCGGCATCGGGCTCAAACCGGTAGATCGAGCCATCGGCGGGCAGGCTTCCGATCGAGGTCGCTCCATAGAGCGCGCCGTCCGAGCCCGTCACCAATCCCGCGTAGGGTTGGATCCCGAATTCGTCCTGGTAAGCGAACGAATAAAGCCGCTCCGGCTCGGGAACATATCCTGGATGCACCGTGTCGATCCTATAGATCGAGCCCTGGCTTCCGTCGCCGCCGAAGACGCTCGCGCCATAGAGCTGCCCGCCGTGCGAAATCAACGGCCCGGACGGCATCGCGGGATCCAGTGGCCGCGTGGGTGGATCCACGCCCGGCAGGCCGCCGAACACCACGCGCGACACCACGGTGGAGTTGCCGGACGCTGGATCATACAGGCCCGTGAAAAACAGGACGCCGCCGCCTTCCCCATAAGTGGGCCCGACGTCCCCGCCCCTGAGAGAGGTCCCGAACACCGCGGGCCCCGTGGCATTGGTGCCAAAGGCCAGACGCTCCGTGCTGAGCACCTTGGGAAGCCCGATGTCCCCCAGATCCGCATACACGGTCACCACCGCCCCGTTGGTGGGCGAGACGGCGAACACGACGCCGTTCGAAGCACCCCCGCCCTGCGAGGTGCCATACAGCAGGCCATCGGGCCCCAGCGCCAATGACGCCGCCAATCCCCGGGGCCACTGGTAGGTGTTCCCGGCCGCCGGCGGATCGAACGACATCGGGGTGCCGTTGAGCACGATCCTGCGTCCGGGTTCCGCATGCACCGCATAGTCGCCGTTGGTGGTGATCCGGAAAATAACCCCGGCCTCTTTGAAGCCGCCCTCGGATGCCATGCCGAACAACCGTCCGCCGGCCACGGTCAACCCCGACAACGGGGTTCCCCCGGTCGAGCTCGTCGACGGAAAACTATAGATTAGCTTATAGCCCACATCGGGCGCGGGACTGTCGGGCGCCAACGAGTACACGGAGCCGCGGTCACCCTTCCCGCCCCGCCGCGTGGTTCCGTAAAGGCGATGGTCGGGACCGAAAACCAGTTCGTTCGGGACATAGCCGTCGGTCGAGACCAAACCGAACCGATGGAGGATCTGGTAGCCCGTGCCGTCCTCGTGCACCCGGAATACCACGCCGGCCGAGGGCTGTCCGTAGCCGCCCGGACCACCTTCCGCGACCCCGTAGAGCCAGCCTGAATCCGCCGTCAGCGGGGCTAGTATATGATATCCCACCCGCGCCGGATCGCCGAATGGCAGGACGATGTCATAGACGTCCGTCGCGCCCGCCGCATCCGACGGCGAAGCCGCCGCCACAACAAAAAGCGCCGCCGCCATCCATCCGCTCCGGATCGCGGCGACCAATCGGGGTATAAGTCTCATGGCAAGGTCGTGACCCACATCGGGCCTGGGTTGGGTCCCGCATTGACATGGCGTTGGTATCCGAGCCTCGGGCGCCTGTCTAGGACCGGTCCGGATGCAAGCGGCGTTCGCGGCACCGAGCACGGGAATGAAGAACTTGGGATCACTGGCCGAAGCCGGTCACTGACTACACGCGGAAGCGTCCTGTGCGGCTCGCTTGATCTGGAAAGTGCCAGGGTGCGCCCGCCCTGCCCACCCCGCGCATTCGACCGTTCCCATCGCGTCCGCCTTGCCTCACGCTGGCCCGGTGCCGCACGACCGCACATCCCGTCGGTGGAGGGTTGCCGTCGCGGCGTCGCTCGTGCTGACGCTCGGATTGGGCGCCTGGGCATTCCAACACGGTCGCCGTGGAGCCGCGCGGTTTGCCGATCCATCCCCTTCGAACGCCGTGCCCCGCGACGAATCGTCCCGACAACCCGGCGTCACGAGCCTACGCACGGCGGTCGATCGGCTTCGCGGGCACCGCGGCGATGTCCACGGCACCCTGGACGAACTCGACGCCGCGTTGCTCGCGCTCGGACGCGAACGCGCCGTCGCCGCGATCCGCGCGTTCCTGGCTTCCGGCACGGACGCGTCCACCGGACTCGATCTCAAGCCCGGCCCCGGCGGCAACCTCGACTCCGCGTCGTCGCTGCGGGTCCATCTCCTCGATCTCCTCTCCCGCCTCGATCCCGCCGCGGCGGCCACGGTGGCGCGCGAACTCGTCGCACGCGGTGGCACGCCGGACGAATGGGCGATCGCGCTGCGCACCTTGTCGCGCTCGGATCCCGCGGACCGCGCGGTGGCGGCGGCCAGGCTCCACGAACTGTTGACCCGCGCCGAATGGCAGCGCGAACCCACGGCGGGTTATCTCGAGGCTTTCGACATCGCCGTCGCGCTCGGCGGGAGCGCGGCCATTCCCGACCTCGCCTCGCACCTTCGCCGCACCGACGAACCGGCATTGGCCCACGCGGGTTTCCTCGCGCTTGATCGCCTCGCCACGCGCGAGCCCGCCGCGGTCTTGCCCGTGTTGCTGGCCGACCCGTCGTTGTTCGCGGGACGCGAGGCGACGCGCGCCGGCCTCATGGCGCGCGCCGATGTACGCGATCCCGTGCAAGGCGCGTTGCTCGAACGCTACCTCGCGGACCCGCGGTTCGCGGACGCGGAACTGGCGCGCTTCGCGGGCGTGTATCCGAACGACAACGCGTTCGTGTCGGACAACCTCGCGACGCCATCGCAACCGACCCCGCGCGGGGATCGCGCCGCGCACGATTTGGCCGCGCTGGCACGGGTCGAAACGTGGTTGTCGGACCCGCGTTTCGCGTCGCGCCGGATGGCACTGGAACTCATGCGAGACCGGCTGCGGCAATTCACGCGGCCGGTTCCCTGACCGCGGATTTTTTTACAGGAGGTAACGGAGGAAACAGGGATGGGAGCCGCAACTCCCGCTGCCGGATTGCCGGCAAGACGTCCGCAGATGGCGCAGATGCCGCAGATGATGATCCGAGCCAAACATCCGCGTTATCTGCGCCATCTGCGGACAAAAAATGGAGGCGACGTTGCCGACTGCGGTGGGAATATTTTACAAGAGAGAGCGGAGGCGGGGCCGCAACTCCCGCAGAGACGCGGAGACCCGGAGGTCCCGGACATGATCCACATTCCCTCGGCGCGAGATCCCAACACGGTCCAATTCCCGCGGCCGGATCGCTGTTCATATTCCAGCCGCGGAACGGAGCGAGGAACCCGAGTTGGGCGCGCAGTGATCCGGTCGTCCCGTGCAAGCGCGCGCTGCCGGATTGCCGGCAAGACGTCCGCAGATGCCGCAGATGCCGCAGATGATGATCCGAGTTAAATATCCGCGTTATCTGCGCCATCTGCGGACAAAAAAAGGCGCCTCAACCGCGGCGCTTTTTCGCCAACGCCGCGCGGAGTTTCTCGAGCGGCAGCGTGTTCATGACGTCCGACTTCGTGAGCCAGCCCTTGCGCGCGAGGCCCGCGCCGAGGCGCAGGAATCCGAAATGCTCGAGCCGGTGCGCGTCGCAGTTCACCACGCATTTCACGCCGCGCGAGAGTGCGTATTGCCATTGCCGCCAATCGAGGTCGAAGCGGTACGGATTCGCGTTGAGCTCGATCCACGTGCCGGTCGCGCCGCACGCGTCGATCACCGCCTGCACGTTCACCTTGTAGGCATCGCGCTCGAGCAACAGCCGTCCCGTAAGGTGGCCCAGCATGTGGACGTTCGGGTTCTCCGCCGCCGCGATCAGGCGGCGCGTGTTCTCCGCCTCCTCGCCCGATGGCACGTGCAGGCTCGCGACCACCACGTCCAGTTGCGCCAGCACGTCGTCGGGAAAATCCAAGCCGTCCTTGAGGATGTCGACCTCGCTCCCCGTCAACAGCCGGAAGTCCGTTTCCTCGTCCTCGAATCGTTTGTTTAGGTCGGCGATTTCCTCCAGTTGCAGGCGGAGCCGGCCCCAGTCGAGGCCATTGGCCTGGAACGATGCCCGCGAATGGTCCGTCATCGCCCAATAGGCGAGCCCCTGTTCGATGGCGTGGGCGGCCACGTCGGCGATCGAGTTCCTGCCGTCGCTCCAGGTCGAGTGGTTGTGCAACGACCCGCGGAGATCGGTCCACTCGAGCAATCGCGGCAACGCGTGCTTCTCCGCCGCGACGAATTCCCCGTGGTCCTCGCGCAATTCGGGCGGCACGTAGTCCAGCCCGAGCTTCTCGTACAACGCCTCCTCGGTCGGGCAATCGACGCGCAACGCCGGGTCCCGGGTTTCCTCCGTCGCCCGGAACAAGCCGTATTCGTTCAACCGCAGTCCGCGTGCGATCGCCCGCTGCCGCATCGCGATGTTGTGCTCCTTGCTCCCGGTGAAATAGGCCAGCGCCGTCGCGAACTCGGCATCGTCCACCACGCGCAGGTCCGCCTGGATGCCCTCGCCGTCGAGGATCACGCTCGCCTTCGTCTCGCCCCGCGCGAGCACCGACCGCACGCCCGGCAATCCCACGAAGAAATCCAGGACTTCCCCGGGCCGCTTGCTCGACACCACGAAGTCGATGTCGCCGATGACTTCCTTCCATCGACGCAGGCTGCCCGCGGTGCCGCACCGGACCACGCCCGGATGCCCGCGCAACGCCTCGAGGATCGGCTCGGCCGCCGTGAGCGCGTCGACGAGGCGATGGCGCGACGCGAACTGGCGCTTGAAGGCGATGGCCTCGAGCAGGCGCGCCTGCGATTTGTCGCCGAAGCCCTCGAGCGCGGCCACGCGCCCGTCCTTGCACGCGGCCTCGAGCGACGCGAGGGAATCGACGCCGAGTTCCTCGTGGAGTTTGCGGGCCTTCTTGGGACCGAGGCCCTGGATTTGGAGCAACTCGAGAAGGCCCGGGGGAACCGACGCGCGAAGGTCATCGAGGTAAGGGAGCCGTCCGGTCCCGACGAGGATCGTGATCTTTTCCTGGAGTGCGTCGCCGATGCCTTTCAGTTCGCCGAGGCGTTTCTCGGCGACGAGGAGGCCGAGGGGTTCGGCGAGTCCCTCGAGCATGCGCGCGGCGTTGTGGTAGGCGCGGGTTTTGAACGGGTTCTCGCCCTTCAATTCGAGCAGGGTGCCGATCTCACCCAACGCCGCGGCGACCTGATCCTTGTCCATGGTTGGCGGGAGGCTGGCGGCCGGTGGGCGCCGCGCAAGCGGCAAGTCCGGCACACGACGCGGAGAACGGTCCCGGAAGGTTCGGGAATTTATTTACAGGAGGAAACAGGGGTAAGGGAGAGCGACGGACGGTTTTTCCCATGCGAGCCGACCAACGATCAGGAAACAACGGGTGCTCGCGCGCGTCGGTGTTCCCGGATCAAATCTCCGTTCCCTCTGTTTGCTCCCGTAAAAAATTCCAGAGCGTTCAGCGTCCCGCGAAGATGCGGGCCTCGATCTCGGTGATCTTTCCGTCCCGGTTGCTGTCGGCCTCGGCGACGGCCCGGTTGAAGGCGATATTCGGACCCCGGACCACGCGGTTTTCGTTGCTGAAGACCAGCGGCAACGAGACCTCGGTCTTGCTCTCCTGCCGCTCCCCGGAATGCGGCCGGCGGCTCAATGCCTCGTAGAAAATCCGGCCGGCCGACTCGGTCTCGAACTCCACCGGCACCCGGGATTCGTCCTTGTAGGAGGTTTGCTGGGTGTGGATGCAGCCCGCGAACAAGAGCGATGCGAGGGCCGCGGCGGGAATGACGATTTTCTTCATGCGCAGGAACGACACGAAACCACCCCTTGGGTTTCAAGGAAAGTCCGGGACGAGAATCCAATCGACTCGGGTCGAGCCTCGCGTGGCGACCGTCGTGAGACGGTGGATCGAGGCCATCCCCCCGCGCGAAGCGCCTTCGGACTGCGGTGGGAAGCCCTCGGAGGGCGCCACACCGCTTTGAAGGCAACCGGACTATCCGGTGCCCAACCGATCATCAACCACACCGGGTGCGTGACGAGTTTGGCATCGTAGGATCGTTTCCAAAGTGACCGGTGCAAGACGTCTCGTGCCGGCATGCCGGCCGCGCAAAGCACGCGAGCAAGGCCGACATCTCTGATGCAAGCCCAACGAAATCCCAGTCCTTGTTTCCGTGCGTGTCCGCGATGCGTTTTGAGGTGAGGTGCGAGATCTCTTTGTTGGCGCGCTCTTTTGCGCGCTTGAGCGACTCCGTCTCCACTGGACGGATACTTTCCCAGACCCCGGTGGCGATAAAGTCTTTAGCAACTACGTCTGTTTTGCCCGGCGATTCCAAATACAGGAAATCGATCAGATTTCGGAGGTGAACGACGAAGGATTCGATAAGCGCGCTGTTGACCAGTTGATGATTGCCCAACTGCGCCAATGCCTGCGTGGTGAATCCCGGCCGGGTTCGCAGTTCGACGCACTCGAAGAACATGTCGATTTCGTACCTGACGTGCTCCGCAGAGTACTGCGTCAGAAAGGCATCGGTGAACGGCCTCTTCACGTCGGGACTTGGTTGTTCGTTGGAACTCACGGTTACGAAGGTCTCCCTCCACGATCGTCGGCCACAACCCTACAAAGCGGTGTGGCGCCTTCCGAAGGCTTCCCACCGCACTCCCAAGGCGCTTCGCGCAGTTGCGGCTCGAGTCCACCGTCTCACGACGGTGGCCACACCTCGCCTCCACCCTCTCCGGAATTGCCGGGATCGGATTTGCCGACCACGCTGTCCGCATGTCCGAGGCGTTGCCTCATCCCGATTACTTCCACCTGCGCGCCGCGCGCGGCTGGATGGAGCTCGGCAATCACGTCGAGGCCGAGGCCGAGTTGGTGCAACTCCGGCACGAATCGATGGCGCATCCGGACGTCCTCGAGGCGTGGTTCCAGGCGTTGGTCGGACAGAAGCGCCACGCCGAGGGCCTCGTGATCGCCCGACGCCAAATCGAGCACGACGACGGCGATCACCGCGGCCACCTGAACCTCGGCAACTCCCTTTTCTGGCTGGGCGAGACCGAGGCCGCGTGCGAGGCGGTGGGTTCGGTGCTCGGCCGGTTCCCGAAGGTGTCGGCCCTTCCGTACAACCTCGCCTGCTATTGCGTGCGGCTCGGAAAAATCGACGAGGCCCGCGGCTGGCTCGACAAGAGTTTCGCAATGGGCCGACGCGAGAACATCGTGGCCTACGCGCTGACGGATCCCGATCTGAGCGCGCTCTGGGAATACCTCAGGGGACTGGAGGAGCCGTAGCACGTGGCCACCGTCGTGAGACGGTGGACCGAAGCTGGCCCCGGAGCTACCCGGGCAAGACGCCGCACCGGGACGGTGCTCCCTGCGCAGCCGGCATTGCCCGTCGAAGCCAGGCGAAGGCGGGGAAGGCCGCTCTACGCCAAGCCGTGCCCTGCCCCATTTGGCGCCTTCCCAGAACCCCGCGGGATGCCGAGCCTCCCGAAAGCTCCATGAACAGTTCCCGCCCCCGAACTCCAGGCGCGTCGCCCGCGGCCTTCACCCTCATCGAATTGCTCGTGGTGATCGCCATCATCGCGATCCTCGCCGGGATGCTTTTGCCCGCGCTGGCACGTGCGAAAAGCAAGGCGATGCAGACCAAATGCATCTCCAACAACAAGCAGGCCGTCCTCGCCTTCCAGATGTACGCGGACGATTTCCGCGACTTCCTGCCCTTGTGCAACGACTGGGCGTCCGCCGGTGGCACCAACGGAAAGTACGACGTCTTCACCGCCATGACCAACCGTCCGCTCTACAAATACCAGGGCAGCCCGCTGGTCTTCTCGTGCCCGGCGGACAAGGGGGACATCTTTCGGGAGAAGGTCATCGGCGACTACAAGGCGACCAATTGCTTCCGCCAGTATGGCACGAGTTACCTCATGGAATGGGCGGCGGACTTCGCGCGGACCAAGCGCGTGACGGGCGACAAGAACAACCCGGGGACGTACAACGGGACCCCGATGAAGACCTCGGAGATCGCGCTGAGCGCCTCCAACAAGATCATCCAGGGCGATTGGCCGTGGCATCCCAACCGCGGTTGGGACGACAAGAAGAGCCAATGGCACAACTACAAAGGCAGGAGCCTGTCGGTCCTGACCTTCGGCGACGGCCACTCCGAGGCCTTCAAGTTCCCGACGATCGTCTCGACGGACCCCTATTGGACCAAAGCTCCCGACCCGGGGCACACGTGGTGGTGATGGGGGAGCAGGGAGCAGGGAGCAGGGACACTCGCCTGCGTTTGCGTTGACAGCGTGGGCGAGGAAAGCGGTGTGGCGTCCGACTTCCCACCGCAGTCCGAAAGCGCTTCGCGCGGGGACCGTTCGCGTCGTGGCCAACGCGGCTGGCGCACGGACTGACCACTGAAAACTGAAAACTGCCCTGCCCCCCGTATCAGTTCTTCGTCGTGGTGTTCTCGGACCACCAAAGGACGTCGACCACGGAATCGCCCGCCGGGACGTTCAGGCCGAGGCTGCCGTTATAGCTCGGCTTGGCGCGGATCTTGGAACCGATCCATTTGTGGATCTCGGAATGGCCGTCGGCGAAGGAAATGCCGCACGCGCCATTGTGCCAACTGGCGGGAAAATCGATGATCTGCGCCGTCTTCGCGCCCGGGTCCGCCATCTTCACCGCGCAGGCCGCGTCGTTGATGCTGTCCGGATGCTCGTCGATGAAAACCCAGGTCTTGGTGGGGATGTTGATGTCGCTGTCCTTCGCGAAGACCTTGTACGGCGGAGCCGGCAACCAACCGCCAAAGTCGAACGCCTGGCTCATCGAGATGCTGCGGATGCGCGGCGTGTACTTGATCTTGGGGATCGTGCCCACCGCGGCGCGGTCCGCCGG
>JANYDN010000082.1 GCA_025363585.1 Verrucomicrobiota bacterium | reverse complement strand
CGCCGGCGTGTCGTTTCACCGAACGGTGGGATCCAATCTCTGGTTCCCGATACACGTTCCCGCCTTCTTGGCCGGCCTTGGTCCCCCTTGGCGTGAGAGAATTCCCATGCCGCGACCGCAGGGTTCCGTCCCGGCTCGCTCGGGAATGCTTGGCGTCTTGGCGCCTTGGCGTGATACCCAATCGAGTTCTTACTGCATGGATACGCCTGAGGGCTTCCGGTTGATTTCTTTCGGCTCGCCACGGTGACGGCAGGGCCGCCGTCACCCACGGTTTCCATTCCTGGATTTCCAATCCTCGACCGTCGCCTCCTTACAAAACTGTAATCCCGGGGAAAGCGTGCGGACACGGAGGGTCGTCCATCTTGCCGCCGAAGTTTCGAACCGAAAAAGGCAAACAGATGAACGATACGAACCAATTCCAATGGCGCCGCTGGCCCATCGTGGCGGCGGCCACCGCCAGTCTCTTCCTCGGCGCGCTTCCCGCGCTCCGGGCGAAGTCGGACTCCGACAAGGCTGCCCCCGCGCAACTCGTCCTTGATTCCAAGGCGATCAATCGCGAGGGCAATCTTCCCCGGAGCTTCTCCCCGGTCGTCCGCCGCGTCAGCAAATCGGTCGTGCAGGTCATGACCGCCACCCGCGCCAAGGTCCAGTCGCTCCCCGACGCGTCCGATCCCTTCGGGTTCTTCTTTGGTGACCCGCGCGGACAGCAAGGGCGCGGTGGCAACCCGCAACGCATGCCCCGCCAGGAAGGGATCGGCTCGGGCGTCGTGGTCACGAAGGATGGTTATATCCTCACCAACAACCACGTCGTCGACGGCGCCGACGAGGTGAAGGTGAAGCTCTCCGACGCCCGCGAATTCACCGCGAAGGTCATTGGGCGCGATCCCGCGACCGACGTCGCGATCATCAAGGTCGGCGCGAACGATCTCGATCCCGTCACCATCGCCGACAGCGACCGCATCGAGGTCGGCGACATCGTGTTCGCGGTCGGCAACCCCTTCGGCATCGGCCAGACGGTCACGATGGGCATCGTCAGCGCGATCGGCCGCGCGACGCAGAATCTCGCCTACGAGGACTTCATCCAGACCGACGCGGCGATCAATCCGGGCAATTCCGGCGGCGCGCTGGTGGACGCCGAGGGACGGTTGATCGGCATCAATTCCGCGATCCTCTCCCGCAGCGGCGGCAACGTGGGCATCGGCTTCGCGATCCCGTCGAACATGGCGCGCGACGTCCTGCAGGGATTGGTGACGGACGGAAGGGTGACGCGCGGATACCTAGGCGTGATGCCGCAGGACATCACCCCGGTGTTGGCGCGGAAGCTTGATCTCAAGGAGGCGACCGGCGCGGTGTTGACGCAGGTGACGCCGAAGAGTCCCGCCGCGAAGGCCGGGCTCGAGAGCGGCGACGTGGTGGTCGAGTTCAACGGCAAGCCGGTGCGCGACGCCCGCCACTTCCGGCTCGAGGTGGCTCGTTCGAAGCCGGGCGAGGCGGTGACGGTCAAGGTTCTCCGCGACGGAGACGCGAAGACCATCAAGGTGACGCCGCGGGAACGTCCCGAGACGGCGGACGTGGACCAGGATGTGCCCGCGAAGGACGACGAGGGCACGCTGAACGGCGTGGGCGTCGGCGACCTGACCCGCGAGGCCCGACGCGAGCACAAGATCCGCGACGGCGTGAAGGGCGTGCTCGTGACCGACGTGGAGCAGGACAGCAAATCGTGGGAAGCGGGGCTGCGCCCGGGCGACGTGATCCTCGAGATCAACAAGGAGCCGGTCACGGCGGCCGACCAAGCGGTGAAGCTGACCGAGAGGCCCAAGGACAAGACGACCCTGCTCAAGGTCTGGAGCCACGGCGTGACCAAGTTCCTCGTCGTCGACGAGACGGCGGCGAAGTGAACGCACCCGCGGCCCGCCCGGGTGGGCCGCGGGGTTTTCGATTTCGTCTCGAGTGAGACGGGTTATACGCGACGGGCGGGGATCGGAGCGATTCGGTCCCCGCCCCGGCGCGTTCGGAATTCGAAAGGCAGACCGTATGACCAACAGATTTCAATGGACGGAGCATGGCCCCGTGAGCCGACGCCGGTGTCACCGTCGCGCGCGAATCGCCGTCGGATCGCGATGCGAAAACGGGAAGCGACGCCACGCCGCGTTGAGGCATCGTGGCGGGAAGGGATGCTGAATGCTGAGGAAAGCGGTGTCGCGGCCCCCGCGACGACGGCCTTGCCACCGCAGTCCGAAAGCGCGGGCGAAAGTGTCTTGGGAGGGAGTCGGCGTGGCATTCCGCGACCGCCGCTTGTAGGCCGGGTCTCCCGACCCGGCGTCGCAATGACCCGCAACAGGTAAACTTCGGTCGGAATCTCGCGTTGGAACGCCGCGTGGGGGCACGCGGCCTACAGGCGACGTCACGATGAAACAGGGAGCGAAACGATGGCCATGCAAGACACCCATTCCACCGGCGAATTGAAACTGGGAACCGCCGGCTTGCACGGCATGATCGACGGCGTGCGAATCCTGGTCGTGGAAGACGACGCGAAGATCGCGTCCTTTGTCGGCAACGGGCTGAAGCAAAGCGGATTCGCCGTCGACAAGGCGGCGGACGGCGATGTCGCGCTTGAACTTGCCGCGACCACGCCCTACGACGCCGCGGTGGTCGACGTCATGTTGCCGCGTCTCGACGGGCTCAGCGTCGTGCAACGGCTGCGGTCCGGTGGCAACGCGGTCCCCGTACTTTTCCTGAGCGCAAAGGCGTCGGTGGACGACCGCGTGCGCGGGCTCCAGGCGGGTGGCGACGATTATCTTACCAAGCCCTTCGCGTTCTCGGAATTGCTGGCACGCGTCCAGGCGTTGATCCGGCGTTCCACCAAGGCCGCGGAACCGACGCGATTGTCGGCGGGCGACCTGTCGATGGACCTGTTGACCCGCGAGGTCCGGCGAGGCGCGGAGGCGGTCGAGCTCCAGCCCCGCGAGTTCTCGTTGCTCGAATACCTCATGCGGAACGCGGGACGCACCGTGACCAAGACGATGATTCTCGAGCACGTGTGGGACTATAGTTTCGATCCGCAGACCAACGTGGTCGACGTGCTCGTGCATCGGCTGCGCGCGAAGGTGGACCCCGAGCGAACGCGTCTCCACACGCTGCGCGGAGTTGGCTATGTCCTCCGCGCCTGAACCCAACACGGGAATGGAGACGGTCGAGACCGGACGCCAAGGACCGTCGGGGGTGCGGCGCGTGAACCCGGTGGAGGGATTCGTCGGTCGCATGCGCCGGGCGCTGGCCGTGCGGCTGAGCCTTTGGTTCGGGCTGGTGTTCGTCGTGTGCACGACGGCCTTGTTCGGCGCGCTCTATTGGCTGTTGTCGGGAACACTCGAGGCGCGAGAACATCTTTTGCTGGAGGCCAAGCTCGACGAGTACAGCGCCGTCTACGCGACGCGCGGCGCCGCCGGATTGCAGGGCGCCGTCTCCCGCGATTCGGCGGCACCCGAGCAGACGTCGATGTTCGTCCGGCTCACGACCGCCCGGAACGAGGTGACCTTCGCCCGCCTGCCGCCCGATTGGGTGGAATTGCGCCAGGTCGACGTGCCTATGTTCGGCGGACAGATCACGCGCCGCGAGCACCAGGGAATCGTGCGGGTCCCGCGCGACGCGAAGCGCGACTTCGCGTTCGCCGAGCGACGCCAAAGCGACGGCTCGGTGCTGCTGGTGGGACGAAGCACGGACAACCGCCAGGTCTTGTTCGAGCCGTTGCGACGGGCATTCCTCGTGCTGTCGACCGCGGTGGTCGGCCTCGGCTTCGCGGGCGGCGTGGTGTTCGCGTACCGCACGACGCGTCCGATCCGCCAGATGGTGGCGACGGCGCGCGACATCCTTGCCACCGGCCGGCTCGACGCACGCGTTCCGGCGCCGAGGCGCGAGGACGAGCTCGCGGAATTGGCGGGACTTTTCAACACGGTGTTGGACCGCAACCATTCCCTGATCCGCGCGATGCGCGAGTCGCTCGACAACACCGCGCACGACCTGCGCACGCCACTCACGCGGTTGCGCGGAACGGCGGAGATGGCGTTGGTGCCGGGCGCGGCGGAAGGCGCCGCGCGCGAGGCATTGGCCGATTGCATGGAGGAATCCGAACGCGTGCTCAAGATCCTCGACACGCTGATGGACGTGACCGAGGCCGAGGCCGGGATGATGCGGTTGCACCGCGAGGACGCGGACCTCTGCGCGTTGCTGCGCGAGGTGGCCGAGGTCTACGAGTTCGTCGCCGACGACCGCGGGATCCTGGTGCGGCTCGACCTTCCGGCGAACTGCGTTGCCTCCGTGGATCCGACGCGGATGCGTCAGGTGTTCGGCAACCTTTTGGACAACGCGTTGAAATACACACCGAAAGGCGGCGCGGTGCGGGTATCGGCCGAATGTCGCGCGGACGGCGCGCTGGTGAGGGTGCGTGACAACGGGATGGGGATCCCCATCGACGAACAGGACAAGATCTGGACGCGGCTCTACCGGGGCGACAAGAGCCGCTCGCAGCGCGGGCTGGGATTGGGCCTGAGCCTCGTGAAGGCCGTCGTCGAGGCGCACGGCGGTCGCGTGACGGTGAACAGCCAGCCGGGCGAGGGCTCGGAGTTCTGCGTGTCGGTGCAAAAGACCGCGGCAGGCTAAGCCGTATCCATGCAGTAGGAACTCGATTGGGTATCACGCCAAGGCGCCAAGAATCCAAGCATTCCCGAGCGAGCCGGGACGGAACCCTGCGGTCGCGGCATGGGAATTCTCTCACGCCAAGGGGGACCAAGGCCGGCCAAGAAGGCGGGAACGTGTATCGGGAGCCAGAGATTGGATCCCACCGTTCGGTGAAACGACACGCCGGCGGTCTTTGCCCCCTTGGATGGCCTTGGCCCGCCTTGGCGTGAGAAAGTCCCCGCTTCCGAACGGATCGCACCAGTTTAGCGAGCGAGCTCCACGCACATCCACGAGCCGCCGGTCTTGATGCCGTCCCGAAGGTATAATCGTCCGTTGCTGTAAGCCGGATTGCACCACGTCGCGCCGCAGACCTGCACGCGACCGAGTTCCTTGCACTCCGCTCCGTCGGCCGCGAACAACACCAACTCGCCGCCATCGTTCAGCATCAGGATCGAATTGCCGCCCACGACGACGAATCCCGCGTTGGCTTTGTCGGCAGGGCTGTTGATCCAACCGGTCTTGGTCCAACGCACGTGTCCGTCCGACGCGTCGACGCACAGGACATCCCGTTGGGGTCCGAGGGCAAAGATCAAGTCGCCGACCGCGACCGGACTGGCGACGCTCGGCGTGGCGTCCTTGTTCTTCCAGGACTCGGCGGCCTTCCATCCGTCGCCGTCGCGGGAAATCCGGAGCGCGATCAAGGCGGTCTGGTGCGACCCGACCACGATGCGGTTCCCGATTACCAATGGTGTCACCACATGGCGCGCGAACGCGGTCTTCATCGGGTAACGCCACAAAACGCGGCCGTCGGTCGCGTCGAATCCCACGACCGCGTCGGCCATGAAGTCGACCACCTGCCGCGTGCCTTCGATCGTCGCGACCATGGGCGCGGCGTACGCGGCGATTTCGTTCCCGCCCTTCCAGCGCATGGCCCCGGTCTTTGGATCGAGCGCGACGACTCCCGCGCCGTTGGTGGAACCCGCGGACGCGAAGAGCCATCCGGCCTCGACCCACGGCGAGCCGTTGTTGCCATGCCGCGTCGCGCCGGGGGCGTTGCCTTTTTCGCCCGTGAACACCGCCCCGAAATCGCGGGTATAATTCACCGACCAGAGCTTCTTCCCGTCCGCGGCCGAAACGCAGAGCAACTCGCCCTTGCACGACTGCGCGTAGACGCGTCCGTCCCACGCGACCGGCGTGCAACGCGGCGCGGCCGGTCCCTGCGAATCCTTGAAGGTGTCGTCGACCGGCGTCCGCCAGAGTTCGTGGCCGTCGGCGATGTCGAGGGCACGCAGCGTTTCCTTGCCGTCCTGCGTGTCCATTGCGAACACGCTTCCGCCGGCAACGACGGGCGACGCGAACCCCTCGCCGGCCGGGACCTTCCACACCGTGCGCGGCGTCTCGGGCAACCGCGCGAGCGGCTTTTCGTCGGCCGCCGCATGTCCCGTGCGGTTCGGCCCGCGCCACTGCGGCCACTCGCCCGCCGCCACGTCGCCGCAGGAAAGCGCCGCGAGCGAGAACGCGACGAATCCACGAAGAGCCGCGAGGAAGTGCATAGGCCGAGGGTCGTGTCCCGGCGAGGCACGCGTCAATCCGCCAACGGAACCCCGCAAGACGCATGGCGCACGCGTCCCGTCCCCGCACCCGATGGATTCGTGGCCGCCGCGGTGACGCGGCGGATCCAACGATCAATGCGGGGAGTCCTCGCCTGCGTTGATCGTTGGCGAGCAGGCCCGCCTGCGCTGATGCGCGTCGAGCTTAGCCGGAGTCCGGTGAAACATGCGTGGGTGGCGGCGGCTCGCCGCCACTGGGTGCGGGCCAAGCGTTGGCGAGCTGACGGGGAGTGGCACCGGGCCGGTGCCACCCACGGCACGCTGCTGCATCGGGGCGGCTTGGGTAGATGCGCACGGAATGCCCGGCCCCGAAGGGGTCCCAGGATTCTTGAAGTGCCGGTTGGCAAACCGTGACGAGATCGCCGAGGTGCCTAAGCCGTATCCATGCAGTGGCGGCCGAGGAATTATTTCACGCCAAGCCGGGCCAAGGCCATCCAAGGGGGCAAAGACCGACGGCGTGTCATTTCACCGAAGGGTGGGATCCGATGTCTGGTTCCCAACACACGTTCTCGCCTTCTTGGCCGGCCTTGGTCCCCCTTGGCGTGAGAGAATTCCCATGCCGCGACTGCAGGGTTCCGTCCCGGCTGAGTCGGGAATGGTTGGATTCTTGGCGCCTTGGCGAGATACCCAATTGATTTCTTACTGCATGGATACGGCTTGGCAGCCCCAGACGATGTGAGCGGGACGCGAGAAAGGGTCAGTCCGGTAGGGATGCCCGCAATGATTCCAGCGCCGTGCTGAACCGGTCTGCAACCGAGGCCCACGCGTTGCCGAGGTCGGAGCCGAGATGCTCCGCGTCGTCCTCGATCCCGGGCCACAGCGTGTTCCACGGCTCGCGCTGGAGTTCCGCGGAAGTCGTCGGGATCGGGAGGCGGCGCGCGAGCGATACCGCGGTGGCCAACGGCAACAACGCCTCGCGAAGGCTGGCGAAGGCTTCGTCCGCGAACTCCGCGTCGCCGAGGACGCGCGCGCGGCGCAACAGATGGGTCGCGCGATCGGCCGATTGCCGGAGGAGAAGCGACTGCTCCGGGGTCAACGGCGGCGGTTGCGGCGGCGCTTCTTCGAGCAACGATCGGCGCGCATGCGGTGTCATCTGGATGAGCCCGGCGGCAATCATGCGCTCGATGGCCTCGTGGGTCGCGCGGTCCAGCACCTCGAGTCGCGGCGCCGGGGTCTCGGCATCCGGGCCGCCGAAGAATTCCTGGCGCAAATCCTCGACCCACGGCGCCTTGCCCTGCGCGACGTGCTCGACCACCACCAACAACGTGGGCGCTTCGCCTCCGTCGGGCGTGCGGAGTTCGCAAGCGACCAATTGCCCGCCGAGACGTTGTCGCACGCGGTGGGCGAATTCGTTGGCAAGATCGCGGGCGGCGGGTGGCTTGTCCGTCGCGGGAGTGGCCGCGGCGAGATTCTCCTGAGGCGACGCGAGGGCGCGGAGACGCTCGGCCATTTCCTTGCGCCCGGAGCGGAGCGGGACGGTGGCGACCGCGCCCGCCAAGTCGAGGACGCTCTCGGCGACGGCGCGCTTGGTGGCGAGCGTGTCGAGCATGCGATGCTCGATGGTGTTTTCGGAAATCAAGTTGTAGACGGTGACGGGCTTCGACTGGAACTTCCGCCACGCGCGCGCGATGCGTGGCTCGAGACGCGCGGGATTCCACGGGAGATCGCAATTCACAACGACGCTCGCGACCTGGAGGTTGAGTCCGGTGGCACCGGCGTCCGTGGTGAGGAACACGCGGCACCCGGGGTCTTCCTTGAAGCGCACGATGTCCGCGCGGCGCTTGTGCTGCGGGATCGAGCCGGTGTGCCAGGCGCAGTCGAGGCCGGCGTCGAGGCACGCGTCGCGGACGAGATGCAGCATGCGTTCCCACTCCGAAAACACGATGACCTTGGCGTCCTCGGCGGCGCATTGCTCGAG